>JAJDTN010000301.1 GCA_022827165.1 Candidatus Latescibacterota bacterium
CTGCGCCGCCAGCTGCCCGACGACCCTGTCCAAGCTGGGAGAGGTGGTCCGCCGTCTGCCGGCGCCGGCGGTGGAGGTGCTCCTGGTCAGCGTCGACCCCGGGCACGATACACCCGAGGCGCTGGCCGCGTACTGCGCCGGCTACCCGTACCGCCTCACCGGCCTGACCGGGACCCCGGAGGCGGTGGCGGCGGTGGCCCGGCAGTACGGCGCCGGCTTCGGACCGGACGACGACGGCGAGATCGGCCACACCTCCCGTACCTACCTGATCGATGGCGAGGGGGTGGTGCGGTTCCTGTTCTCGGAGCAGGACGGCGTCGACAAGATGGCCGGCGTGATCCGCCGGCTCCTCTGAAAGGGAGATGATGCTGCGCTGTGGAGTGATTCTCGCCTTTTGTCTCGGTGCCGGCGCCGCCGGCGCTCACGAGATGAACCGGAGCTATACGCTGGTGAGCGTCGGCGACGACAGCCTCCGGCTCTCGGTCACCCTCAACGACCTCGACCTGCGGAGCCTGGTACCCAGCCTGGACCGCAACGGCGATCAAGCCCTCTGGGCGCAGGAGATGCTCGACGGGGCCTCCGAGGCCGCCGATACCCTCCGGAAGAGGATCTCCCTGAGGGCCGCCGGCGCCGGCCTGGAGCTTGGCCAGGCGACGGTGGAGCCTGATCTCGACAGCGAGGGCGACCTCGTCGCCCGGTTCAGGGCCCGGGCGGAGACCCCCGCCGGGGCCGACCGCCTGGATCTGGACCTCTCCCGCTACCTGGCCCCTCTCTCCGAGGACCACCGCATCCTCCTCCGCATCCAGGTCCCCGGCCAGCCGGTGGAGGCCGCCGTCCTCTCCGCGGGCGAGCCGGTCCACCGGATCGGCCTGTCCGCCTGGGAGCGCGAGAGCCTCTGGTCGCAGGCGGCGCGCTTCCTCGTCCTCGGCGTGGAGCACATCTTCCTCGGGTACGACCACGTCCTGTTCCTCCTCGCCCTGATCGTCGTGGGCTCCCGGCTGGGGGTCCTGGTGAAGATCGTCACCGCCTTCACCGTGGCCCACAGCATCACCCTGGTCCTGGCGGCCCTGGAGTGGGTGAGTCTGCCCTCGCGCCTCGTCGAGTCGGGGATCGCCCTGAGCATCGCCTACGTGGCGGCCGAGAACTTCTGGCTGCGCCGCGTCGATCACCGCTGGATCCTGACTTTCTGCTTCGGCTTCGTGCACGGATTCGGATTCGCCAACGTGCTGCGCGATCTCGGCCTGCCCTCGCGCGGGCTGGTTACCTCCCTCCTGGCCTTCAACGTCGGCGTCGAGGTCGGGCAGGTGGCCATCGTCGCCCTGCTCTGTCCCCTCATCCTCTGGTCCGCCCGACGGCCCACCCACCTCCGCATCGTGCAAGGTGTCTCCGCCGTCATCCTCCTCTTCGGCATCGGCTGGCTCGTGGAGCGGGTCCTCGACCTCGACTACATGCCGATGTAGTCTTTTCGCCGTGGCCGTACTCGGTATCGACATCGGAGGCACCGGCATCAAGGGCGCCCTGGTCGACGGCTCGGGGGGAGGACTCCTCGGCGAGCGTTTCCGGGTGAGGACCCCCCAGCCGGCCACGCCCGGGACCGTGGCGGAGGGGGTGGTCCGGATCGTGGAGCACTTCGACTGGAAGGGCCCGGTGGGGGCGGGGTTCCCCGCCGTCGTCCGCCAGGGACAGGTGTGCACGGCGGCGAATATCGACGACTCGTGGATCGGCAGGAATGCGGAGGCCATCTTCGGGGAAGCCACGGGATGCCCCTTCTCGGTCCTCAACGATGCCGACGCGGCGGGCATGGCGGAGATGCGTTTCGGGGCGGGACGGGGGCGCTCGGGCGTCGTCCTCGTTCTCACCATCGGCACCGGCATCGGCTCGGCCCTCTTCACCGACGGCCGGCTGGTCCCCAACACCGAGTTCGGCCACATCGAGATGGACGGCAAGGCCGCCGAGGAGCGGACCTCGGCGCGGGTCCGCACCCGCCGCAGACTGAGTTGGAAACGGTGGGCCTCCCGCGTCGACGCCTATCTGCAGAGGGTGTCATTCTACCTGTGGCCCGAACTGATCATCATCGGCGGCGGCGTGAGCAAGAGACACGAGAAGTTCCTGCCCCACCTGACCGTCGACTGCGAGATCGTACCCGCCCGGCTTCGCAACGAGGCGGGAATCATCGGCGCCGCGGCGGCGGCGGATCGCGGCCCCGGCCATTGAGGGGCCGCGGGGACACCCGTACAATTTCACGGCCGCAAGGCAGCGCCCCCGAGAGAGAGAAGCGAGGACATCCGAACCATGTTGCGAGGTGACAAGGAGTTGCTCGTCGTAGGCGACCGCGTGCTGGTACGCGTCGATGAGCAGGAGCAGCGCACCGAGGTGGGGCTCTATCTGCCCCCGACGGCGCTTGAGAAGGAGAACGTGCAGAGCGGGCGGATCGAGGAGGTGGGCCCGGGAATCCCCCTGCCGCCGAAGGGCGACGAAGACGACGTGCCCTGGGCGGAGTCGGGTTCGGAGGCGGAGATGCGCTTCATTCCCCTGCAGGCGCAGAAAGGGGATCACGCCATCTACGCGCGCAAGGAGGCGGTGGAGATCAAGTTCGACAACGAGAAATTCGTCGTCGTCCCCCAAACGGCGATTCTCGTGCTGATCCGGTCGACGGGGGTCTTCGATCTCGAGCCGTCAGGAGAGGAGAGCTGAGGAACCCCGCAGTCGCTCCACACACGGAAAAACGCCCTGTCCGGCTGTCCGGGCAGGGCGTTCTTTTTTGCCGTCGAGCCCCCGTTACAGGAGATCCAGGAAGTGCACCGGCGGCGGCGTTTCCCAATCGCGGGAGACGTAGTCCTGCATGGTGAGGGCGAACATGATGAGCATCCAGAAGAACCCGGCGGCGGCGAAGACCCACATGAGGGGCGTGTTGTAGCGCACGTGCATGAAGAACAACACCACGAGGGTGGCCTTGAAGACGGCGATGGCAAGAGCCACCGGGGTATTCAAGGGGCCCATCTCGACGAAGGCCGCCAGCACCGTGATGACGGTGAAGACGAAGAGGAGGGAGACGATGGTCACGTACGTCCTGACGGGCAGGACGTGGTGCTCGCCTCCGGAAGGATGGTGGCCGGCTTGGAGGTCGCTCATAGCAGGCGAATCCAGGGATCGCGTCCGATGAGGTAGAGCAGGGGGAAGAGGAAGATCCAGACGATGTCCACGAAGTGCCAGTAGAGACCGAAGTTCTCGATGGGACTGTAGTACTCGCTCGAGTAGGTGCCGCGCCGGATCTTGGGTAACAGCCACAGCATGATGCCGATGCCGATCACCATGTGCAGGGCGTGCATGCCGGTCATGGCGAAGTAGAAGGAGAAGAAGATCTTCAGCTGGGGTTTCAGGGCCCCCAGCTCGTGGACCTCACCCGAATCCGGGTAGACTCCGAAGCTGGCGCCCGGGATCAGTCCGTCGTGGTACTTGTGGGAGTACTCGATGTACTTGACTCCCAGGAAGATCGAGCCGAGGACAAGGGTCGCCAGGATCCAGTTCTGCAGGCTTCGGCTGCGCCCCGTCTGGGCGGCGCGCACGGCCATGGCCACGGTGAAGGAGCTGGCGATGAGGACCGCCGTGTTGAGGGCGCCCCACTCGATGGGCAGGCGGTTGCTGCCGTCGACGAAGGCCGCCAGGTACTCGTAGCGGTAGACGGTGTACCCGGCGAACATCCCCCCGAAGAACATGATCTCCTGGGCGAGGAAGGCCCACATGCCCATGTTCGCGGCCTCGTACTGCTGGTTCAGGTCGTCGAACTGGTGCTGGAGAGCCGGGTTTTGCGCGGTCGTGTTCATCCTCTGGTCACCTGGATCCGGCCACCGGCTCGCTCTCGGGCGCATGGCTGGCATCGGCCAGGGTCACGTCCTCCTCCTCGTAGGCGTAGGCCTCCTTGGTGACTACCGGCGTGGAATGGAAGTTGTGGAGCGACGGAGGCGAGGGGATCTCCCACTCCAGGCCCTTGGCGCGCCACGGGTTCGGCCCCGCAGGGGCTCCCCGCACGAGAGACCAGAGGAGGCAGATGAAGAGGGCCATGTAGCCAAGTCCGAGGATCGTGGCCCCCATCGTCGACGAGACGTGGAGGAGCTGGAACTCCTCGGGGTAGACGTGGTAGCGGCGGGGCATGCCCAGGTAGCCGAGGACGAACTGGGGGAAGAAGGTGAAGTTGAATCCCAGGAAGATCAGGATCGCCCCCGCCTTGCCCCAGGCCTCGGAGTACATGCGGCCCGTGATCTTCGGCCACCAGAAGTGCAGTCCCGAGAGGTAGGCCATCACCATGCCGCCCACCATGACGTAGTGGAAGTGGGCGACGACGAAGTACGTGTCGTGCAGGTGGATGTCGGTGGCCAGGGTGGACAGGAAGAGCCCGGTGAGGCCGCCCACGAGAAAAAGCCCTATGAAGCCGAGGCTGTAGAGCATGGGGGACTCGAGGGAAACCGACCCGCGGTAGAGGGTGGCGGTCCAGTTGAAGATCTTCACCGCCGTGGGCACGGCGATGAGGAAGGTGATGAAGGAGAACACCATGCCCGCGTAGATCGACTGGCCCGTGGTGAACATGTGGTGTCCCCAGACCAGGAAGCCGAGGACGGCGATGGCCAGGCTCGAGAAGGCGACGAAACTGTATCCGAAGACGCGCTTGCGGGAGAAGCAGGCGATGACCTCGCTGATCACGCCGAAGCCGGGAACGATCATGATGTACACGGCGGGATGCGAGTAGAACCAGAACAGGTGCTGGAAGAGTATGGGGTCGCCGCCGAGGCTGGGGTCGAAGATGCCGATGTGGAGCACGCGTTCCAGCGCCAGCAGCAGCAGGGTGATGGCGATGACCGGCGTGCCCAGGATCATGATCAGGCTCGTGGCGTACTGGGCCCAGATGAACAAGGGCAGCCGGAACCAGGTCATCCCGGGGGCGCGCATCTTGTGAATGGTGGTGAGGAAGTTGACGCCCGTGAGAATCGAGGAGAAGCCGTTGATGAACACCCCGGTGAGGGCGAGGGCCACGTAGCCGCTCGCGTAGGTCGAGCTGTAGGGCGTGTAGAAGGTCCAGCCCGTGTCGATGCCGCCCATGATGATGGCCAGGGTGGCCAGGGACCCGCCCACGATGTAGCAGTACCAACTGAGCAGGTTGAGCTTCGGGAAAGCGACGTCCTTGGCGCCGATCATGATGGGGATGACGAAGTTGCCGAGGACGGCGGGCACGGAGGGGATGAGGAAGAAGAAGATCATCGCCACGCCGTGCATGGTGAACATCTTGTTGTACGTGTCGGCCTCGAGGACGTCTCCCTGGGGGGTCAGCAACTCGAGGCGGATCAGCGCCGCGAAGAGGCCTCCGATGATGAAGAACAGGGTCGTCACCAGGAGGTAGAGGATGCCGATGCGCTTGTGGTCGAGGGTCAGCAGCCAGGAGGCGATCCCGTACCGGGCGTTGAGGTAGTTCTCCTCCTCGCCGCCGTGGTGCCCGTTGCCGTGGGTCGTCGGTTCAGCTGTCGTCGTGGTCATGGCTCCGCCTCACTCGCTGGCGCCGAGGGACTTGATGTAGGTGATGAGCTGGAGCAGGGTCTCCTCGCTGATCTGCCCCTGGAAGGTGGGCATGATCGGGTCATAGCCCTTCACCAGTTTCGTCGCCGGCGCGAGGATCGACTCGCGCAGGTAGCTCTCGTCGACCAGGGCCATATCGCCCGAGGCGAGCTCCACCTGCTCGCCGAAAAGACCGACCAGGGTGGGGCCGCGGCCGATGGACTCGGCCTTGTGGCAGGTGGCGCATCCCAGCTGTTCGAACTGGCGCTCCCCCGCCTCGGCCATGGTCTCGCCGCTGACTCCGCCGCCGAGCCACTCCTGGTAGTCCTCCGGCTCCATCACGTACACCGTGCCGATCATGGTGGAGTGCTGGGTGCCGCAGTACTCGGCGCAGAACAGGTGGTACTCGCCCGTCTTGGTGGCCTCGAACCAGATCGTGTTGTAGCGGCCGGGCACGACGTCCTTCTTGGTGCGGAAGGCGGGCACCGAGAAGGCGTGGATCACGTCCTCCGAGGTCATGGTCAACTGCACCGGCTGATTGACGGGAATGTGGAGCTCGTTGATCTCGCGTCGGCCCTCGGGGTGCTGGATCTTCCACATCCACTGCTTGCCCACGACGTAGATGTCGATGGCGTTGGTGGGCGAGCGGTACATGCGGTAGTAGACCTCGGCTCCCAGGGTGAAGACGCCGATGGCCATGAACAGGGGGATGATGCTCCAGGCCACCTCGAGGGGGATCGAGCCGTGGACGGGATGGGGGCGGTCGTCGTCGGAGCGCCTGCGGTACTTGATGGCGAAGATCACCAGGACGATGACCACGCCCGCCGCGAAGAGGACGCTGAGCCCCACCAGCAGGAAGTACAGCAGATCCACCTGCAGGGCGAAAGTGGAGGCCAGGTCGGGATGGAGGGGGAATTCCTTCGACATCGTATGCGGGCTCGGTCAGTTCCGTTGCGGAATGGGGTTGGCCGCCGGGCGGCCGGCCTGCCGGCGTTCCCGGCGGATCCAGCCGATGACGAGGGCGGCCAGGACGGCCACGGTAGCCGCCCCGGCGACGCGCAGGCTGTTGAGGATCACCAAGCCGTACTTGCCGGTCGTGGGATCGTACTGGTAGCAGAGCAGCAGAACCTGATCGACGGCGTTGCCGATGCGCTCCTCCGCCGCCTCGATCAGGCCCAGCCGCAGGTCCTTCGGCGCGTACTCGACGCCGTAGAAGTAACGGGCCAGCTCTCCCGCCGGGGTGAGGACCATGATGCCGCTGGCGTGGACGTAGAGATCGGTCTCGGGATCGTACTCGTAGCGGAAGCCCACGGCCTCGGCGAGTTCCTCGATCCGCTCCCGGGTTCCGGTGAGGAAGTGCCAGCCCCCTGCCGCGCCATCGCGGCCGTAGCGCCCGACGTACTCCTTCTTCTTGGCCGCCGCCAGGGCCGGCGTCTCGCCGGGATCGATGCTCACCGTGATCACCTCGAACTCGCCGCCCACATCCAAGGAGAGAACCCGCAGGCTTCGCAGGAGGCCGTTGAGCACCTGGGTGCAGAGCATGGGGCACTCGTAGTAGACGAGGGACAGGATCGCCGGCCTCTTGTCCAGGATCTCGTCGAGGCGCACCTCCGTTCCCGTCTCGTCGCGGAAGGCCAGGTTCATCGGAACCCGCTCGCCGAGCCGCTGGTCGATGCCGATCTGGTCGCCCACCGTGGAGTCGAGGGCTTGGCCATGGGCAGACCCTACCGTCAGGGCCGTCAAGGCCGTGATCGCCGAGGAAAGGTGGGTACCCGGTCTCACCCTCATTCCTCGCTCGCCGGCGGGGCAGCGGCCCCTGTGGAATCGGCCTCTGTCACGGCGGCTCCGGTACCGGTCTTCTCGGGCAGTCCGCGGCGGGAGAGGAGGTCGATGGCGCGGTCCACGGGGATGCGCACCAGCCCCTGCTCCTTGTCCACCCAGTCGTAGGTGGTGAGGAGTTGGTCCTCGATGCGCCGCAGCTCGGCCTTCTCCCGCGGTGGGTCGGGCTGCAGCCGCGGCTCGGTGGAGGAGACCCGCACGTCGCGCAGAGGATGGGCCGGCTCCTCCTTGTCGTACAGGGGCTGCACGTGCACGAGAAACCGGAAGAGCAGGAGAACGCCTACGAAGGAGACGACCATGAGCACGGCGATCGCGATCCCCACCTTGGCCAGGGGGCTGGCCGGGGCGTCGGTGACCTCATGGCCCGCCGCGGCCGAAGCGGCGTGGACATGTCCATCGGCGGCACCGTGATGATCAGCCATGGTGACCCTCCTCCGCCGTCTGCGCGGCGAGGGCGGTGAAGTCGAACCTCGGGTCGTTCAGCGGCACAAGGGACCGGCCCTTCAGGTGCCCGAAGAAAACGAAGAGCCAAAGGCATCCGATGGAGAAGGGGATGACCAGGTCGAGCCAGTGGGGGGCCGCCGAGGCTTGCCCGCCCTGGAAGGCGGGGGCGGAGATCCAGTAGAGATCGAGGAGGCGCATGAGAAGCAGGCCGCAGGCGACGGAGACGAGGATCCGCAGACGGGACTTGAGGCGGCTGGAGATCATCAGCAGGAAGGGCACGGCGAAGTGGAAGCCGATGAGCAGGTAGCCGAGATGGAGCCAGCCGCCGCTGAGGCGCGTGTAGTACCAGGTGATCTCCTCGGGCAGGTTGCCGGCCCAGATGATCAGCAGTTGGGAGAAGGAGGTGTAGGCCCAGAGGAGCACGAAGCCGAGCATGAAGGTGCCCAGGTCGCGCAGACGTTCGTTGCTCAGCAGGGCGCTCAGCGGCTCGTGGCGGGAGAGGCTGACGCCGACGACGGCCACGAAGGCCCAGGCCGCGAGGCCCTGCCCGATGATGTATATGGCGCTGAAGATCGTCGAGAACCAGTGCGGCTCGAGAGACATGATCCAGTCGACGCCGGCGAGGGTCCCGGAGAGCACGAAGAGCACGAGCCCCGGACCGGAGAGGACCTGCATCCTCCGGGTGGGCCAGGTCTCGGCCTGCTCGTCCTGCAGCTTCGACCAGCGGTGGAGGAGCTGGATCATCCCCCCCCAGAGTGCGAAGTACAGGAAGTACCGCACGACGAAGAAGGGCACATTCAGGAAGGGGGACTTGTGCTGGAGGATCTCGTCCTCGGCCAGCACCTCCGTGTGTGTCCAGTGATAGAGGTCGTGCAGGCCGGCCAGAACGGGCAGGCCGAGAACCAGCATCAGCGGCCAGGTGCGGGCCCCGGCCTCGAGGATGCGGCGCACCGCGAATCCCCAGCGTCCTCCCGCCAGGTGGTGGATGAGGAGGACCATCAGGCAGCCGAGGGTGAGGCTGACCCAATAGGTGAACCCGAGGAGCCACGAGCGGAAGAACTGCTCGGGCTGGGTCAGGTAC
>JAJDTN010000219.1 GCA_022827165.1 Candidatus Latescibacterota bacterium
AGCCCTCACGCCGCGTACGCCTCGGCCACCTTGCCGACCGCCGCGACCGTGTCGGCCACCTCCGCCTCGCCCCAGTTCTCGTGGACGGCGAAGGAGAAGTGGCTCTCCACGGCCTCCACGGCGTTGGGGCAGGGGAACTGCGCGTTGCGGTCGCCGCCGTACTCCGGCAGGCCCCACGGATAGTCGCCGGGCGGGAAGACCCGCCGCCGGCGGAACCACTCGGCCTCGCCCACCAGGAACCGGTAGGCCGGGTTCACCGGGATGCCCTCGGCGGCCACGGCGCGGGCGAAGCGGTCCTTGCCGACGGTGAATCGATCCCCGTCTACGTGGACACGCTGGAACCAGTACACGGCCTCGGCGCCCGGGAGCTCCGGGGCGCAGCCGACGCCCCCGATCGACTCCAGGCCCGCGGCGACCGCCTGCGCCACCCGGCGCCGTCCGGCGACGATCTCCGGCAGCCGCCGCAGCTGCACCCGCCCCACCGCCGCGGCCAGGTCGTTGCCGTTGAGATTGAGACCGGCGCGCACGTTGGAGGAGCCGCCCTCCAGGCCGAGGGGCTTGCCGCGGTCGGCGAAGCGCTTGCAGCGCCAGCCGAGGTCCTCGTCGGCGGTGAACACGACCCCGCCCTGGGGTCCGGTGGCGTGGTGCTTGCCGCTCATGGTGGAGAACACCCCCAGCGTGCCGAGTGTGCCGGCCATGCGCCCGCCGAAGCGGGCCCCGTGGGCCTGGGCGCAGTCCTCGATCAGCGGCACGCCGCGGCTGCGGGCCAGCTCGAGGATGGCGTCCATCTCCGCCGGCTCCCCGGCGATGTGGGCCACCACGATCGCCCGGGTGCGCGGGGACAGGACCGCCTCGATCTGCTCGGGGCCGGCGTTGAAGCTGCCGGGGGCGGCGTCGGCCACAACGGGCACCAGGTTGAGCAGCGCCACGGGCATGACGCCCCCGGGGTCGCTGATCGGCGGCACCACCACTTCCGAGGCCGGCTCCAACTCCAGCCCGCCGAGGGCGGCGTAGAGCGCCGAGGTGCCCGAGTTCACCAGGTCGGCGAAGCCGCCTCCGTGGGCGGCGGCGAACTCGGCCTCGTAGGCCTGCTCCTCGGGGCCGCCGTAGCCGATGGGGGATCCGCTTTCGACCGCCCCGTCGAAGAGCCGCAGGGCGGCGTCTCTCTCGGCGGCGCCGAACAGGGCGCGGGGCGGGAAGGAAGTCTCTCGAAGGGGCTTTCCGCCGTCGATGGCCAGCATGCGCGCCTCCTGTCCGCGGCTCGGGTGGGGTGGTATAATAAGCCCCTCCCCGCCAACCCGTCGCCAGATCCGGAGTGCCTTGACCCCCCTGCTCCTGCTGTCCGCGTACGCTCTCGGCGCCCTGCTCCTGGCGTCGGCGGCGGTGCCTGCCGTCCGCCGCCTGGCCCTGCGCGCCGGCCTGGTGGACGACCCGCAGGACGCCGACTACAAGACCCACAGCCGCACCACACCTTGCGGCGGCGGACTCGCCATCTGGGTCGGCGCCTGCATCCCCCTCGGCGCCGCCGCCGCCTGGCTCGCCGCCGCCCGCCCCGACCTGATCCACGACGGGGTCGGGTGGATCGGCCCCTGGGCGCCGTACGCCTTCTTCCCCCTGGAGAGCTGGAGCCCCACGGTCCGCGAGGTGAGCCAGGTCCTGTGCCTGCTCGGGGCGGCCACGGCGATCATGCTCCTCGGCCTGGCCGACGACCGCCGGCCCCTGCCGCCGGCCCTGCGCCTGGGCGTGCAGGCCGCCCTCGGAGCGGCGATCGTCCTCTGGGTGCCGGGGTTCCGCCTGGCGGCCCCGGGCGGAAGCACGGCGCTGGCCGCGGTGCTGAGCATTCTGTGGATCGTGGCCCTGACCAACGCCTTCAACTTCCTCGACAACATGGACGGCCTGGCCGCGGGTCTGGCCGTCCTCGGACTGGGCGCCTGCGCCGCCCTCGCCCTGGCCGCCGGACACCTGCCCCTGGCCGCTCTCTGCCTGGCCTCGGCCGGGGCCTCGGGCGGCTTCCTGGTCCACAACTTCCCGGCCGCCTCGATCTTCCTGGGCGACGCCGGGGGGCTGCTCCTCGGCTTCCTGTCCGGAGCCGTCTCTGTGTCCCTCAGCTCGCAGCTGGCGGGGGCGGCCACCGGCCTCTCCGCCGCTCCCTTGCTGCTGCTGCCGCTGCTGCCCTTCGGGCTGCCGGCGTACGACCTGGTCACCGTCGTCTGGCTGCGGCTGCGCCGGGGGGCGGCGCCGTGGGTCGGCGACAACCGCCACGTCAGCCACCGGCTGGTGGCCGCCGGCTTCGACCGCACCCGGGCGGTCCTCCTGCTCCACGCCCTCACGGCGGCCCTCGCCCTGCCCTGCGCCGCCGCCGCGGGAGCCGGGCCGGCGGCGGCCTGGTGGGCGGTGCTGGGCGGCCTGGCGTGGCTCCTGCTCTTGGGCGCCGCCGAGATCGCCCTGGCCCGCCGCCGACGGGGCAGAATCCGATCACTCCTGTCCTCACCCGAAACCAATGGTCGAGAGAATGGCTGACCGTAAACGCATCCTGATCACCGGCGCCGCCGGCAAGGTCGGCAGCGCCCTGCGGCGCTACCTGCGCGACCGCTACGACTTCCGCCTCCTCTTCCACCGCACCGTGCCCGAGGTCGAGCCCGGAGACCAGGTGGTGGTCTCCGATCTCTCCAACCTGGAGTGCATGATCGAGATCGGGGAAGGCGTGCACGCCATCGTCCACCTGGGCATCGCCGTCTCCGGCCACGGCTCTCCGCGGACGCTGTACAACCAGATGATCTTCGAGACCAACATCCGCGGCACCTACAACATCTTCGAGTCGGCGCGCATCAACGGCGTTCCCAAGGTCGTCTTCGCGAGCACCAACCACGTCACCGGCTTCTACGAGATGGAGGGCGCCGTCTCGCGGCCCGAGCTGCCGGTGCGCCCGGACAGCATGTACGGCGTCAGCAAGGCCTACGGCGAGGCCCTCGGGCGGTTCTACTACGACAAGCACGGGATCTCCTGCTACAACATCCGCATCGCCAACTTCCCCGAGACGGACGAGGTGAACTCCCGGTACGAACCGGGCATGAACCGCTGGCTCTCGTCGCGGGACATGGCCGAGCTGACCCACTGCTGCCTGGCCGGCCCCGACCCGAAGTTCGCCATCGTCTACGGCGCCTCCCTCGGCGGCGAGCTCAAGTGGGACCTGGAGAGCGGCAAGGAGCTGGGCTGGCAACCGCGGGACCGGGGCGCGCCGTCGCCGTGACCGCCCCCGTCTCGCGACTGGGCGGCGGCTACGCGGAGTCCCGGCCCGACGCGGCGCCGACGGTGCGCGCCGTGCTCGAGGCCGCCGCCCCGGGGGCCCCGGGTTCCCGGCTGGTCGTCGTCGCGGGTCCCCCGGGGGTGGGCAAGACAGCCCTCGTGGCCCGGCTCCTTCCGGTGGTGCCAGGGTCCGTGGGCGTCGACAAGGACGCCGCCGCCGGCGCCTTCGTCCTCGAGGCGGCGCGCCAGGACGGCGTCCCCGGGGCCGGGGCCTACGGCACCGACCGCTACTGGCAGCGGCTGCGCCCGCTCGAGTACTCCGGGGCCGTGGCCACGGCCTGCGCCAACCTCGTCGGCCGGCGGGTGGTCTTCCTGGCCGGCGGCTGGGGCCCGGAGCTGGCCTGCCCGTCCCTGTGGCCCGCCCTCGGCGAGGCCGTGGCCCCGGCGCGGCTCACCGTCCTCCACCTCGACGCCCCGGAGCGCGAGAGCTGGCGCCGGCGGCTGCAGGCCCGGGGCTCGCGCTCCGACCGCCCCTGGTTCGAGAGCTTCGCCTCATCCGTGACCTCCCTGCCCGTCTGGGAAGGGGCGGTGCGGCTGGCCACCGACGGCCCGCCCGCCGCCGTCGCCCAGGCCGCCGTGGACGCCCTCGGCCTCGACTCCTGAGAGAGATCCCATGGATATCCTTCACGGCGCCCTCGGTTACGCGGTCCTCCTGGGGCTCGCCTGGGCCGCGGGCACCCGGTCGGGACCCCCGCCCTGGCGCACCCTCCTGGCCGCCACCGGCCTGCAGCTCGTGCTGGCGGCGGTGCTCCTCCTCAGCGGCCTGCGCGGCCACGTCTTCGGCGTCGTCGGCGCCCTGACCGAAGTGCTCAAGGTGACGGCGTTGAGGGCCAACGAGTCGCTCCTGTTCTCCGGCGTCAGCGGCTCCGAGTTCGTGCGCGCCTACGGTCCGGTCCTGGCCCTGGAGATCGCCGCCATCATCATCTTCGTCGCCTCCCTCTCCAGGGTCCTCTACCACTACGGGGTCCTGCCCTGGGCGATCGGCCAGCTCAGCCGCTTCATGCAGCGCCTCTTCGGGATCAGCGCCGCCGAGAGCGTCTCGGTGACCGCCAACATCATCCTGGGGATGACCGAGGCGCCGCTGCTGATCCGTCCCTACGTGGCGCGCCTGACGCAAAGCGAGCTGTTCTGCATGATGACGGCCGGCATGGCGACGATCGCCGGCACGGTGATGGTCGTCTATGCGAGCATGCTGGCGGGCGCCCATCCGGAGATCGCCGGCCACCTGTTCACCGCGTCCCTGATCAGCGCCCCGGCGGCGGTGGCCGTGGCCAAGCTGATGTACCCGGAGACGGAGGCGCCCGTCACCGCCGTCGGCGGCATCGAGCTGGAGAAGGAGGACACCCTCAACGGGCTGGACGCGGCGGCGCGCGGAGCCTCCGAGGGGATGCAGTTGTTCCTCAACATCCTGGCCATGCTGATCGCCTTCATCGGGCTCGTGGCCCTGGTCAACCTCGCCGTCGGCTGGACGGGGAGGATGGTCGCCGGAGAAGCGGGGGCGGCCTGGAGCCTGCAGGCGGCCAGCGGCTGGGTCCTGCGCCTGCCGTGCTGGCTCATGGGGGTGTCGTGGTCGGAGGCGGCCGTCATCGGCCAGCTCATGGGCATCAAGACGGTCCTCAACGAGTTCGTCGCCTACGTGGAGTTGTCGACGCGCATGGCCGGCGGCCAGAGCGGCCTGAGCGACCGCGCCTTCCTCATCGCCGTGTACGCCATGTGCGGCTTCGCCAACTTCGGGTCGGTGGCGATCATGATCGGCGGCATCGGCAGCATCGCCCCCGAGCGCCGGGGAGACCTGGCCCGGCTGGGACTGCGGTCGATCGCCGCCGGGACCCTGGCCACGATGCTCACGGGATGCGTGGTGGGGCTCTTCGTCTGAGGCCGGGGGCGGGAGGCGTCTTCGAGGCGTGCGACGGATCTTTGCTTCAGCCGCCGGGTCCAACGCAGGGCAGGAAACTTCGGAGCGGTATCAGGCGTCGAAGCGTCTGAAGAGCACTTGTCATCCGGCCGATGCGGTCGAGCTGTTCGACAGGAGGGACCCATGGCGATCGTCCTGGTGCTGGTGCTGGCAATCCTGTCAACCCAGGCCAGCGCGCACGTGACAGACCGAGTATTCTCCATCCCCTACGTATCCGCGGACCAGCTGACCATGGATGGTGATCTGGCTGACTGGAAGGACCTGTTCGGGGAACCCACCGCGACGCGGCTCGACTTCGATATGCACTGGCACGCCGAACCGTCGGGCGAATTCAATCCGCCGGCAAAATACGATCCCGCGAACCTGGATTTCCGCTCCTGGGTGGCGTGGTCCGATGATGGCAAGGTGTACGTCGCCATCGAGGCGACGGATGACGTGTACCGAAACTCGGACGGGATAGCCGATCAGGTCGCCCTGATCGTGGACGGAGACCATTCCGGGTATCACGGTGACCCCTTGGATGAGTCCTTCGACCAGTATTACGACGTCATCATCTACCCGGATGGGGGCCGGCTGAGGCTTCCGTTCGTCGGAGCTTACTGGGACGAAGACGGTTACTGGGCCGTCGAGCCTCCCTACGCACTTGGAACGGCATCTGTCCTGGAGGGTGAAACCGTTTCGTGGACCGTCGAGTTCTACGTCACGGCCTTCGATCTCCTGCTCGATTCCGACCCCGACGGAAGCGAAACCTCCACGTTCGAACCCGGCCATACCATAGGGTTCACCGTGGGTGTTTTTGATTTCGACCACGACGATGTAGGGAGCGGTCAGTTCTATCTGGAAGACGTGGAAGAATCATCCGGCTTTGACAGAAAAGCTCACGGCGTCCTGACGGGATCGCCCCGCGCCGTCGAGTCCACCACCTGGGCCCGCATCAAGGCCACCTTGCGGCCCTGAATTCACTGGCACTACCCGGGATCCATTTCTCTGTCGGAACGTCCAATTATCAACTATATTAGAACGTTTCCCAAAAACCCGACCGCCGTTGTGACGAACCATGGCCAAGCAACGCAAGTCCGCCTACCGGGCCCAGTTCGACGGACATCGTCGGCTGGCCGCCGCCGTCATCCTCCAGGCCATCAAGGACATGTCCGCCGCGCCGACCTCGCAGGACCAGGAGAGCGCCGTCGAGTTTCTGCAGGGGGACATGTGGCCCTTCTCCGACGTCCTCGACCTGCCGGCCGACGGTCGCGCCCTCCAGGACTACCTCAAGACCCTGGACGCAAGGCACCTCGAGAGCGAGACGCCGGGCGCCAACTGATCCGGCGCCGATGAGCCCCGCGCCCCTCCAGGGCCGCTGGGAGTCGGACTTCCCCGTGCGCGCGGTGACGCACGGCCCCCGGCACCACTTCTTCGGCTACTACGACAAGTCCTGCTGGGACGGCGGCGGGCGCCGCCTCCTCTGCCTCGAGACGGAGTTCCTGGCGCGGCCTCCCACCGCCGCCGACAGCGCCGCCGTGGGCGTCGTCGACCTCGAGGGCGGCGGGTTCCGCGCCCTCGGCCGGACCCGCGCCTGGTGCTGGCAGCAGAGCTCGATGCTCCACTGGCTGCCGTCGCCCCACGCCAGCGGACACGTGGCCGACCGCGGCCCGGCGCCGGCGACCCCCTGGATCATCCACAACGACCGCCTGGACCCGGGCGAGGAGCCGCAGCGGCCCAGCGAGCACGGCTGGGAGGACATCCCGGACGGCGAGGCCCGCTTCGTCTCCGTCGTGCGGGACTCGTCGACCGGGGCGGTGGTGCGCACCCTGCCGCGGCCGGTCTACGCCCTGAGCCGCGACGGCCGCCAGGCGGTGACCCTGAGCTTCTCCCGCCTGCAGCACCAGCGCCCCGGCTACGGGTACCCCGGGGTGCCCGACCCCGGGCGGGATGTGCCGGAGCCGGAGGACGACGGCATCTGGTGGCTCGATGTCGAGACCGGCGAGAACCGCCTGATCCTCTCCCTCGCCCAGGTCGCCGCCATCGAGCGCGGCCCCGGCTTCGACGGCGCCGTGCACCGCTTCAACCACCTGCAGTTCTCGCCCGACGACCGCCGCTTCGTCTTCCTCCACCGCTGGCAGACCGGCCCCGACGCGCCCCGGCACCACCGCATGATCACGGCGCGGCCCGACGGCGGCGAGCTGGCCATCGTCGCCTCCCAGGGCGCGGTCTCCCACTTCGACTGGCGCGACCCGGACCACATCCTGGCCTGGGCCTTCCAGGAGGGCATCGGCCAGCGCTACCTCCTCTTCCGGGACCGCGCCCTGCACCAGGTGGAGGTGGTGGGCGAGGGCCAGCTCACCGAGGACGGCCACTGCAGCTACTCGCCCGACGGCCGCTGGCTGCTCACCGACACCTATCCCCGGGGCGGGACCACGCGCACCCTGATCCTCTACGACCTGGCCGGGGAGCGCCGCGTGGACGTGGGGCGCTTCCACTCGCCGCCCGCCATCACCGGCGAGATCCGCTGCGACCTGCACCCGCGCTGGAACCGCGACGGCACCCAGGTCTGCATCGATTCGGCCCACGAGGGCCACCGCCAGCTCTACATCGTCGACGTGAGCCGCCTCACCGCCGGCGGCTGACAACTCCGTCCGGCATCCTGCCGGCGGCGGTCAGCGCCCCGAGGTCACCGAATCACCAGCGCGCCAGGCTCGCCCCCGCGCTCCAGCCGGCCCGGTCCAGCCGCCGGGTGAGGTCGAGGCGCAGCAGGTGGAAGAGCACCAGCGACACCCCGGCCTCGTGGCGGAAGCCGTCCTCGTAGCGCGGCTCGTAGCCCAGGCCGGCCCGCCGTTCGGCGTCGATCCAGGTGCGGCCCGAGGCGCCGTGCACCACCAGCCCCGCCCCGCGCATGGCCAAACCCCACAACCCCAGCAGCTCGAAGGGGGCGCTGCGGAAGTCGTGCTCCCAGTAGAGGGCGGCGTAGTGCTCGCCCTCGTGGGGATGGCCGCGCACGCTGCGGAAGGCGCCGAAGGGGGAGAAGGGGAGCAGGCCCGCCTCCAGGGCGCCGAAGCGCTGCGGGGGCAGCCGGCCGAAGGCGTAGCCCGCCACCAGCCGCAGATCGAGGGTGTTGGGCCGCCAGCGGCGCCGGAGGAAGGTCCGGAACTGGCCGTCGAGGGCCAGGTGCAGGCGGGTGAAGGAGAAGTCGCCCCCCAGCAGGCCGGCGTGCTCCACCGTCACCTCGGCGCGCCGGTTGGCCCGGATCCCGAAGGGACGGTAGGGACCGCCCCGTTCGAAGCGGGCCTCCAGCGAGCGCAGCCGGCCCTCCTCGACGGCGGGATTCGGCCGCGGCTGCCAGTCGCGCCCCAGGAGATTGAAGCGGGTCGTCTGCGCCAGGGAGGAGTGGTCCTCGTCCCGGAGGGCCACCTCCAGGGCGGTGCGGCCCGGCAGCCACAGCCGCAGGCGGGACCGCAGCCCCTCGCGCCAGTACCAGTCGAAGTAGTCGTCCAGGCCCAGCAGGGACTGGGCGCTGTTGATCAGCAGGGAATAGCTGTCCGAAGGGATGCGCGGCACCTTGCCGCTGCCGTACTCCAGGTCGACCCGAAGGCGGGTCGCCGCCATCTCCCATCCCCAGGCGGCGCGCCCGCGCCAGGACCAGCGCTTCAGGCCCAGGTCGTATGCACCGCCGCCGCCCGTCTCCAGGCCGGCGAGACCCGCCCCGCCGGGACCAGGGCTCCGGACCATGGTCGTACCCGGCGCCGCCTCCTGCCGCCGGGGGGCCTGCCAGCCGCGGCTCCCCTCCAGGCCCAGGTGCGCTCCACCGACGCGGTCATGGCCCAGGTCGGGCTTCCAGTCGATCCCGAGTCCTCGCCGCCGGACCGCCCCCTCGCCGGACGGCTTGACGTCGACGGCCTCCTCGCCTCCCTCCTCCCCCGTGTCGACCAGCAGGCGGGCGAGAAAGCCGGTGGGGCGGAAGGCCCTCTCCAGGCGCAGGGAGGTGTCGATGGCGGCGTAGGCCTCTCGCTCCCGCTCGGAGAGGGGCACCTTGTCCGCCAGTCCGGCGAAGGTGCTGTCCCGGGCCACGGCCACGGTATCGACGCGCAGCACCTGCTCCCCGATGTAGAGCGAGTCGGGCAGGCCGGCGTTGACCTCGTAGTCGTCGAGCCGCGTCAGGGAGGTGAACCGGGCGGCGGGGAAGCGCAGCCCCACGATGCCGATCTCCGCCTCCAGCGTGAACCGGTAGTCCACCGGCAGCCAGACCTCGCCGAAGCCGCGGAACTGCTGGCGCCAGGTGAGGTCGAGGTGTTCCACCACGGGCAGGGGCACGGCGGAGGCCACGGCGGCGCGGCTCGGCGCCAGCTCCACCTCCAGGAGGGCGAAGGCCTCGTCGAGGACCGA
The DNA here is from genome assembly GCA_022827165.1 of Candidatus Latescibacterota bacterium. The sequence continues at coordinate 9,599 of JAJDTN010000219.1, forward strand.
GACCCGGCCAACGAAGGCGGTGGCCAGCCGGCTCTTCGGCTCGACGGAGATGTCGAAGACCACCCGGTCGTCCAGGTAGCGCCGCCCCATCAGGCGGAACCGGTAGTGCTCGAGGGCCTCCGGGTGGGTCGGGCCGATCAGGCTCTGCCCGAGCATGGGGATGTCGTCGTCGTGGAAGTCGACGAATCCCTCGAGGGTGGAGACGAACCCGTCCCCGGGCTCCAGGTTGCGCGTCGTGCGCCGGGACTTGACCACCTCGCGAAGGCCGCGGTCCCGGTCCCGGAAGATCTCCGAGGCGGTCTCGCCGATGGAGACGATGCCGTCGTCGTTCTCCAGGATCCGGCGGGTGTAGGCGCGGGCGCGGTAGCCGGCCAGCAGGGGCCGCCAGGCCTGCTTGTTGCGGATCACCCGGGCCATGATGCGCTCCGCCGGGTCTCCGGGGGTCACTACCTGGGCTTCGAGGGGGTAGGGCGCCGGTGTCAGGACGAGGTCGACGCGTCCCGTCGGGGCGGTGAGGACGCTGTCGCGGGAGGCGTAGCCGATGTGGCTCGCCCTCAGGGCCGCCGGCCAGCGCCGCACCTCGATGCGGTACTCGCCCTCGTCGTTGGCGATGGTGCCGCGGTAGGCGCCGGCCAGCCGCACCGTCGCCGCCGGCAGGGGTTCCCCCGTGGCCGCGTCGACGACGGTGCCCTGCACCCACCAGGGCTGGCCGTGGGCGGGAGGAGCCATCCACAGGACGGCGAGGACCGCCAGTCCCCTCGTCACCGGGCCCATCAGAACCGGATGGCGAACCGGGTCGGCCCGCCCGCCGGGCTCTCCAGGGAGAAGGCGAAGCCGTGGCGGCCCAGGATCTCCTGCACCAGGGTCAGGCCGAGGCCGCGGCGGTTCTCCTTGGTGCTGAAGAAGGGGGTGAAGAGGCTCTCGGCCACCTCGGGATCGATCCCCGGTCCCGTGTCCTCGATCACGGCGAAGGGCCGCTCCTCGGCCCCCAGGCGGATGGTGATGCGGCCGTCCTCGCCGATCGCCTCCACGGCGTTCTTCAGGATGTTGACGAAGACCTGCTCCATCTGGCCCTCGTCCATGGCGACGGGCGCCAGGGCCTCCTGCACGTCCCAGGCCCATTCGATCCCGCGCTCCTCGCATTCGGCGCGCATTAGCAGACCGATGCCGCGCAGCAGTCCCTCCAGGTCCACCGGCCGCGGCCGCGGCGCCGGCAGCCGCACGACCTCGGCATAGCTGCGCATGAAGGCGCTGAGATGGTCGATGCGGCCGCTGGCCACCCGCAGGGCGTTCTCGAAGTCGCCGCGGTCGTCCTCGCGCAGCTGGTCCTTGTAGTTGAGACAGGAGTGGAGCAGCGAGTTCACCGCCCCCGTGGAGTTGTTCACCTCGTGCGACAGCAGCCGGATCACCTTCTCGTACGCCGCCTTCTCCGAGAGGCGCAGCTCCTCGGTCAGCTCCTCCATGTGGATGAAGCCGCGAGGGAAGCCCTGGTCGAGGAACTGCGACTTGCGGCACAGCACCCGCCGCCCCTGCAGGGGCAGGACCTCGGACCCGCCCACGTCGAGGGCCTCCAGGGAGCGGCCGAAGGCCGTGCCCAGCTCTTCCAGCCCGCGGCCGGAAGCCTCGTCCCCGGCCAGCCCCAGCAGGCGCTCGGCGGCGGGGTTGGCCAGGGCGATGCGGCCGTCGAAGTCGAGGGTGACGATCCCCGACGGCGACGCGGCGAGGATCTTGTCCATGAAGTAGTGCTGCTCCTCCAGCCGCGTGCGCTCCTCGCGCAGCTGGTCGATCATGCGGTTGTAGACGCCCACGAGGCGGTCCATCTCCGGCTGGCCCACCTCGATGAACTTGCTGGTGAAGTCGCGCTCGCCGATCAGCTCGGCGCCGGTGCCGATCAGGTCGAGAGGCACGCGCAGATGGTGGACCAGGCGGGCGCCGGCGAGGAAGGAGAGCAGGAAGAACAGCTCCAGGGCCAGCAGCCAGGGCTTCTCGTCGATCAGCAGGTACCCGGAGACCCCGGCGAAGACGAGGTGGATGCCGAGCAGGTAGAGGACGAGCTTGAGGCGCAGGCTCAAGGCTCGATCCCGTACTTCTCGAAGCGGCGGTAGAGAGCCGCCCGGCTCAGGCCCAGGGCCTCGGCGACGCGGCTGATGTTGCCCTCGTAGTGCTCCATGGACCGGACGATCATCGACCGCTCCAGCTCCTCCAGGGTCATGGCGCCCGGCGCCGGCAGGCCCGCGGGCCCCGCCGCCGCGGCGGCGCCCTCCTCGGGCTGCATGGCCTGGGCGGCGGCGAAGTCGTCGGCGCTCAGCAGGTCCCCCTGGCTCATCAGGGTGGTGCGTTCCACGAGCTGCTTGAGCTGGCGGATGTTGCCCGGCCACGGTTGTCCCTGCAGCCACTGCAGGGCGTCGTCGTCGATCTCCAGGCCGCAGCGGCGGTAGACCTGGCCGGCGCCGCGGGCGAAGTGGCGGGCCAGCAGCGGTATGTCCCCCGGCCGCTGGCGCAGGGGCGGCATGTGCACGACGATGAGGTTGAGCCGGTAGAGCAGGTCCTCCCGGAACTCGCCCGACTCGACCAGCTCCAGCAGGTTGCGGTTGGTCGCCGAGACGACGCGCACGTCCACCGAGCGGGTCTGGCTCGACCCCAGGACCTCGAAGGTGCAGTCCTGCAGCACCCGCAGCAGCTTGACCTGGCAGCCCGGGTCGAGGTCGCCGATCTCGTCGAGGAAGATGGTGCCGCCGTCGGCCAGCTCGAAGCGGCCCTTGCGGTCCTGCCGCGCGTCGGTGAAGGCGCCCTTCACGTGGCCGAACATCTCGCTCTCGAAGAGGGTGGAGGAGATGCCGCCGAGGTTGACCTTGACGAAGGCCTGGTCGGCCCGGCTGCTGTTGCGGAACAGGGCCTGGGCGATCTCGTCCTTGCCGGTGCCGCTCTCGCCGGTGATCAGCACCGAGGCCTCGGTGGGGGCGACGCGGCTCACGACCTCCAGCACCCTGAGCAGACCGGGGTCCTCGCCGATGACGTTGGCGAAGTCGCCCTGGCCGTCGAGATGCTCGCGGGTGAGCGAGCCATCGGCGGCCGGCCCCGCCGCGGCCAGACCGAGAGCCCTCTTCACCACCTGCAGGATCTGCTCGTTGGTCCACGGCTTGGTGACGAAGTCGGCGGCCCCGGCCTTGATGCCCGCCACGGCCAGCTCGATGGAGCCCCAGGCCGTCATGAGCACCACCGGCAGTCCGGCCTGCCGCCCCTTGATCTCCTGCAGCAACTCCATCCCCTCCTCGCCGCTGGTCCGCCGCGAGAAGTTCATGTCCTGCAGGACCAGCTCGCAGCCGCCGCGCTCCAGGCGCCGCAGGGCCTCGGCCGGCGACGCGGCGGCGGCGGTGCGGTAGCCGGCCTGCTTGAGCAGCAGCGACAGGGACGCGGTCACCGAGGGATCGTCGTCGACCACCAGGATCATCGCTCTTCCTCTCATTCGGAGTGCAGGGCCTCGGCCGGCCGCACGCGGCAGGCCAGGCGCCCCGGGTAGAGACTGCAGACGACCACGAGCCCGTAGACCACCAGCGCCGCGAGAGCCAGGCTGAGGATGAAGATGCCGGCGCCGTAGTCGAGCAGATCGAGGAGCGGCAGCTGCACGATCAGCACCACGGCGGCGAGGACGCCGACGCTGGCCACCAACAATATCTCCCCCGTCAGCTGCCCGAAGATACCGACCGCCGACCCGCCCAGGGCCCTCCTCAGGCCGATCTCCTCCA
>JAJDTN010000040.1 GCA_022827165.1 Candidatus Latescibacterota bacterium
CCGTTGTCGTAGCGCTGGCCGTAGACGCCTCGGCGCAGGCGCGTCTCGGCGAACAGGGCTTCCTCGATCTTGCCCTGCCTGCGCAACTCGATCTCGGTCTCGAAGATGTCGATCTCGCGGCCGAGATCCTCGGAGATCTGACCCTCCAGCCGATCCTTCCAGCCCGGGGCTTCGCTCATGTCTGCCACCTGCTTCGGATGCCGCCCCCGGGATCCCGCGTCGGAATCGGGCCCGGATGGCCTATGCTCTTGATAATCAGTGCGTTAAGGTTGCCGTAAGATACGGTTGGGCGGGTTGCTGTCAACGGCGAAAGGCCCTCCGGCACCACCCTGGGCCGGGATTCTCGAAGGCCCCTCCCGCGCCTCTTCGCCCCGGTTCATCCCCCCCGCCGGGGGGCGTCAAGTCCACCCGTCCGGTGGGACCTGCCGGCCAGCCGCCTGGCGAGGTAGTCGGCCGTTTCCTCCCCCCATTCCGGGTCCTTCAGGGCATAGTCGATGAAGGTCCGGAAGTAGGCGGAGTGGTTGCCGATGTCGTAACGCGTCTCGTCCTCCCGGAGGCGCACGGCGCGGACCTCGCGTCCGTTCTCGATGAGGCGGTGGATCGCATCGGTGAGGTAGATCTCCCCGGTCTCGGAGGGCGCCACGGCGCGGATCCTGTCGAAGACCTCCGGCGCGAAGACGTAGCGGGCGCTCACCGCCAGGCGGCTGTCGGTGGTGCCGGGGGCCGGCTTCTCGATGATGTCGGCGAGTCGGATGTCCGCCGGGTCCCCCCCATCCTCTGCGGGCACCAGGATCCCGTACCGGCTCACCATCTCCGGCGTCACCTCCCAGGCGCCGATGGTGCAGGCGGAGCGGTGCTGCTCGTGGGAGCGGATCATCCGCTCCACCAGGCCCGGAGGGTTCGGGGAGGCGATGATGCTGTCCCCGTAGGCGACGACGAAGTCGGAGCCGCCGACGAAGCTCTCGGCCGAAGCGACGGCGTCTCCGGTGCCCAGGGGCTTGGTCTCGCCCAGGGGAACCTGCTGGCGGGTGAAGAGGAACTCGATGCCGCGCTGGCGGTAGTCGAAACGCCCCATCTCGCGGACGTCCCGGCCGTCGAGCTCCAGGTGCATCAGCAGCGACGAGTAGTCGTCGAAGTGGTTCTCGATCGCCCCTTTCTGGCGGCTGCTGACGAACAGGATCCGCCGGATCCCCGCGGCGATCAACTCCTCCACGACGTGGTGGATGATCGGCAGGCGCCCCGCGGGGAGCATCTCCTTGGGCACGGCCTTGGTCGTCGGCAGCAGCCGCGTTCCGAGACCGGCCACCGGAATCACGGCGCGATCGATGGTCATGGCGGGGAATATGCCGAGGGACGAGGGCGATTGACAACCTTCGCCATCCCCGTCTTTCGTTGCCCGCGTGGACAACCGTTACCCCGAACCCCCCGCGGAGCTGACCGGCCGGAGGGTGGGAGCCCTCCTGCGCTCCTTCGGACCCGGCGCCATCATCGCCTCGGTCACCATCGGCAGCGGCGAGACCGTCTTCGCCTCGCGCGGGGGGGCCCTCTTCGGATACGCCCTGCTGTGGTGCTTCATCGGGGGCGGGCTGATGAAGTTCGTCCAGGTCTACACCGCCGCCCGGTACATGACCCTCACCGGGGAACATCCGATCGAGAGCTGGAGGTACCTTCCCGGCCCCCAGGGCTGGGCGGTGGTCCTCCTCTCGGCGATGACGATCCTGTGCTTTCCCCTGTGGTTGTCGGGACTCCCCAAGATGCTCGGCGGCCTCGTCGTCTGGATCGGCGGGCTCGAAGGGGGAACGGACCTCTGGTCGGACGGCAGGGTCTGGGGCACCCTGTTCGCCGGCGCCGCCATCCTCCTGACCCTGGTGCAGAGCTACGGGGCCCTGGAGCGCACCCAGACGGTGATCGTCGGTGTCCTCCTCCTCTTCATCCTACTGGCCACCTTCGCCTGCCGCCCCGACTGGCTGGCGGCCCTGCAAGGCAGCCTGGTTCCTTCCCTTCCCGCCTACCAGCCCTGGGTGAGCGCCAAGTACCCGGCAATCGCCGGCCGTTCTCCCTGGCTCGAGCTCGGGACCTATCTCGGAGCGATCGGCGGCGGAACGCAGGACTACTTCGGCTACATCGGCATGCTTCGGGAAAAGGGATGGGGACTTCTCGGTCGGCGTCCGCCGGGAGGGTCGGGGGGAGCCGCAATCCCCGTGGACCAAGCCAACGTCGGCCGCGCACGGGCCTGGCTGCGGGCGCCCCTGGCCGACACGGGAGGCAGCTTTCTCTGCGTCGTGGTCTTCACCATGGCCTTCATGATCCTCGGCGCCGCGCTCCTGCACCCGGGGCAGGTCGTGCCCTCGGGCCTGCAGCTTCTCTCGGTGCAGGCCGCCTTTCTCACCGGGCTGCATCCCAAGCTTCTATATGTGTACCAGGCCGGCATCTTCACCGCCTTCTTCGGCACCATTCTCGGCGCCTACGAGCTCTACGTGCGCACCACCCACGAGTGTCTGCGGCCCCTTTCGGCCAGGGTGCGCCAGATGCCGCTCCGGCGGCTGCGGCCATGGGTCGTGGCCTACTGCGGGATCGGCGGGGTCTCCATCATGTGGCTCGGCGGCAATCCGGTGCAGATCGTGACACCCGCCGCGATCTTCGGCGGCGTGCTCACCTGCGGCCTCTGGTGCCTGCTGATGGTGTGGACCGACCGGACGCGTCTGCCGCCGGCTCTGCGCATGGGCCGAACCCTGCTGATCCTCAACGTCCTGAGCGGCCTCTTTCTCACCGCCTGGGGGGTGCGCGGCGTGATCGACTTCCTCGGCCTCCTGTGACCGAGTCGGCCCTCGAGTCCTGGGCCTGGGACAGGGTGGAGGCCATCCTGGCGGCCGGCAAACCCCTGGCCGTCGCCGTCACCGGCGGAGGATCCCGAGGGGTGAGCTGGTTGCTCAATCATCCCGGCGCCTCGCGCGCCCTGGTCGAGGCCCAGGTCCCCTATCTCCCGGAGGCGATCGCCGAGTTTCTCGGCAGACCGGGCCCGCACCGGGTCCGGGAGGAGACCGCCCGGCTTCTGGCCGCAAGGGCCAGGGCCCGCGCCCGGCGTCTGGCCCGGCATGAAGGGGCCGTCGGCGCCGGGGCCACTGCCGCACTGGCCACCGACCGGGTGCGCAAGGGGCGGGACCGGGCCTTCGTGTGCGCCCGGGGACCCCTCGCCTACTGCTTTGCCAGCCTCCGGTTCGACCCGGGGGCCGCGGACCGGCTCTCCCAGGAGGAGGTTCTCAGCGCCGTCCTCGTCGCCCGCTGCGCCGCGGCCTCGGGTGCCGAAGCAGATGCCGCCGGCGGACCGGTCCTGCCTTCCTGGGTCCGGGTGGAGGACTCCGAGGCGGCCGTCGACGAGGCGCTGGAGGGCTTGCTGGGGGGCCGGCTGGAGGCGGTGGAGATGGAGGCCTCCGGCGGTTGCGGACGACCCGCGGTGCCGGGCGAGGGAATGATCCTGGTGGCCGGGTCCTTCAACCCCTTCCACGCCGGTCACTTCGGTCTCGCCGAGGCGGCGGAGCGGCTCAGCGGCCGGCGAGCCTGCTTCGAGCTCTCCGTGGAGAACGTGGACAAGAGGCCGCTGGCGTACCGCCAGATCCTGGAGCGGGCCGGCCAGGCCCGGGGGGGCAGGAGACTTCTGCTGACTCGTGAGCCGACCTTCCTGGGCAAGGCCCGACTCTTCCCCGGCTGCTGGTTCGCCATCGGCTTCGACACGGCGGTGCGTCTGTTCGAGCCCGGGTACTACGGCGGCCACCGCGACGACATGGACCGGGCCTTGCGGGAGCTTCGCCACCTCGGGGTTCGCTTCCTGGTCTCGGGAAGGGTCTGGGAGGGCGAATACCGCGGACTCGGCGATGTCCGAGTACCGGAGGGCTTCACCGACCTCCTCGAGGAGATCCCCGAGTCCGAGTTCCGCCTGGACGTGAGCTCCACCCGGCTTCGGGAGGAAGGGAAGACGTGAATCCCCTGGAACACCTCGATCAGCGCCGCGGCGCCCTGGCGCGGGACCTGCGCAAGATGGTGAGGATGGCCACCGTCAATCCCCCGGGGGAGGGATACCGGCCGATGGTCGAGCACCTGCGAGACCGCCTGGGGGCTCTGGGCATGGGTCCCGTGGTTCACCGGGTACCGGACGCAGAGGTGGAGGCCGCCGGCGTCGATTCCGACTACCCGAGGTACAATCTCGTCGCCCGTTGGGACACCGGAGCCGACGAGACCATCCATTTCAACGCCCACTACGATGTCGTGCCCGTGGCCGCCGCCGAGTGGTCGGCGGCGGCCCCCTTCGAAGGGGTCTCCCGGGGCGGCTGGCTGTACGGCCGCGGCGCCGGCGACATGAAAGGGTCGATCGCGGCCCTGCTGGGCGCCCTGCAGTCCCTCCGACATACGCGCGTCGATCCGGCGGTGAACGTCGAGGTCTCCTTCACCGCGGACGAGGAGACGGGCGGGGCCCTGGGGGCCGGCTGGATCGTCAAGAGTGGGCTCGTCGACGCCGACTACGCCGTGGAGTGCGAAGGCGCCTCGGGCAGCCGCGTCGGCCTCGGCCACAACGGCGTCCTGTGGCTGGAGGTGGAGGTCGCGGGCCGGTCGGCTCACGCCTCCAGCCCCGAGCGGGGCGTCAACGCCTTCGAGAAGATGGCGGGGATGGTCCACGACCTGCGCTCGATCAAGCGTCGGCTCGGCAAGCCCTCCCGCGGCTGGGAGGGGCCCGACGGACGGAACCGGCAACCGACCATCAACGTGGGGGGCGTCTTCCGCGGCGGCCCGGACCAGAAGGTGAACACCGTTCCCGGCAAGGCGGCCTTCACCATCGATCGCCGCCTCGTGCCCGGAGAGCGGCTGGCCGACGCCGAGGCGGAGTTGGTCGAGGCCCTGGCGAGATCCGCCGCGCGGGCGGAGGCCCGCCACCGGGTGCGGCCGCTGCTGCGGATCGAGCCCTGCGTCGTCGGTGACGACGGGGTCTTGCCCAGATCCTTCGCCCGCAGCGTGCGCGCCGTCCGCCGCCACGCCGTCGAGTTCCGGGTGACCACGGGATTCACCGACCTTCACTATTTCGTCGACGCGGGCTTGCCCGGGATCGGCTACGGGGTGAACGGCGAGCGGGCTCATGGCGCCGACGAGAGGGTGAGCCTCCGGGACCTGGCGCAGACGGCCAGGACCTATGCCGACTTCCTGGTCCGCGGTATCACTCACGACTGAGTCTGCATGAGCCTGGCCTCCATCGAATTCCCCAAGCTGGTGACCGGCGGGCAGATGTCGGACATCGACCGCCTGTCGATCGAGATGGGTGTGCCGGGAGCGGAGTTGATGGAGCGGGCCGGGGCCGGCGTCGTGCGGATCCTGGAGGAGCGCTGGTCCGGCCTGGAGGATCTGCGCGTCGCCGTCGTCTGCGGCAAGGGAAACAACGGCGGCGACGGCTTCGTCGTCGGGCGGCGCCTGGCGCAGGCGGGCGTCCCCGCGGCCGTCTACCTCGCCGCGCCCCGGGAGCAGATCACCGGAGATGCCGGCCATCACCTCGAGCGGCTCGAAGCGCGGGCCGGCCCCGTGGTCCAGCCGTCGCCGGACGACCTGACGGCCGCCCTTGGCGAGTCCGACATCGTGGTGGACGCCCTGCTGGGAACCGGCCTGCGGGGCAGGCCCCGGCCGACGGAGGCGCGGACCATCGACGCAATCAACGACTGCGGCCGGCCGGTGGTGGCCGTCGACCTGCCCTCCGGCCTCCAGGCGGACACGGGCGAGGTGGCGGGCGCGTGCGTGAGGGCAGCGCTGACAGTCACCTTCGGGCTGGTGAAGGTGGGCCACCTCTTCCACCCGGGGCGGGCCCATTGCGGAGCCCTGGAACTGGTTGACATCGGTTTCCCGGATGCCGCCATCGCCCGCTGCCCGGCCACCACCCATCTGTTGACCCGGGAGGGGATCGCCGGGCTCCTGCCGCGGCGGTCCCCGGTGGCCCACAAGGGCTCCTGCGGGGCCGTCACCGTGGTGGCCGGCTCCGAGGGGATGACGGGGGCCGCCTGCCTGACGGCCGACGCGGCGCTGAGGGCGGGGGCCGGGCGGGTGCGGCTCGGGGCCCCGGCCAGCCTGCACGACATCCTGGAGACCAAGTTGACGGAGGTGATGACCCGGCCCCTTCCCGAGGTGCGCCGGTCGCGGTGCCTGTCGCTGAGGGCCCTCGGGGAGGTGGAGCGTCTCCTGGCCAGGGCCCAGGCCCTGGCCATCGGCCCCGGCCTCGGCCGCCACCGCGAGACCGTCGAGCTGGTGCGGCGCCTGCTGTCGCGTCCCGATCTCCCCCCGGCGGTGATCGACGCCGACGCGCTCTACGCCCTCTCGGAGGGAGGACCGCTGCCCGAGGCGGAGAGGGTGCTGACCCCTCATGCGGGGGAGTTCCAGCGGCTCAGCGGCTGCGACCCCGCCCGGGTCGCGGAGGAGCCCCTTGGCCTGGCCGCGGATTTCGCCGTCTCCCGATCGGTGGTTCTCGTGCTCAAGGGGGCGCCCACCGTGGTCGCCGCTCCCGACGGGAACACCTTCGTCAATCCCACGGGCAACGACGGAATGGCCACGGCGGGGTCGGGGGATGTGCTCACCGGACTGGTGGCGGGCTTCCTCGCCCAAGGGGCCGGGTCCTTGGCGGCGGCGGCCTGTGCCGTCTTCGTTCACGGCCTCGCCGGCGACCTCGCGCGCGATCGGCTGGGGCCCTGGTCGATGCGAGCCACAGATCTCGCCGAGCGGATCCCGCCAGCCATGCTGGAGGTCACCGGCCAGAGGGCCGTTTCTTGACACTCCCGGAGGGATCGAGTAACGTAACCGGCTGTTGTTGCCGGTAGAGATCCGCCCTGCCCCGCGTTCGGGGCCGCCCTTTGTCAATGAGCCTCCGGACCACCGGTTTTCTCCGCCCGGGGCAGGTTCAGGATATGTCGTCGAAGGTCAAAGAGGCGATCGAGGAGATGATCGAGGAGTCGTACCTCCTCGGCCTTTCCGAGCACGAGATCCGGCAGGATTTCAAGCGCTTCATCGACGCCTGCTTCGCCGTCATCCAGGAAAACGTCAAGGATCGAGCGGTCGTCAGCGAGCTCTCCGAGAGCTTGGCCCACGAGCAGACCGTGCTCATCGCGGGCCGGGCCGAGGGAGGCCCGGGCGAGGTTCCGGTGGGCGATGTCGAAGAGCCGGCAGAGGAGGGGCGGGCAGCGTCCTCGAAGGAGCTCTCCGAGAGGGTGGCGCGCCGCAAGCGGTCGATCCTGCGCGCTATCGCCGAGCACGATCCTTCCCTCGTGCGCCTGATCGATGCGCACCGGTTCCAGAGCGACGGCGAGGAGCCCCCGAGAGACCGGGCGGCCTTCCGCCCCCTGCGGTGGCCGGCATCCGGGTCCATCGACGGGGCCCTGCTCCGCGATCGGTTTCTGCGGCTGGGATACGCGGCGACCATCGCCCTGATCATCCTGCTGGTCTGGTTGGGACTCATGCAGGACTAGGCGGGCGATGGTGCGCAGGTCTCCTCAGGTCCTGCGGCCCGGCGCAGTGCAGTCGAGTATTCGAGCAGGCGTGCCCAGGGTGCTCCTGCTCTCGCCATATCCGGCCTGGCCTGTCCCGGCACTGGCCGACCTTTCCCCGACCGACCATCTGTTGCCTGCGTACCCACGGATGGGGTGACCCCCGAGCATGCCTCGTCGAGACGACCTGCACAAGATCATGCTCATCGGTTCCGGTCCGATCGTCATCGGCCAGGCCTGTGAGTTCGACTACTCCGGCACGCAGGCCTGCAAGGCCCTGCGCGAGGAGGGCTACGAGATCGTCCTCGTCAACAGCAATCCCGCCACGATCATGACCGACCCGGAGACGGCGCACCGGACCTACGTGGAGCCCATCACCGCCGAGGCCTGCGCCGAGATCATCGAGATCGAGAGACCGGATGCCCTCCTGCCCACCGTGGGCGGACAGACGGCTTTGAACCGGGCGGTGGAGCTTGCCGAGTCCGGGGTGCTCGAAGAGCACGGCGTGGAGCTGATCGGGGCCCGGCTCGAGGCGATCCGCACGGCGGAGGATCGGGAGCTGTTCAAGAAGGCGATGGACGAGTCGGGGCTGGAAATGCCCGCCGGGCATTTCGTCCACTCCGTCGAAGAGGCCGCGGGACTGGTCGACAGCCTGGGCTATCCTGCCATCATTCGGCCCTCCTACACCCTGGGCGGGTCGGGTGGCGGGATCGCGCACGACGCGCAGGAGTTCGAGCGCATCGTCAGGCGGGGCCTCGATCTGAGTCCGATTGCGGAGGTCCTGATAGAGGAGTCCGTTCTCGGCTGGAAGGAGTTCGAGCTCGAGGTGATGCGCGACCTGAACGACAATGTCGTCATCATCTGCTCCATCGAGAATCTCGATCCCATGGGGGTGCACACGGGCGATTCGATCACTGTCGCTCCGGCGCAGACCTTGTCCGACAAGGAGTACCAGGCCATGCGCGATGCCGCCATCCGGGTCATCCGGAAGATCGGCGTCGACACGGGCGGGTCGAACATCCAGTTCGCCGTCGACCCGGAGACGGGCCGCATGGTGGTCATCGAGATGAATCCCCGGGTCTCGCGCAGCTCCGCCCTGGCGTCCAAGGCCACGGGCTTCCCCATCGCCAAGATCGCCGCCAAGCTGGCCGTGGGCTACACCCTCGACGAGATCCCCAACGACATCACCCGGGAGACGCCCGCCTCCTTCGAGCCCACCATCGACTACGTGGTGACCAAGATTCCGCGGTGGGCCTTCGAGAAGTTCCCATCCACGCCGGACGCCCTCGACACCCAGATGCGCTCGGTGGGAGAGACGATGGCCGTGGGCCGCACCTTTGCGGAGTCCTTCCAGAAGGGCCTGCGGTCGCTGGAGATCGGCCGGGGCGGCTGGGGCGCTGACGGCCAAGTCGAGGAAACCCTGGAGATTCCGGACGCCGAGATCCGCGGCCACCTGGCCCGTCCGAGCTCGCAGAGGCTGTTCCATCTCAATGCCGCCCTGCACAAGGGCTTCGCCCCCGAAGAGATCCATCGCCTCAGCCGCATCGATCCCTGGTTCATCGACCGCCTGGCCGAGATCTTCCAGGCCGAGGGCGAGCTGCGGCAGGCGCGAGAGGGGCTCCTTGGGGACGGGGAGCGTCTGCGGGCGGCCAAGGCCCTGGGCTTCAGCGACCGCCAACTGGGTTACCTGGCGGGGCGCACCGAGTCGCAGGTCCGGGAGGCGCGACGGGAGCAGGGCGTGCGCCCCGTGTTCAAGACCGTCGACACCTGCGCCGCCGAGTTCGAGGCCCACACGCCGTACCACTACTCCACGTACGAACGGGAGAACGAGTCGGAGGCCCGGTCCGGGCGCCGCAAGGTGATGATCCTCGGGGGCGGGCCCAACCGGATCGGCCAGGGAATCGAGTTCGACTACTGCTGCGTCCACGCCTGCTTCGCCCTCCGCGAGGACGGCTTCGAGACGATCATGGTCAACTCCAACCCGGAGACGGTGAGCACCGACTACGACACGGCGGACAAGCTCTACTTCGAGCCCCTCACAGTCGAGGACGTCCTCCACATCGTCGAGCACGAGCGGCCCGAGGGCGTCATCGTCCAGTTCGGCGGGCAGACTCCCCTCAATCTGGCTCTCGAGCTGGAGGCCAACGGCGTCCCCGTCATCGGCACGTCGCCGCGCAGCATCGACCTGGCGGAGGACCGCGAGCACTTCGGCAACCTGCTGCGCCGGCTGGGGATCCGCCAGCCGGAAAACGGCATGGCCCGCTCCCTCCCCGAGGCGCGGGAGATCGCCGAGCGCATCGGCTACCCCGTCCTCGTGCGGCCCTCCTACGTCCTCGGGGGGCGGGCCATGGTCACCGTCTACGACGAGGCCCGCCTGGAGTCGTACATCACCTCGGCGATCTCCGCCTCACCGGAACATCCGGTGCTGATCGATCGTTTTCTCGAAGGGGCCCGGGAGTTCGACGTCGACGCGGTGGCCGACGACGACGGCGACGTGCTGATCGGCGGCGTCATGCAGCACATCGAGCACGCCGGCGTCCACTCCGGCGACTCGGCCTGCGTCCTGCCGCCGCACGACATCGCGCCGGATCACCTGCGAGCCCTCGAGGACCACACGCGGGACCTGGCAAGGGCCCTCGATGTGAAGGGACTGATGAACGTGCAGTACGCCATCCACCAGGATCTCGTCCACGTCCTCGAGGTCAATCCCCGGGCCTCGCGCACGGTCCCCTTCGTGAGCAAGGCCACGGGCCGTCCCCTCGCGAAGATCGCCGCCCGCGTCATGGTCGGACGCAGCCTGCGCGAGCAGGGATTCGCCGACGCGCCGGCGCCCGTTCACATCTCCGTGAAGGAGGCGGTCCTGCCCTTCAGCAAGTTTCCCGGAGCCGATGGCATCCTCGGTCCCGAGATGAAGTCCACCGGCGAGGTCATGGGGATCGGCGCCGAGTTCGGCGAGGCCTTCCTCAAGGCCCAGATGGGGGCCGGGTCGATGCTGCCTTCCAGGGGGCGGGTCTTCATCAGCGTCAACGACCGCGACAAGGCGGGCATCGTCGACGTGGCGCGCCGACTGAGCGCCGCCGGCTTCGAACTCGTGGCCACGGCGGGCACCCGAATCCATCTCGAGCGTCACGGGATCGAGGCGGAGAAGATCCTGAAGATCCATGAAGGGCACCCCCACGTGGAGGACGCGATCCGGGGCCGGGAGGTCGCCCTGGTCATCAACTCCCCCGAAGACGAGCAGAGCCAGTATGACGACGCCTACGTCCGCCAGGCGGCGATCATGAACGGCGTGCCCTACACGACGACCCTGGCCGGCGCGGAGGCCGCCGCCGACGGCATCGAGGCCCTGCTGCGCACCGCCATATCGGTCCGGGCGCTGCAGGACTACCACGGTGGCTGACCGGCGGCCGGTCCACCTGGCCCTGGCGGCGGGACTGGTCCTCACGTCGAGTGCGTCGTGCGTCTACTTCAACACCTACTACAACGCCGAGAAGTTCTTTCGGCAGGCCGAGAAGGCCCGCGCCGAGGTGGAAGAGGAGCGCGCGGGCTCGGAGGCGGGCCGGCCGTCCGGCCGCGGGAGGCGGGGCGGCAGCTACCAGGGCCTGTACGACAAGGCCGTTCGCAAGGCCTCGATCGTTCTGGAGAAGTACCCCGACAGCGAGCTCGTCGACGACGCCATGTTCCTCGCCGGCCGGGCGCTCTACTGGCAGCGGGACTACGCCTACGGAGCCAGGTCGTTCGAGGATCTCGAGCGGAACTTCCCCGACAGCGAGTACGTCGACCGGGCCCGGCTCTGGCGGGCGCGATGCCTGCGCGAGCAGGGCGAGGTGGGAGAGGCCCGGGCCCTCTTCACCGCCCTGATCCTGGAGGGCAGCGACGTCGGCGGCCGCGCCGGTATGGAGCTCGGCGACATGGCCTTCGCGGGGGGGGACCTGAGGGCCGCCATCCAGGACTACCGGACGAGTCTCGGGGCTTTCCCCAGGACCCCTCTGTCCGACCGGTTGTGGCTGCGGATCGGCAACGCCCACCTCTCCCTGGGCGGTCCGAACGATCTCGACAGCGCCGCCGTCGCCTACGAGCGTGCCATCGACGAGGCTCGGGCGGACTCGGTGCAGTACCGGGCCCGCCTGAATCGCGGCCTCGTGCTCTACCACCAGGGCGCATCGGCTGCCGCCCTCGAAGCCTACCGGTCCCTGCTCCGGGAAGGGCGATTCCGCCCCTGGGAGGGGGAGACGCGGATCCTGATAGGCCGCTACCACCGGGAGAGCGGAGCTCCCTCGGCGGCGCTGGACGAGTTCGAGCGTGTGCGCAACGACTTCCCGGGCACCGGGGTGTCCGCCATGGCGCTCTACCAGACGGGCCTGGTCTACCTGCAGGACCGCGGCGACCGGCAGCAGGCCCAGGAGTACTTCAGGGAGGTGGGCCAGGAGCGCCGAGGGTCCGAGGGTGATTCACTGGCCGGGGTGATGCTCCAGACCACGGATCGGCTGGACGCTCTGCTCGACGAGATCTACCGGGCGGACTCCACGGCCGCGGCCCTGCCCATGGGCCCGGCCGTCGATTCGCTGCAAGCGGAGCCCGGCAAGGCGGACTCCATGGCTGCCGTCGGTGCGGCCACGGCTCCGGATTCGGCACGAGCGCGGCCCGGCACGGAGGCAGCCCCGGCGCCCGACGTCCTTCCCGCGGACCCCCGCGCCAGTCGAGGACCGGTGACGGACGCCTCGACGGGGCCGGATACGACGGTTGCCGCCGCCGCCATGCCCGCCGCCTCGACTGCCGACGGGGCCGGAGGACCCGAGATCTCCACCAGCTCGATCCGGACGGGTGCGGTGGACAGTGTCGCCACGGAGGCCCGGGCAGGGACTGCCGTGGACAGCCTGCTCGCGGCGGCTCGGTCGACCGCCGGGGCAGACAGCTCCGCCGCGACGATTCCCCATGGTGCCGACGCCGATTCCACCGCCGTCCAGGCTTCGCCTCCGGAGCCGCAAGAGCCGGAGGACCCTCTTGGGCTTGAGGGCTACGTGGTGGCCCGGGATTCCCTCGGCGGGTGGGTGCCGCTCGTGGCCCGCCCGCCCCTGGAGGAAGGCCCGGGGGCCGAGGAGAGGGCCCGGGAAAGGCGCCGGCGGCTGCTGCAGGCGCGCCGGCCTGGCGCGGACCGGCCGCCAACCCTCATGGACAACCTGTTCTCGGCCGCCGAAGTCTACCGCGACCGCCTGGGGCTCCCCGATTCGGCGGCGGTGCTCTACCAGGCCATCGCCGACCGCTTTCCCGGGTCCCGCGAGATTCCCAGGGCCCTCTACAACCTGGCGTGGACCCACATCGAGCAGAAGGCGGACACGGTGGCGGCCCGGCCTGTCCTCGAGCGCCTGGTGGCCGGCCATCCGGCCACGGAGCACGCCAGCGCCGCGCGGCGGTATCTCGGACTGGCGGCGCAGGCGTCGGCGGAGGAGCAGGCGGCCCGGATCTTCGACGATATCGAGCGGATGCGTCTGGACTTCCCGGATGAGCCGGCTCGCTGGGTTCCCCGGCTGGATGAGCTGGCCGGCGCCTATCCTGGGACAAAGGTCTCCGGGCGGGCGATCTTCCTGGCCGCCTGGGCCGCCGAGAATCTCCAGGGGGACTCCACGGGCGCCGCGGGGAGGTACGACTCGGTCCTTGCCCACTATCCGGGGACCAGGCACGCCGATCTGGTCCAACGCCGGCGACAGGCCGAACGGGACGGAGTGGTGGACCGCCTCGAGCGCGAGTTGAGGAGCCTGAGGGAGGGCACCGGTCCGGGAGACCACCTCCTCCTGGTCGGTGTCGAGCCGGTGATCGAGGATTCCGTTTCGAGGGCGAAGAACCACGTGGGTTTCGGCATGCGCGCCGTGCGCCGGGGGGACTTCAGCACCGCCCGGGAGCTGTTCGAGCTCAGTCTCGACGAGATGCAGACCGCCAACACCGAGCCCGTCGTCGGCCTGGGGGAGGGCAACTGGCGCCAGGGATACCTGGAGGACGCCGTCGACTACATGCGCCGGGCCCTGAAGCTGAGATCCAGGTCCATCCTCCCTCATTACCGGCTCTTCGCCTACCACGTGCGGCGGGGCCAGGCGGACTCGGCCAACAGCTATCTCCGCACCATCCTCCGCAGGGACCGGGAGTCGGCCGGTGTCGGCGAGCTGCTGCTCCGGTTTCCCGGACTCGACACGGCGGAGTCCGAACCCCTCGACATCGACCAGTTGGAGCGGCTGGAGCTCGAGCCGGAGGATGAGCATCTGGAGATGCCCCTGCGCTACTTCGGTGTCGCCGAGCCTCCCATGGTACGCTCCACCCCCCCGCCGGAGTACCCGCCGGGGCAGACGGATTCGAGCACCGTTCTCGTCGACGTGCTGGTGTCGGAGACCGGAAAGGCCGAAGAGATCTCCCTCTATCGGGGAGACGAGCCCTTCGCCGCGGCGGCCCTCGCCGCCGTCGGAGGCTACACCTTCTACCCCGCGGAAGGGGTGGACGAGAGGCCGGTTCGCGCCTGGGTGGAAGTGGAGGTCTCCATGGCGCCGCCTCTCCCGGAGGCGGGGGAGGACCGGACCCCGCCCTCAGGGGGCCGCCCGGCAGAGGAGCCGCCGCTCGTAGCGGCCGGGAAGGACGTTGCCGGAGAGGCCGCGGCTCCACCGATGTCCGGGGTGGAGCAGCCGGACTCGGGCGCGGAGTGACGGCCCCGTTCCGC
>JAJDTN010000448.1 GCA_022827165.1 Candidatus Latescibacterota bacterium
TCCGACCTCGCGAAGCCGCCCTCCTCGTCGTCGCCCACCTTGCCGACGAAGCGGGTCGAGACCCCGAGGCGCGACAGGCACGCTAGGGCGTTGGGCACGGGGCCGCCGCAGGCGCGCGCGTGGCCCGAGGCCCGGCGGGGAGCGCCGACGGCGGGCAGCTCCGGCACCCGGAAGAGATGGTCCACGGTGATCATTCCGAGACCGGCGACGTCGACGCGGGAGGCCACGGAGTCAGTCCGCGCCGGCGGTCCCGAGCCGCGCCTCCAGCTCCTCGATCGTCCGCGGCCAGTCGTTCTTCAGCATGCGCGACAACTGCCGGTCCGCCAGCACCCGGCCCCCGGTCTGGCACCGCGGGCAGTAGTTGGTCTCCTTCGAGGCGTAGGCGATCTCCTGCACGGCGGTGCCGCAGGCGGGGCAGGGCTTGCCGTAGCGGCCGTGGACGGCCATCTCGGGGCGGAAGGCGGTGACCTTCTCGGGGAAGGCCTGCTCGACCTCGGCCCGGAGGCGGGCGCACCAGTCCTCCAGGGTCGAGCGCGCGGCCTCGTAGAGGCGCTCCACCTCGTCGTCGGCGAGGCGGGAGGTCCACTTCACCGGCGACAGCCCGGCGGCGTGGAGGATCTCGTCGGAGTAGGCGTTGCCGATGCCGGAGAACAGCCGCGGGTCGGTGAGGGCCCGCTTGAGGGTGTGGTTGCGGCGGCGCAGGACGCTGGCGAACTCGTCGAGGTTCGCCTCCAGCACCTCCAGGCCGCCCGGGTCGTGGTCGGCCAGTCCGCCGGCGCCGCGGATGACGTGCAGGGAGGCCCGCTTCTTCGAGCCAGCCTCGGTGAGCATCAGCGTTCCCGTGTCGAAGTGGAAGGCCGCCAGGTCGACCTTCCGCGTCGGCCGGGTGCCGGCCTTCTTCCAGTGAAACCGGCCGGCGATCATCAGGTGGAAGACGAGGAACAGGTCGTCCTCCAGCTCCCAGACGATGCGCTTGCCGATGCGGCGGAAGGCGGCCACCCGCAGGCCCTCGGCGGCGTCGAGCCGGGGGTCGACGGTGCGCACCAGGAAGGGGCTGCGCAGCTGGATCGCCTCGATCACACGGCCGCGGACCCCGCGCTCCAGGGCGGTCAGGTAGGCGACGACATCGGGCAGCTCTGGCATGGCGTTCGGGATCCCCGGGGGCAAATGTCTATACTGGAAACCCCCGGCGCCACGAGCGGCGCGGGGGGCGCCGCTCCAGCTCCGGAAGCGGCTCTATCGCAAGCCCGCGGCGGGACGGAGACGATGGACGCGGTGGCCGTGGTGCTCATGGGCGTCACCGGATGCGGCAAGACCACCGTGGGCCGCCTCCTCGAAGAGCGCCTCGGCTGGCCCTTCCTCGACGGCGACGACTTCCACCCCGAGGCCAACGTGGCCAGGATGGCCGCCGGCATCCCCCTGCGCGACGAGGACCGCTGGCCCTGGCTCCGCCGGTTGTCCGAGGAGATCGGCGGGCGCCTCGACGCCGGCCGCAGCTGCCTCCTCGGCTGCTCGGCCCTCAAGGAGAGCTACCGCGCCGTCCTGCGCGGCCCCAGCGGAGACCGGGTCCGCTTCGTCCACCTCTCCGCCCCCGAGGCGCTCATCGCCGGCCGCCTGCGCCGCCGCGTCCACCGCTACATGCCCGCCGGCCTCCTGCGCAGCCAGTTCGAGGCTCTCGAGGCGCCCCTCGACGCGGTCCTCGTGGACGTCTCCGGCACCCCGGAAGAGGCGGCCGAGGCCGTGCTGGCGGCCCTCGGGCTCGAGGCCTGACGCCGGGTCACGGATCCGCGGCCACCCGGGGAAGCAACCCCCGCCGCGGTTCGGGCGGAGGCGCGGGCCGGCCGTGTCCGGTCAGAACGTCCGGTAGACGTAGAGCAGGTACGCCGCCAGGACCCCGACGACGACGAGGACGGAGGTGCTGGTGAGCCAGGTCCGTTCCGCCCAGGCGGCGGGTCCGTGATCGGGACGGAGGAAATCGATCGTCCACGCCGCCAGGCCCCGGCCCGCGCCCGAGAGCCCTTCGCGCAGCGGCGCGGTGAGATCCACCAGTCTGCGGATCCCCCGGGGCAGCAGCTTCCGCCCGAGCCAGTCGACCTCGAGGTTCACCGAGCGCAGCTCGGGCGGGTAGAGGTGGGTCAGCTTGAGGGCGGCGAAGGCGAGGGCCGAGAAGAACAGGAGCTGCAGCTGGTGCAGGACGTGGCTCGGCTCGAAGGGGTGGTACACGGTGCCGTCGGAGAACACCACCGGGTACGGCAGGAGGCCGTAGAGGACCCCCGGCCAGATGCCGTTGAAGAGGCAGACGGCGGCCCCCAGGCCCATGGCGACCAGCATGTTCCGCGGCGCCTCGCGGCAGCGGATGCCGGCGTCGTGGGAGAAGAAGGCGAAGAAGGGGATCTTGATGCCGGCGTGATGGAAGACCCCCGCCGAGGCGAAGAGCAGCATCAGCCACAGCACGACGTGCCCCTGGTGGGCGGCCTCGGCCATGACCATCGACTTGCTGACGAAGCCGCTGAAGAGGGGGAAGGCCGAGATCGACGAGGCGCCGACGATGCAGAACCCCGCGGTCCACGGCATCGACTTGTAGAGGCCGCCCAGGTCGGAGCCGTTCATCCGGCCCGTGCGCAGCAGGACGGCCCCCATGGACATGAACAGCACGCCCTTGAAGAACACGTCGTTGAAGGCGTGGGCCCCGGCGCCGTTCACCCCCAGCCCCTCGCCGAGGCCGACGCCGACGACCATGAAGCCGATCTGGTTGATCATGCTGTAGCCGAGGACCCGGCGCAGGTCGTTCTCGATGACGGCGAAGAAGATCGGGAAGAGGGTCATCGCCGCCCCGATCCAGATCAGCACCTCGGCGCCGGCGAAGCCGCGGGCCAGGCAGTAGACGGCGGCCTTGGTGGTGAAGGCCGAGAGGAAGACGGTGCCCGTGGGCGTCGCCTCCGGGTAGGCGTCGACGAGCCACGTGTGCAGCAGGGGGAAGGCGCACTTGACGCCGATGGCCAGCAGCAGCAGCCACGCCGCCAGGCCGTCCAGCTCCATGGGGCCGAAGGCCAGCGAGCCGGTTTCGTGGTGGCGCAGGGCGGCGGCGGCCAGCAGCAGCAGCCCCGAGGTGACGTGGACGAGGAGGTAGCGCATCCCCGCCCCCAGGGCGCGCTCGGTCCCCCGGGCCCAGATCTGGAAGACCGCGGTGACCGCCAGCAGCTCCCAGAACAGGAACAGGGTGACCAGGTCGCCGGCGAAGACGGCGCCCACGGCGCTGCCGGCGTAGGCCAGGCCCGTCGTCGGCTGCAGCCAGTCCTTCAGGTGGAGGGCGTAGACGGCGCCCACGAGGGCCGCCAGGTGGAAGAGGTATCCGAAGATCAGGCTGAGCCGGTCGACGCGCAGCACGTGCAGCTCGAGGCCGGCCAGGCCCAGCCGCAGATCGTCCCCGGCCTCCAGCCCCAGGAGGTTGAGGAACCCCGCCAGGGGCAGGACCACCGTCGCCGCCCCCCGCCAGCGGCCCCGCAGCAGCGGCAGCAGCAGGGCGCCGGCCACCAGGATGAGGGCCGGGTGGAGGCTACCGCTCATAGTAGTCCTCGCCGCGCATGAGGAACTTGCGCATCTGCCGGGCCGCCAGCACCAGCAGTACGCAGGCGACGAATCCGTAGACGGGGTAGAAGCCGTACCAGCCCTCGGAGTCGAGGAGGCCCTCCCGGAAGCTCAGGTGGCGGTGGATCACGAAGTCCGACGCCAGGAGGACGGCGCAGCAGGCGAAGAGCAGCCGGATGATGCGCTTCACGTTGCGCGCGTCGTCGAAGAGGTGGCGCTTGCCGGAGGATTCCATCGGTCAGTCTCCCGCCAGACCCGGGGCCAGTGCCGCCAGGAACCGGTAGATCGGCCCGGCCTGGAAGAACAGGACCACGCACCCCAGGGCCGTGAGCGCGAGGGGCAGGAGACACAACACCGGGGCCTCCCGGAGGCCCGTCCCGTCCTCGCCGGGGCGGGAGAAGAAGGCGCGCACCGGGATCGGCACGAGGTAGGCGATGTTGAGCAGGGAGCTGACCATGAGCACCGCCACGAAGACCCGCTGCCCCGCCTCCAGGGCCCCGAGGAACAGGTACCACTTGCTCCACAAGCCGCCCAGCGGCGGCAGGCCGATGACGCACAGGGCGCCCACCAGGAAGGCGGCCATGGTGAAGGGCATCCGCCGGCCGATGCCGCGCATGTCGCTGACCTCGGTCTTGTGGAGGGCCACGTCGATGGCGCCGGCGCAGAAGAACAGGGTGATCTTGCCGAAGGCGTGCATGACGATGTGCATCGCCCCGCCGACCACGGCCAGCGGCGTGGCCAGGGCCGCTCCGAGGACGATGTAGGAGAGCTGGCTCACCGTCGAGTAGGCGAGCCTCGCCTTGAGGTTGTCCTTCGTCATGGCCACCAGGGAGGCTGCCAGGACCGTGGCCCCGGCGGCGTACATGAGCCACACGCTGGCGCCGGTCTCGCCCAGGTAATCGAGGCCGAAGACATAGACCAGCAGCTTGAGGATGGTGAACACCCCCGCCTTGACAACGGCCACCGCGTGCAGCAGGGCGCTCACCGGCGCCGGGGCCACCATCGCCGCCGGCAGCCAGCGGTGGAAGGGCATGAGCGCCGCCTTGCCGGTGCCGAAGGCGAACAGCCCCAGGAGCAGGTAGAGACCGGGGCCCTCCACCTTGCCGGCGAGGATGCCGCCGGCCTCGAAGTCGAGGGTGCCCGCGGCGGCGTAGGTCCACGCCACGGCCAGCAGCAGGAAGGCCACCGACGTGGTCATGAGGATCCCCAGGTAGACTCGGCCCCCGGCGCGGGCCTCGTCGGTGCGCCGGTGGGTGACCAGGGGATAGGTGGAGAGGGTGAGGACCTCGTAGAAGATGAACAGGGTCAGCAGGTTGCGGGCGAAGGCCACGCCCAGGGCGGCGCTGATGGCGACGGCGAAGAAGAAGAAGAACCGGGTCTGGTGGCCCTCGTGGTGGCCGCGCATGTAGCCCACGCCGTAGAGGGTGGTGACGATCCACAGGCCCGAGGCGACGAGCGCGAAGACCATGCCCAGGGGCTCGGCGTGGAAGGCGAGATCGAGGCCGGGCACCACCTCGAGGAGGACCACCTCCGGAAGCTGGCCGGCGGCGACGGTGGGCACCAGGGTGAGGACGACGCCGAAGGTGGCGGCCCCCGCCGCCAGGCTCAGACCGTCCCGGAGGATCGGCCGCCCCCCGGCCAGGGCCACCAACCCCGCCGCCCCCGCCGGGAGCAGGACGGCCAGCAGGAGGGCGGTCTCGGCGGTCACGGCGCCAGACCTGCCATGAGCACCTCCGCCCCGCGCCGGGCGACGCCGGCGGTGAAGACGGCGGTGATCCCGAACCAGAGGGTGGCGCCCACCAGGACCCAGGTGGGGACCAGCATCGAGGCGGGCGCCTCCGAGACCTCGGCGGGGCGGCCCTCGGCGGGCTGCAAGTAGGCGGCCTCCACGACCCGCCAGACGTATCCGACGGCGATCAGCGAGCCGAGGAGGACGAGGACCGCCACCGGCCACCAGCCGCGCTCGACGGCGGCGAGCACCAGGTACCACTTGCTGACGAAGCCCGCCGTGAGCGGCACCCCGATCAGGCTCAGCCCGCCGAGGACGACGGCCGCCGTGGTCACCGGCATGCGCCGGCCCATGCCCCGCAGGTCATCCAGCTCGCAGGCGCCGAGGCGGGCCACCATGCAGCCCACGGCGAGGAACAGGGCGCCCTTGGTCACGGCGTGGTTGAAGAGGTGCACCAGGGTCGCCGTCAGCCCCGTGGCCGAGCCCAGCCCGACGCCGACGATCATGTAGCCGACCTGGGCGATGCTCGACCAGGCGAGGAGGCGCTTGAGGTTCTCCTGGGAGAGGGCCACCAGGGAGGCGACGAAGACCCCCGCCAGCCCCAGCCCGACGAGCAGCGCGTCCATGCCGAGGGTCCCGAAGGCGAAGGCGGGGCCGAAGATCCCGTAGTAGAACCGCAGGAAGACGTAGACCGAGACCTTGGTCGCCGTCGCCGCGAGCAGGGCGGTCACCGCCGAGGGGGCGTAGGCGTAGGCGTTGGGCAGCCACAGGTGCAGGGGGAAGAGGGCCAGCTTGAGGCCGACCCCGACGGTGAGGAAGGCGAAGGCGGCCAGCACCGTGCGCGTGTGCATCACCGGCTGCAGGCGCTGGGCCAGATCGACCATGTTGAGGGTGCCCGTCATCTTGTAGAGCAGGCCGATGCCGATGACGAAGAAGGTCGCCCCCACCGTCCCCATGATGAGGTACTGGAAGGAGGCGCTCAGGGCGCGCCGGTCCCGCCCGAGGGCGATGAGGGTATAGCTCGACAGGGAGGAGATCTCGAGGAAGACGAAGAGGTTGAAGACGTCCCCGGTGATCGCCATCCCCATCAGCCCCGTGAGGCAGAGCAGGCAGGCGCTGTAGAACAGGCCGCCCCGGATGCCGGGCAACTCGGCGGCTAGGCTGCGCGGCGTGTAGAGCAGGACCACGGCGCCGATGAGAGCCACGAGGAGCAGCACGAAGGCGTTCACCGCGTCGACGCGGTACTCGATGCCCCAGGGCGGCTCCCAGCCGCCGAGAGCGTAGACGACGACGCCTTCGGCCAGGGTCCGGTGGAGCAGCAGGGCGGAGAGGCCGAAGGCGGTCCAGGCGGCGGCCAGGGCCAGGCCCCAGCTCCAGCGGCGGCGGCGCAGGAGGACGCAGACCGGCGATGCCGCGAGGGGCACGACGATCTGCAGGACCGGCAGGTGCTCGGAGAGGCTCACCCGGCGTCGGCGGCGTGGATCTCGTCCTCCTCCACGGTGCCGTAGGCTTCCTGGATGCGGACGATGAGGGCCAGGCCCAGGGCCGTCGTGGCGATACCGACGACGATGGCGGTGAGGATGAGGACATGGGGCAGGGGATTGGAGTAGGCGGCGCCCGCCTCCGTGAGGATCGGCGCCGTCCCTCCCTCCATCTTGCCCATGGTGATGTAGAGGATGAAGACCGAGGTCTGGAAGAGGCCCAGGCCGACCATCTTCTTGATCAGGTTGCGGCTCGACATGACGATGTAGAAGCCGGTCATCATCAGGAAGACGACGACCCAGTAGTTCATCAGCCCGACGTGCACGAATCCCCCTTGCGCCCGGCGAAGGCGAGGAAGACGGCGATCATCACCGCGGCCACGGTGATTCCCACCCCCAGCTCGACGAGCAGGATGCCGTGGTGCTGGCCCTCCACGGCATCGGCGGCGAGGAAGTCGTAGTCGAGGAAGTGGCCGCCCATCAGCATGCACGCCAGACCGGTCCCCGCGAAGAGCAGCACGCCGCCGGCGATCCCCGCCTCGAGCAGGCGGGCGGGGGCGATCCGCCGGGCCGCCTCGACGCCGAAGACGAGGGCGTAGAGGACGAAGGCGGCGGCGAAGATCACCCCGGCCTGGAACCCGCCTCCCGGCCCGTAGTCGCCGTGGAACTGCACGTACAGGCCGAAGAGGAGGATGAAGGGGATCAGCAGCTTGGCCGCGACCCGGAGGATGAGATGGTGGCTCAAGGACCGCCCTCCCCGCCCCGGGGCCGCGGGCGTCCGCCCAGGAGCAGCAGCACGCCGACGCCGGCGGTGAAGATCACGGTCAGCTCGCCGAGGGTGTCGTAGCCCCGGTAGCTGGCCAGCACCGAGGTGACGATGTTGGGCACGCCGATCTCCTCTCCCGAGCGCTCGATGTAGCGCGGCGCCACGTGCCGGTGGACCGGCGCCGCGGGGTCCCCGTAGCTCGGCATGTCGAGGGTTGCGAAGACCAGGGCGGCCCCGGTGATCACCACCACGAGGAAGGGCACGACCGTGGGCTGTCCGTGCTTCTCCTGCCTCGTCGTCAGCAGCAGCGTGGCGAGCATGAGGACGGTGGACACGCCGGCGCCGACCGCGGCCTCGGTGAAGGCCACGTCGACGGCGTCGAGGACCGTGAAGAGGGCGGCCGAGACGAGGGTGTAGAAGCCGAGGAAGACGACCACGGCGAGGAGGTTGTGGAGACGGGCCACGGCCACGGCGATACCGGCCAGGAAGAGGAGGAGGCTGAGGTCGATCAGCCCGGTCACGAGGAGTCGCCCTCCCTCCCGGAGGGGGGGGCCTCCGGCTCTCCGGTGTGGGGTTCCAGCCCGTCCTCGAGGGCCGCCTTGGCGATGGCGTGAGCCGCCGTCGGACCGGTGATCCACAACAGGGCGAGGACGAAGACCAGCTTGACCAGCACCAGCGTCCACCCCGCCTGCAGCATCAGCCCCCCGAGGACCAGCCCGGCGCCCAGGGTGTCGGTGACGCCGGCGCCGTGCATGCGGCTGAAGAAGTCGGGCAGCCGGTGCAGCCCGACGCCGCCGACGACGCAGAAGAAGGCCCCCGACATCAGCAGCACCCAGCTGGCCAGGTCGATGAGGTCCATGGTCAGCGGCGGCCCACCCGCCCGGGTCCGTGGAAGCTCCCGTACTGGACGAACTTCAGGATCGCCACGGTGGAGATGAAGTTGATGAGGACGTAGATCAGGGCCAGGTCGAGGAACTCGGGCCGCCCCGTGAGGAAACCGAGAACGGCGATGAGCAGCACCGTCTTGGTGCCGCACATGTTGGCCCCGAGGACGCGGTCGTACACCGTTGGACCGAGGGCCGTGCGCGCCAGGGCCAGGGCCATGGTGAACAGCACGGCGGCCATGGTCACCGCGAACACGGCTCTCAGTCCTCCCGGCCCTCGAGAAGCCGCACCCGCCGGTCCATGGCGCCCGACTCCAGCTCCTCGGCCGCCTCCCGGGTCAGGGCGTGGACCGTGAACCCCTCGCCGTCGGCATCGCAGGTGAGGGTCCCCGGCGTCAGGGTGATCGAGTTGGCGTAGATGGCGCGGCCCACGCTCGTCCTCTGTCCCGGCCGGACCCGCAGCAGGCGCGGGGAGATGGGCGCTCCCGGCCGCAGGATGCGCAGGGCCACGTCGACGTTGGCCCGGACGATGGCCCACATGAGCCAGGGGAGGTAGAGGAGGAGCCGCGGCCCGACGTGAACGGGCACCCCCTCCTCGTCGAGGACCTCCATGCGCCGGGCGATGAGGACCACGAGAAGGCAGGACCCGGCGCCGCAGGCCAGCAGCAGCGGGGTGTAGTGGTTGGACCAGAGAAGCCAGACGGCGAAGGAGAGGAGGCCCAGGCTGACGGCGCGTATCAAGTGGCGCGACTCCGGGGAGGGTGCTCGGGACCGGTGGGGAAGGCGGCTGCGGTGCCTCGGCAAGTCCGCCAAGGTGCAGAATCCACAAAAGGTTACGCGGGGTGGTTCGAGATCGTCAAGCGGTCCGGGAGCCTGCCAGCGTCCGCTTGTGACCGGGCCGGGAGGCTCCTACCTTGGCGGCCGAGAGCCCTTGGCCGCCGGCCTCGGCCCTGGCGGCCCGCGTCCGCCGGCCGGGGGTCCTGCCCCGGGCGGGAACCATCCCGCCCCTCACCCTCCAGCCTGGAGAGTCCCATGCCCGCCCCCCTGCGCAT
This sequence comes from Candidatus Latescibacterota bacterium, assembly GCA_022827165.1. Next base: position 9,501 of record JAJDTN010000448.1, read on the forward strand.
CCAGGAGGTCGAGCGCATCACCGTGCGCGTGCCCTTCACCGAGCGCGTGAGCCGCTGGAACGCGCTGCTCGTCTGGCAGTGGCAGATCGTCGAGGTCATCCGCGTCACCACCGACGACGGCAGCGTCGGCTACGGCGAGACCCTGCCGCACTACACCTGGGGGCCGGTGAGCGACGCCGCGCTGGAGGGGGTGCGCGGCCGCAATCCGGCCGAGCTGCTCGGCGACGACAGCCTCGGCGCCGGTCTGCAGATGGCCCTCTACGACGTCGTCGGCAAGGCCCTGGGGGTACCCGCGTACAAGCTGTTCAACCTGCCCAAGGTGCGCGACTGGTGCCCCATCGCCTGGTGGAACACCAAGATGGGCCCCGAGGACCTGGCCGAGGAGGCGAAAGACGCGGTGGCCCAGGGCTACATCTTCCACAAGTTCAAGACCCGCCCCTGGATCGACGTCTACCAGCAGGTGGAGGCCGTCAGCGCCGTCACCCCCCGCCACTACCGCCTCGACCTCGACTGGAACGGCATGCTCCTCAACGTCGGCACCGCGGCCCCCGTCCTGCAGCGCCTCGACGGGTACGAGCGGGTCTCCATCTACGAGGGCCCCATCAACCAGGGCGACGTGGAGGGCCAGCGCGAGCTGCGGCGCAAGGTCTCCCGGCCGATCGCCCTCCACTTCGGGGCGCCCCCCTTCCCCACGGCGGTGAAGGAAGCGGTCTGCGACGGCTTCGTCATCGGCGGCGGCGTCTCCGCCGTGCTGCGCCAGGGCCAGCTGGCCGCCGAGTTCGAGAAGCCCTTCTGGCTGCAGAAGGTCGGCGTCGGCCTGGTGACCGCCTTCGCCGCCCATCTCGGGGCGGTGCTGAACTTCGCCCAGTGGCCGGCGATCACCTGCCTGAACAACTACACCGACGACCTGCTGCGCGAGCCCCTCACCATCCGCGGCGGGTACCTGCGCGTGCCCGAGGGGCCGGGTCTCGGCGTCGACGTCGACGAGGGGGCCCTCACCCGCTGCGCCATGGAACCCCCGTACCAGGTGGAGACGCCGCGCCACATCCTCTCGGTGGTCTGGGAGGGCGGCCGCGTCATGCACTTCTCCAGCATGCGCGACCAGTGCTGGCCGCACTTCCGGCAGGCCGGCAACGATCCGGCCCAGGAGCCGGGGGTCAGGCTGGAGATCCGGGAGGACGACGGCTCCAAGGAGTGGGCCGACTTCTACGCCCGCCTGCAGAACGGGCCGGTGCGCGAGCAGCGGTCCTAGCCCGGGGTGGCGACCCGGCACCCATGGGATCGATGAACCGGAGCCGCGTCCTGGCCACGGAACCTCTCACCCTGAAGCTGCGCGTCGCCGGAGAGCGCGTTCACGGGGATCTGGAGCGGTTCCCGGTCCGCGTCGATCTCGTCCTGCCCGCCGGCGCGCGGGCAGCCGCGGGATCGGGCATGCGCGTACGGGACTCGGAGGGCGAGGTGCCCCACCAGCTGACGGCCGACGAGGCCACCGGGCGGGTGGAGGGCTGGATCGAGGTCCGGCGCCTGGAGCGGGGGCGCGATGCCCGGCTGTTCCTGGACCTCGGCGCCGGCCCCGCTGCCGTCGAGGGGTTCGCCGACCATGCTCTCTTCGCCGGCCGAAGAGCCGATCCCGCGGCCCTGGCAGGCGACTTCGTCGTCGAGGGCTGGCTCGCCGCCGAGGAGGTGCGGGCCGAGGCGGCGCAGGTGATCGCCGCCCAGTGGGTCTTCGCCGGGGAGATGGCCGGCTTCGCCACCTTTGGCGCCGGCTCCACCGACGGCCTGCGGACGCGCGGCTTCTTCGGCGCCGTCTTCGACGGCCGCCATGTCTACTTCGCCCCCCAGTGCAACGACGAGGGCCGCCACGGGCAGGCCCTGCGCTACGACACGCGCCGGCCCTTCGACGACCCCGCCGCCTGGGAGGGCTACGACGCCGGCGCCACGGCGGGCCTGGCCACCCGCGGCTACTACGGCGCCCTCTTCGACGGCCGCTGCGTCCATTACGTGCCGCGCACCGACGGCGAGGCGATGCACCGGCGGGTCCTGCGCTTCGACACCGCCGGCGACTTCCGCGACCCGGCGAGCTGGTCCGCCCACGATGCCGGCGGCCCGATCTCCAGCCAGGGCGGCGCCTTCGACGGCCGCTACGCCTACTTCGCCCCGGGCTATCACCAGGCCGGCGGCGCCGACGGCCGCGTCCTGCGCCTCGACACCGGGGGGCGGTTCCACGACGAGGCCAGCTGGGCGGTTCACGACGCCGGGGCCACGGGCGGGCTCAACTGCACCAACTACGACGGCGCCCTCTACGACGGCCGGCACGTCTACTTCGCCCCCCTCGCCGGCGGCGCCGTTCTGCGCCACGATCCGCGACGGCCCTTCGACGACCCGGCCGCCTGGGAAGCCTTCGATACCGGTCGGCTGCCGGCGGGGTCCTTCGGCCAGTGCGTCGGCGCCGTCTTCGACGGCCGCTGGATCTACTTCACGCCCTACGCCCACTCCAGCGTGGTCCGCTACGACACCCGGGCCCCCTTCGCCGACCCCGCCGGCTGGCAGGTCTTCGAGGCGGGCGGGATCGGCGGCCTGCGCACCCGCGGCTACGACGGCGCCGCCTTCGACGGCCGCTTCGTCTACTTCATCCCCTTCTGGGAGGGCGATGACCCCGGTCTCGGGTTCCACGCCCGCACCCTGCGCTACGACACCGCCCGTCCCTTCGACGACCCGGCCTCCTGGCAGGCGGCGGACGGGTGCGCCCTGGCGCCGCCGAACCCCGGGGGGTTCAACGGCGGCGCCTTCGACGGACGCTTCCTCTACATGGCGCCCTGGCGGGAGGACGACCCATCGGGAGAGATCCGCTCCCACGGACAGGTCCTGCGCCTGGACACGGCCGGCGAGGGCGCGCGGTTCCAGCTGCGGTGGATGGACTGCGGCCACAACGGCGGCCTCGGCGGCTCCCTTCCGGGGGCCTCCTTCCTGGTCAACTGCGAGGACGGACCGGTCTCGGTGCGGGCCCACCGCCTCCCGGAGGCGGGGCGGCACCACGTGGCCGGGGTCTACCGCGCCGGCCGCGGGGCCGAGCTGTGGATCGACGGCGAGCTCGTCGGCGAGGCGCCGCCCCGAGGGCGCCCGGTGGAGGGCTCGGCGCCCCTCACGGTGGGGCACCTGCCGGGGGGTACGGGACGGCTGGCGGGCGATCTGATGGACGTCCGGGTGCGGGTAGGGGCCGTGCCCGGGGGCTGGGTGCGCACGTCGTGGGAAAACCTGCGCGACCCCGGGGGCTTCGTCGGGCTGGAGGCGTAGCCCGGGAGGCGTCAGGCCAGCAGGCGCCCGAAGTCGTGCTCCCTCGACTCCACCAGGGCGGGCGGGCCGGACCACAGGCGCAGGCGCCGCTCCACCGGCTCGAAGAGGACGGCGAAGTCGGTGTGCAGGCCGTCCTCCCCCTGCTGGCAGACGGCCCCGACGGGGCAGCGGTCGGCCAGGATCCGCTCGATGGCGGTACCCTCCCTCGCCAGGCGCAGGGCGTTGTCGAGGCGGCGCCGGCCGTTGGCGTCGATGGCGGGACTCTGGGGCGGGTTCCTGCGGGCGAACTCGGCGTTCAGGATGTGGTTCGTATGGCCGAGGGGGCGGCCGTCCTCCGCCTCGACCACGGTCATCCCGGCGCCGGTCTTCTCCACGAGGGCAAGGCGGCCCGAGCCATCCCCGAGCATCAGGCTGAAACCGTAGGCGTTCACCGGCAGGTCCCGCAGGTGCTCGATCGCCTCGCCCACGTCGGCGCAGGCCGGCAGCACCGTGTGCAGGGCCATCAGCGAGAACAGGCCGTCCTCCTCCTTCATCGGCCCCGGAATGCCGGTCATGCCCATGGCCAGCCCCGGGCGGTTGAAGCCCGCCACCGTCCACGGCGTGCCGGCGAAGTGGAAGTGGCCGTGGTCGTGGCCGTCTTCGGGGCGGCTGATCTCGAGCAGGTTCAGGCCCAGCTGGTGACGCTCGATGTCGTCGGTCTTGCCGAATCGGGCGGAGCCGTTCTGCCGCCGGCCGACGAGGGTGCACTGGGGCAGCTGGCCGGAGAGGCGGTGGTGGCAGAGGGCGGCCAGGTAGAGGTCCTCGTCCCAGCCCAGGCCGGCGGCGATGCCTCGGCACTCCTCCGCCCCGGCCAGGTAGACGGCGGCCCACTGGTCGGTCCAGCGGCGCGCGTTGCGGCCCAGGGCCTCGACCAGGGCGTCCCAGGAGGGCGCCCGTTGCTGCGCCGCCAAACCGGCCAGCACCCGGCGAAGCCAGCCCTCGGCGAGGGCGCGGCACTGCTCGCCCTGCTGCCGGCCGCGGTCGCGCGCCGGTCCACGCGTCTCGATCGTCAGCACCGGGGGCTCAGTAGGGCGTGCCGCTGGCCGTGATCGGGCACCAGCGGGAGGTGGCCAGGTGGTGGTAGAGCAGCTCGCGGGCCCCGTCGCTGTCGATGCGCTGCAGGCAGCGGAGGGCGTTGGCGCGGACGTAGCGGTTGTCGTGGTCGAGGGCGCGGTCCAAAGCCGGAAGGGCCTGCTCGGCGGCGGCGCCGAGGCGCGCCAGGCTCAGGGAGGCGTTGCGGATCACCCACTCGTCCTCCTCCGAGCAGGCCTCGGCGAGGCGGGGCACCGCCGAGTCGGCTCCCATGGGCCCGAGGGCATGGGCGGCGAGGCGCCGCACCTCGACGTCGCCGTCCTCCAGACTCGCGGCCACGGCGGACGCCGCTCCGGCGGCCTGGCGGCCCAGATCGCCCAGGCAGTCGACGGCCGCGGCCCTCACCCCGGCGTCGTCGTGCTCCAGGCATTCCAGCAGGCCGGGGACCGCGGCGGCGCCCGCGGCGGTCAGCCCGTAGGCGGCGTTGCGCCGGACCGCGGGATCGCCGCCGCGCAGGCCGTCCAGGAGGGCGCTCACGGCGGCGCCGTCGGCCGACTCCCCGAGGCGGTAGGCGGCGCGCAGGGCCCGGGTCTCGTCCCCGGCGCCGAGATCCCCGGGCAGGTCCTCCGCCTCCGCCGAGGAGACCGCGGCCGCCGCCGCGCCGGCCTGGCCCGTGTGCCAGCGCCACATGGACCGCCACAGAGGCGCCAGCCGGTCCTCCTCGTCGAAGGAGGCCGGACCGCGCCCGTCAGCCGCCGGCTCGTCGAGGCGGGTGAAGAGGAACTTGACCATGTAGCGCTTGCGGTCGCTGGTGTTGGCCAGGCCGCGGTGCCAGAGGTCGTAGTGGACGATCGTCACCGTGCCGGCGCCGCCGGCCAGGGGGATCTCGCCGGCCGGGTCGGGCGGTGAGTTGAGGTACTGCGATCCCGGCACGACGCCCGTGGGGCCCATCTCCCCGGTGGTGTCCTGCGGGTAGTAGAAGGCCATGCACCAGCGGGTGCGGTGGTGCCGCCGGGACCAGCTGTCCTTGTGCAGCTGCTGGGCCTCGCTCCCGGGCTGCCGGTAGTGGCAGAAGCGGTGGGCGTGCAGGTAGTAGTCCTCTCCCAGCAGGCTTTGCAGGGCGCCGTGGACGGGGGGGCTGTCGAGGACGCGGCGGATGCCGGGGACCCGCGGCAGGATGTTGTTGCCGGGGTTGGACTCGGCCTCGAAGACGCGGTCCACCTCCTCGAACAGCTCCCGGTGGAAGTCGGCGGACAGGCCGGCGTCGAGGGTGATGTAGCCGTCGCGCAGGAAGCGCTGCAGGGCGTCGTCGTCGAGCGGGATCGGCCTGGGGCGCATGGGGCCTCCTCTCTGTCCTCGCCAGCGGCGGGACCTATCTTTGGCGGCTCGCAAGACTCGGAACCAATGTAGCACACCGCCCGGTGCGAGGCAGGGAGCCGGCCGGGGGAAAGGTCCGTGATGAACGACTACGAGCCCGTGGAGCTGACCTCCTTCTGCAACGCCGGCGCCGATCTCTTCGGAGCGGAGGTGCCCACCGGTCAGCAGTGCTGGCAGGGTCTGCCCTTCCAGGTGGGCGGCGGCGGCGGGCACTGCCTCGTCGCCTTTGGTCCGGGGCACCGGACCTCCAGCCTGAGGATCCCCGTCGGGCGTTCGGCCCGCCACGTCGTCTTCGCCCAGCGGCTGGCCGAGTCCTCCATCCGCGACGGCGCCCCCACGGGCGACACGGTGGCCACCTACCGCTTCCATCTGAAGGGCGGCGAGGTCGTCTCGGCGCCGCAGCGGGAGCGCTTCGAGATCTGCACCGTGCCCAGCGACGGCGGCCGCCCCTTCGTCGCCTTCCCCGACCAGAAGGACGAGCTGCTGCCGCGCTGGGAGGGCCGCTGGGACGCGGCCGGACGGCGGCAGACGGAGACGGCGGCGGCCAGCAACATGCACTTCGCCCTCTACGTGTGGTCGAACCCGCACCCGGAGCAGGAGCTGGACGCGATCGAGGTGGAACCGGGGGACCGGGTCTTCGCCGTGGCCGCCGTCACCCTCGGGCACGCCGACGAGTTCCCCATCTGCCGCGAGGGGCTGAGGGACGTGCGCATCACCCTCACCGATCCCGAGGCGGCGGATCGCCCCTTCGACCTGGAGGTCGAGGTCGACCGCGGCGTCACCACCTATCCCTATCCCCTGTCGCGGAAGACGCCGGAGGAGTTCGTCGACGACCGCAAGGGCTGGGGCGAGGCGCAGAACCAAGCCAGCAGCCCGGCAGGCCTGCAGATCGCGGCGTCACCGTCGGCGACAGTGAAGGTCCGCCAGGACGGCGAGCCCGTGGGCGAGACCCGCTGGGGCGACGTGGTGGAGGCCGGGTCGGCGGAGAGCGCCGACGGCCGCGTGCGCGTCGAGATGATCGACCACGGCCGCAACTGGGTGCGCACGCGGGTCCTCGACGGCAAGACCGGCCGGCCGGTGCCGTGCCGCATCCACTTCCGCTCTCCCGAGGGGGTGGCCTACGCCCCCCACGGCCACCACGGGCACGTCAACTCCGACATGGACAGCTGGCACATCGACGTCGGCGGCGACGTGCGCATGGGACAGCTCTCGTACGCCTACACCGACGGCACCTGCCAGGGCTGGCTGCCCCGGGGCCGGGTGATCGTCGACGTGGCCCGGGGCTTCGAGTACGAGCCCCTCCGCCGGGAGGTGGAGATCCGGCCCGGCCAGACCGAGCTGGACCTGACCCTCGACCGCTGGGTCGACATGAACGGCGAGGGCTGGTACTCGGGCGACTCCCACGTCCACTTCCTGTCGGCGCAGGGGAGCCACACCGAGGCCAACGCCGAGGACCTCAACGTCGTCAACATGCTGCAGTCGCAGTGGGGGACCCTGTTCACCGACAAGCAGGAGTTCACCGGGGCCCCCAGCGTCTCCGAC
>JAJDTN010000277.1 GCA_022827165.1 Candidatus Latescibacterota bacterium
GATGGCGCGGCCCGGAAGGGAGGCGCCGAGGGGAGCCCCCAGCATGACGGCGAAGTAGATCTCGAAGAGGAGGGTGTACAGCAGCCAGCCCGCCGCCGTCAGGAGGACGCCGCGCGGCGTGATGCGCGGCAGGGGTGGCAGGACCTGGGTCATCTGCGGATGGCGTCCCGGGGGCGCTGCGGCCCCGCGGCCGATGCCCCGCCGGGGTCAGGACTCTGCGGCGCCGTCGACCTCGAAGCCGCGGAGGGCGGCGCCGCAGGGATGCCCGTGCAGGGCCGGCGCCATGTGCACCTTGCGCAGGTAGTCGAGCGTCCCCGACAGCTCCTCGAAGCGGTCGGCCATGCCGCGGAAGAGCCGCGCCTGGCGGGCGCCCGCCAGCTGCAGGTGCTCGCCCACGAGGCGGTAGCTCTCGCCCCCTTCCTTCAGGTAGTAGGAGAGGTGTCCGCCGGCCTCGACGTGGGGGCGGAAGACGCCGGACAGGAAGAGGGCGTAGTCGCCGCAGTGGCGCCGCAGGTCGACCTCCCGGTCGAAGGACCAGGCCCGGTCGGAGCCCCACTCCTCCATCAGCTCCAGCAGCAGGTCGGTGAGGGTGTGCAGGGGCCGTCCGCGGCTGTCGCGGACCCGGTACAGCTGGTCGGTGCGGGAAAAGCGGGCGAGCAGGTCGGTGACGTAGTCGGCCAGCTCCCCCGCGCCGAGTCCGAGGCTGGCGAAGCAGGGGCGCACCATGGCCCCGAAGAACCGGCGCAGCGCCGGCGGCGGGGGACGGGATGTGGATGCGCGGGAAACCATGGCGGCCGCCGCAGATTATAGGCCCTCGGATTGCGGTTGACACTGTCGAAGTGGAGAGGATACCCTCACAGACCATGGTCCGCTGGCCGCGACATCTGACCAACTCCCTCGACGACGCCTCCCGCCGGGAGGTGGCGCGCCTGGTGCAGGCCGAACGCGGCGCGAAGCCCGCTCTCGAGCGCGCCGGCGCCGTGCTGGAGTTCCGCCGCGGGGGCCAGCTTCAGTGCGGGTATCTCGCCCGGGATCCGCAGAACCGCAGGGGCTACGAGGTCGTCGGCGTCGACGGCCGGCGGCTCCACCTCCGCCGCGACAAGGTGGTGGACGTATCCCCCGAGTACGTGTCGATGCACACGCCCGAGACGGCGCTGTCCGACCTCCGCCGCATCGACCGGAGGCGCGAGGAGGCCCGTGGCGCCGTCGACCTCACCGCCCTCTGGCAGGTCGCTCTCGAAGCGGGCCCGGAGGGCGGCGAGTGGCGCCTCGACGATCTGGTCGAGCTCCACGACCCCCGCGATCCGACCGCCAGCCGCCGGGCCGGCATGCTCCGGGCCCTGTGGCGCGGCCACCGGTTCGAGCGCCACGGCGCCCGCTGGCGCCCCCGCTCCCCGGCGGCGGTGGAGAGGATCGAGGCGTCCTCCGCCCGCGAGGAGGTGGAGGAGGGCCGCCAGGCCGAGCTGGCCTCGTGGGTCCGAAGGGTCGCCGACGGGCATCCATCCAGCCCCCGTCCCGCCGGGGCGGACTCGGCGGTGAACCTGCTCGAGGCCGCCGCCCTGGGCGAGGCGAGCGCGGAGGCCGCCCGTCTCATGAAGGCGGCCCACCTGCACGGGAGCGCCGCCGCCTTCGACGTCCTCGTCCGTCTGGGTCACTGGTCCGCCGACGAGAACCTGGAGCTGCACCGCCTCGGCCTGCCCGTGAGGTTCTCCGAGGCGGCGGTGAAGGCGGCGCGCGGCCTCGATCCCTCGACCGTCTTCGCGGGGTGGGCAGGCCGCCGCCGCTGGGGCGCCGGTCTCTGCGTCACCCGCTGCGGCCAGCGGGCCTACCGTCTCCGCCGGAGCCTGCTCGGCCACACCGTCGTCGACATCCACGTGGCCGTGCCGGCCCTGTGGGTGGAGGACGGCGGCGCCATCGATCAGGAAGCCGCCGCCCGGGGCCTCAGCGTGCGCCTGCTGGAGCGGGAGATCCCGATGCTGCCGCCGGAGCTGACCGACGCCTGCCGGCTGACGGCGGACGAGGCCCGACCCGTCCTGATCCTGAGCGTGCGCCTGGACCGCGAGCTGGCGCCGCGGAGGGTGCGGCTGTCCCTGGGCCGCTCCCGGCCCCGGGCGGCCCTCGCGGCCGGGGAAGGCAGCGCCCCGGTGCGCCGCCTGGCGGCGCTGGCCGAGGGGCTGCGGGACAGACGGCGGCGAGCGGGGGCCTGGCAGCAACTGCATCCCGCCGACCGGATCGCGGTCCTCCAGGGGCGGGCGGCGCCGGCGGCGGAGGGGGTGGCGGATCGCATCGACTCGGAGCTGCGCCTGCTCGCGGCCGAAGCGATCGCCCGCCTCTGCCGCGACGCGGCGCCCGCGATCCACGCGGCGCGCGAGGCCCCGCCCGCCGAGTCCGGGATCCCCGGCGCCGCCGACTCCACGTCGGCCGAGGTCCTCCGCACCCATCTGCTCGAGGGCGGTGCCCCCCGCGAGAGGCTCGGGACGCCGCCGGCCCCCCACGCGGGGCTCGGACTGCCGGCCTGCGCCCCGGGCGCCAGCCCCCTGTCGAGCTACGTCGACCTGGCCATGCAGCGGCAGTTGCTGTGGATCGCGGGCCGGCGCTCCGACCCCCTCACGGCGGAGGACCTCGAGCGCATCCTGCTGGAGACGCGCGAGGCCCGGGAGGCGGCGGAGCGCGTGCGCCGCGGCAGCCGCCGCTACTGGACGCTCAAGTGGCTCGAGGGCTTCGGGGACGAGGCGCGCCTGGAGTGCGTGGTCGCCGAACCGCGCGGCCCCGGGCACCTGGTACTGCTGCCCGAGGGTCCGGTGGCGTGCCATGTCCCGGCCCCCCGGGGGCAGCGGCTGCAGGCGGCGCCGGGCCAGCGCCTGCGGGTGCGGGTGGAGCAGGCCTCCGCCCGGCGCGACCTGTTGCGGCTGGCAGACCCCGAGCCCGCCCGGAGAGCGGACCCGCTCCCCCCGGCCTGAGAATGCTCCGAGCGGGCCCCTCCGCGGCCCTCGCGGGGGCCTGCTGGCTGCTGGCCGGGGCCGCCGCCGCGGGTGAGCCGGAGACCGAGGCAAGCCGATTCTGGCCCGCCTGGCGCGGCCCCCTGGGCACCGGCGCCTCTCCCCACGCGGAGCCCCCGCTCCAGTGGAGCCAGACCCGCAACCTGCGCTGGAAGGCGTCCCTGCCCGGCGGCGGCCACTCTACGCCGGTGGTCTGGGGCGACCGGGTCTTCATCACCGCCGCAGTCCCGTACGGCGAGCACCTGCCGCCGACGTACAGCGGGCTGCCGGGCGGCCACGACGAACGGCCGGTCACCCATCGCCACCGGTTCGTCGTCCTCGCCCTGAGCCGCACCACGGGGCGGGTCCTCTGGCAGCGGGTCGTGCGCCACGACCTGCCCCGCGCCGGGGGCCACTACACCGCCAGCCTGGCCTCCGCCTCGGCGGTGACCGACGGCGAGCACCTGGTCGCCTCCTTCGGCTCCCACGGGATCTACGGCCTCGACCTCGAGGGGGAGCTGCTGTGGGAGTTGGACCTCGGCCCCATGGAGCCGCTTCACGGCCACGGCGAAGGCAGCTCGCCGGCGCTCGCCGGCGGGACGCTGATCGTCAACTGGGACCACGAGGGCGAGTCCTTCCTCGCCGCCTTCGACAAGAGGACGGGCGCCCTGCGCTGGAAGGCTCCGCGCGAGCCGGCCTCATCCTGGACCACCCCCATCGTGACCGACGCCGGCGGCCGCATCCAGGTCGTGGTCAGCGGCTCCGGGGGAGTGCGCGGCTACGACCTGGCCGACGGCCGCAGGATCTGGGAGTGCCCGGGGCTCTCGGTGGAGAACGTGGTCGCCACGCCGGTGGCCGGCTTCGGCCTCGTCTTCGCGGGCAGCAGCTACGACCGGCAGGCGGTGCTGGCGATCCCGCTGCAACCCGCCGCGGACGAGACCGGCGGACCCCGCCGGGCCGCCTGGAGCCGCACCCGGGGCGCCCCGTACGTCCCCTCCTTCCTGCTCTACGGAGACACCCTCTACTTCGTCCGCCACTTCCAGAACATCCTCACCCGCGTCGACGCCCGAACGGGGCGGGACCGGCCGGGGCCGATGCGCCTGCAGGGCCTCGACCGGGTCTTCGCCTCTCCCGTCGCCGCTGCCGGCCGCGTGTACGTCACCAGCCGCAACGGCGTCACCGTGGTGGTCAGCCACGCCGACTCGCCCGCCCTCCTGGCCGTCAACCATCTCGACGACAGCTTCAGCGCCTCGGCGGCACTGGCCGGCGGCGAGCTCTACCTGCGAGGACGACACCACCTCTACTGCATCGCCGAGCATCCGCCCCCGGCCCGGTGAACCCGGCAGGCGCCGGCGGTGTCAACCGGGTGGAGGCCGGATGGGGAAGAGCGACGAGGAGCTGGTCCGCGGGGTGATCGAGGGGCGGCAGGAAGACTTCGCCGAACTCTTCGAGCGCTACCGCGCCGATGTGCAGCGGCACCTGCGGCGGATCCATCGCCATGACGAGGACGCCGCCGACGTAGGGCAGGAGGTGTTCCTGCGCCTGTGGCACCGCGCCGGACAGTGGAAGGGCGACGGCCCCCTGCTCGCCTGGCTGCTGCGCATCGCCACCAACCTCGCCCTCAACCACATCCGCTCGGTCCGCCGACGCCGCGAGCAGCCGCTGCAGCCGCCCCCCGCCATGGACGGAGAGGAGGAGGACGACACCCGGGTTCCGGAGTGGATGATCGACGCCTCCACCCTTCCGCCCGACGAGGTCCTGGCCGTGGCGGAGCGCCGGCGGCTGCTGCGCGGCCTGGTGACGCGCCTGCCCGAGGACGGGCGCAGGGTCATCCGGCTGGTCTACGACGGCCACCTGAACACGCGCCAGGCCGCTGCCGAGCTGGGCATACCCGAGGGCACGGTGAAGTCCCGGATCCACCACGCCCGCAAACAGATCGCTCGATCCTGGCGCGACCTGGGGATCGACTGGGAGGAGGACTAGGCATGGCGACCGCACCGTCCAACCCGTGGCACAAGGCGTCCTTCGACGAATTCCTGCACCGCCGCCTTCCCGAGTTGCTGGCCGCACGGCTGGGGGTGACCACCTGCCGCGCCGCAGGGGCCGGCGGTCACGCCTGCCGGATCGTCCTCGGCGGGCGTTCCGCCGAGGGGGACTTCGAGATCGAGTACGACGGGCTGCCCGCACCGGACGAGGAGGGCGTCTTCCGGTTGCCGGGTTCCCCGGACCCGGACGGCGGGCCCCGCCTGCCGCCCCCGAGGACGTACCACGGCGGGGAGCGCGAGCCCTCGGGCGAAGTCGAGCTGGTCGTGCTGCCCGTGGCCGACCGGGACGACCTGGCCGAGGCCCGAATCGACTGTCTCGGCGACCGGCTCTCGACCTTCATCGAGTCCCGCCTCGGGGAGGTCCCCGGCCACACCCCCCTCGACGGGTCCCTCCTGCGGACCCTGGCGCCTCTGAAGGACTGGTTCCACTCCTTCCTGGCCTCCTGCGGCGAGCGGCTCGACGACACCAACTGGCTGTCCCGGTCCGCGCACCTGCGCCGGATCCTGGTCCCGGACCGCCAGGAGGTGTTCACCCCGGGCCACTTCGGCCGCACCTGCCCCTTCGAGACCCCGGAGGGACCGAACATCGGCCGCGTCCTGACGATCTCCCGGGGCGCCGAGATCCGCGGCCGCCGGCTGGCGATCGTCGACGCGAAGCCCGCGGAGGGACTGGGCATGTCCAGCGCCTGCATCCCCTTCCTCGAGCACGACGACGGCAACCGCGTGCTCATGGGCGCCAACATGATGCGCCAGTGGCTGGCGCCCGCCGAGAGAGAGCCGGCCTTCGTGCGGACCGGCCTGGAGCCGCGGGCGCCGGACTTCTGGTGCGGCCGGAACCTGCTCACGGCTCTGCTCTCCTGGGACGGGGACGCCTTCGAGGACGCCGTGCTGCTCAGCCGGTCCGGCGCCCGCAAGCTCGCCTGCCCGGAGACCCTCGAGCCCGGCGACAAGCTCAGCAACCGCCACGGGATCAAGGGCGTCGTGTCCCGGGTGGCGCCCGACGAGGAGATGCCGCGGCTGCCCGACGGCACCCCCGTGGAGCTGGTCTTCAGCTTCTCCGGCATTCCGTCCCGCTGGGTCATGGGGCTGGTCCGGGAGGCCGCCCTCGGACACGCGGCTCACCTGCGGGGGGAGCCCGCCGTCGTGCCTCCCTTCGAGGCGCCTTCCGACGAACAGTTGCGGGACCTGCTTCAGGGCAGCGGCCTGCGCGCCGACGGCATGACCACGCTGACCCTCGACGGCACTCCCCTGCGGCGGCCGGCCACGGCCGGATCGGTGTACTGGGGCTGCACCGTGCATCGCGCTCGCCCGAAACTGAGGGCCGCCGTCCACCCCGACGACCGGGGCCAGCGCCTGGGGGAGATGGAGGTGCGGGCCCTGGCCGAGGCCGGGGCGCCCGCGGTGATCCGGGAGCTGACCAACACCTGCTCCAGCCAACGCGGCGACGCCGGTTCCCTGGCCGAGAGGGCCGCCGCCGGACCGGTCGAGCCGGCAAGCACCCCCTCTCCCGCCTTCTCGGCCCTGGCGGCGGGTCTGGCGCAGGCCGGAATCCGCGCCGAGGCCGGCCCCCGGGGGGTCGCCTTCCGGTTGGAACCACCCCGGGCGCCGACGCTGTCCCTGGCCGCCGGCGTGCCCCACCCCTGGTTGCCGGGAAAGACCCTGTCCGAGGTCTGCGCCGCCGAGGGGGCCGCCGGATATCCCGAGGTCCTCGCCGCCAACGGCAGGCTCGCCCGTCTGCCGAAGGACGGGGCTCCCGAGCCCCTGGCAGCCGCGGCTCTCGACGATCTGGCCGCCGCTGTCTCGGCCCTGTACGACGGACTGGCCGCCGCGCCGCGGTTGGGGCGGGATGGGAGTGCCCTCTTCAGCGGCCGTGCGGTGATCGTCCCCGGGAGCGATCTGCCGGCCGACCGGCTCGGCCTCCCGGCGGAGATGGCCTGGAGCCTCTTCGGGCCGCTGGTGGCCCGCGAGCTGGGGGATCCCGAGGCGGTGGGGCAGCGCTCCACCGAGGCCGAGGCCGCCCTCGCCGCCGCCATGGAGGCCCACTGGGTCATCCTCGGCCACGCTCCATCGGTCAGTCCCACGGCGATGCTGGCCTTCCGGCCCCTGCCGATCCCGGGCCACGCCATCCGCCTCTGCCCCCTGGCCTGCGGCCTCCTGGACGCCGACTTCGACGGCGACCAGGCGGCCGTCTTCCTGCCTCTCACGGAGGCGGCTCAGCGCGAGACCCGCGAGCGGCTGTCCATCGCCGGCCACCTGGCCCGTGACCCCGGCCTCGTGGAGGACCTCTTCCCGCGCATGGACGCCCTCTTCGGGCTGGCCTGCCTGAGCCGCTCGGCAACGGGCCGGAGGGCTATCACGCAAGCCGCCGGCCGGGAGCCGAACCTCGAGGGCGGCCTCCTCACCCGCGAGGCGGCGGCGAGGCTGCTGCGGGGTGTCCTGACCGACGAGGGGGAGCAGGCGGCCCTGGGCGTGGCCGCGGAGCTGATGCGGATGGGGTTCGAGACGGCCCGCGCGGAGGGAGGCTCCGTGGGGCCCTTCATCGGCAGCACCCTCGAGCTGCCCGTCCCCGCGGGAGGGGACGACGCGCCGCAGTGGCAGGCCTGCACGGAGGAAGCCCGGGCGATCGTCGCCGGCTTCCGCGACTACGACGACCACGACCTGGGGGCCGCCGCCCTGCTGTGCCACAGCGGCGCCCGGGCCACGGTCCATCAGCTCACCACCCTGGTGGGGCCGGGCGGGCTCGTTCGCGACGTCGAGGGCCGGGTCCTCGGAGTCGCCCGCTCCTGGCGGGAGGGACTGACCGCGCGGGAGGTGCTGGCCCGGGTCGTCGGCGCCCGGCGCGGCCTGTTCCGCGTCCTGACGGAGTTCGGATCCCTCGGCCGGGAGCGGTCCGGGTCCGGGACGGGGGGGTTCGGCGTCCTGGCCCGGGCCCGCCGGGTCGAGCGCCCGGGCCTCGTCTTCGCGAGGGCTGCCCTCAGGGGCGAGGTCGATCCCCTGGAAGACGAGCAATCGCGGCTGCTGGTCGGACTGTCCGGGCCGTGACGGCCGGGGCGTGCCCCCGGGAGTGGTGTCGAGTGTCGGCCCGGCGGCCGGCAGCGCTTAGCCGTCCGGCCCGCGCAACTCGATGGCGTCCAGCAGTTGCTGAGGGTTGGCCAGGTCCACGGGCAGGAGCACGTCCGTCTTGCCGTCGGCCAGACCGCGCAACGTCTTGAGATAACGCTCCGCCAGCTGCAGGTGCACCGACTGGGCGCCGCCGGCGACGCTGATCGAGGCGGCGATCTTCTCGATCGACTCGGCCGTCGCATGGGCGATGGCCCGGACCTCCTCGGCCTGACCCTGGGCCTCGTTGATGGTGCGCTGCATCTCGCCCTCCGAGCGGTTGATCAGCTCCAGGCGCCGGCCCTCCGAGGTGTTGATGCGGCTCTGCTTGTCGCCCTCGGACTGGGCCACGACGGCGCGGCGGTCGCGCTCGGCGGTGACCTGCTTCTCCATGGCGTCCTTCACCGTCGGCGGCGGCGACAGGTTCTTGATCTCGTAGCGGTGGACGCGGATCCCCCAGGTCTCCCCCGACCTCTCCAGCACCTCCACCACTTTGGCCGAGATCAGGTCGCGCTCCTCGAAGGTCCGGTCGAGCTCGAGGGTGCCGATGACCGAACGGGTCGTGGTCTGCGCCAGTTGCATGGCGGCGAAGGAGTAGTTGGTCACCCCGTAACTGGCCTTCACCGGATCGGTGACCGAGATGTAGAGGACGCCGTCCACCTCGACCTGGACCTCGTCCCGGGTGAAGCACTCCTGGGGAGGCACGTCGACGGTCTCCTCCTTGAGATCGCGGATGAAGGCCACCTTCTCGATGAAGGGCACGAGGGCGTGGAAACCGGGGTTCAGAGTTCTGGAGTACTTGCCGAGCCGCTCGACGACGTACGCCGACTGGGTCGGCACCAGCCGGATCGAGCGCAGGAACTTGACGATCAGGACCAGGAACAGAACGCTCCAGACGATGAGGTTGAAGATCTCGAAGACGGTCGACATGTCAGGCCTCCTTCTTCTGGTTCGGCACGCCGCCGGAGACCTCTCCCAGCCCCTCGAAGAAGCCCTTGATCCGGGCCAGCTCCAGGGGCACGACGGAGACGCTGGACTTGGCGGCGATCTCCCGGATCGTCTCGATGTACTCCTCCACCAGCTGCATCTTCAGCGCCGCCGGTCCGCCTTCCTTCTGCACCGCGGCGGCGATCCGCTCGGTGCCCTCGGCGGTGGCCTCGGCGATGATCGAGATCGCCTCGGCCTGTCCCCTGGCGACGTTGATCCGGCGTTGCTTCTCGCCCTCGGAGATGTTGATCTCCTCCTGGCGCTCGCCCTCGGAGAGGTTGATGGTGCTCTCCTTCTCCGCCGCGGCGCGGGTGATCTCGGCGCGCTTCTCGCGCTCCGCCTCCATCTGCTTCTCAAGGGTATTCACCACGTTCGCCGAGGGCGTGATGTTGCGCAGCTCGTAGCGCAGCACCTTGATCCCCCAGGGATTCGAGGCCTTGTCGATCTCCTGGACGATCGTCTCGTTCAGGGACTCGCGCTCGTAGAACGACTGGCCCAGGGTCAGCTTGCCGATCTCGGCCCGCATCGTCGTCTGCGCCAGGTTGATGCTGGCGCGGCGGTAGTCCTCGATGCCGTAGCTGGCGCGCTCGGGATCGAGGACCTGCAGGTAGACCAGGCCGTCCACCTCGACCTGGATGTTGTCGCGCGTGATGCAGGCCTGGCTGGGGACGTCGATCACCTGCTCGCGCGTCTCGTGGCGATAGGCGATGCGGTCGAAAAAGGGGATGAGGAAGTGGAACCCCGGCTGCAGGACCGCCCGGAACTTGCCCAGCCGCTCGACGATGACCGCCGCGCGCATGGGCACGACGACAAATGTCTTGAGCACCAGGAACAGGGCGATCAGCACGAGGATCGTGAAGTACGTCAGAAGGGGCATCGCTCAATTCTCCTGTAAGGGACCGCCGCCGTCGGGCCCGGCGGCCTCGACGACCCACACGAGGTTCTCGCGATAGGCGAGGATCGCCTTCTCTCCCGCCTCGATGGTGCGGTCGTAGCAGATCGCCTGCCAGGTGGCGTCCCGGTAGTGGATCCGCCCCGCCTGGTCCGGCGCGATCCTCTCCACCACGTCCACGACCGTGCCGTAGGCGTCCTCCTCCTCGTCGGTGGACTGTCGCTCGGACCCGCCTCCGACGAAGCGCAGGAAGAGGCCGCGCAGGCTCAGCAGCAGGACGAGGGAGAGGATGAACCAGGTGGTGAGGGCCGGGATCAGGCCGTCGATCCAGCCCAGCCAGATGAGGGCGGCCACGATCAGGGCGCTCGACCCGAGAAAGCCGAGCACCATTCCGGGCAGGAACAACTCCAGCAGGATCATGACGGCGCCGGCGACGATCCAGGCTGTGAGCATAGGGCCTCCGGGTATTGGCAGGCGGAGACGGCGTCGGGGAAGGATAGGGCGGATGAGAGGGGGGAGCGAGATTGCGGGGAAGGCCGGGCGCCCGGAGCGCACCGGGGCGGCCTCCCCCGGCGGTGCAAGGGATCAGCCGATCCACTGCCGCCACTGCTCGGGCAGCTCCTTGCCGAGGGAGCGCAGGTACACGCTCACCTTGGCGCAGAAGATCAGGATCGACTCGCGGTAGATGTGGAACTGCACCCCCACGGGCACGCTGTAGGCCCCGCGATCGATCTGCTTGCCCTGCACGTCCTCCTCGCCGAGGGCTTGGAGGGCCGCCTTCAGGGCGGCGTCCGAGCGGGCGTACCACTCCCGCAGGACCGATACCCTCGTCTCCGCTCCCCCGGGGGCCGGCCGCTCCTTCCAGTCCACGGCGAAAGTCCGGAAGGAGTCGGTATAGATCTCCTCCAGCTGGCCCGCCTCGCGGCACAGCGCGCCGAGAGACGGGTTGCCGGGCAGGGCGTGAGCGAGATCGGCGTCGCCCAGGACGTCCAGCAACTGTGTGCGCAGCGAGAGGGTCTGCTCCAGCAGAGGGAGCTCCCGTTCCGCGAGACTGTTCATGGTTCCTCCCGTTGGGTGAGCCCCCCGCCCCGGCGCAGCCCGTTTTCGCTTGACTTCTCCCTCCGGAGCGGTTAGGGTGCTGAACCGGCCTGTCATCAGCGGCCCCGCTCAACCTCCGGAGGTAACGTATGCTCTCTCTCAGGAAGGGAACCACCGCCGGCCTGTGCGCCGCCATCCTCTGCTTCGGCCCCGTCCGCTCCGACGCCCAGAGCGGGTTGGTCCGCGCCGTCGACGACATTCCGCCCGCGCCGGTCACCGGCCTCACGGCCGTTCTCATGGAGGACAACATCCTCCTGACCTGGAACGCCTCGGACGACGACAGCGCCGTGGGATCGACCTTCGGCGGGCAGCACGTCTATCGCAACCTCGTCCACGGATACCGCGTATACCGAAGCATCGACGGCGGCGAGCCGTCGGAGATCGGCAGCACCCCGCCCGGCATCACGGAATACACCGACACCGACATCATCACCGGCGGCGGGGTCTACGTCTACGACGTACGCGCCTACGACTCCGACAACGAGGCCATGCTGGCCATCGAGCCCGGGTCCGAGGCCGACCGGGCCCGTACCGTCACCCCGGCCCCGCTGCCTCGCGATGCCGATGGCAATCTGGTCCTCGGCTGGTTCAGTTACGAGGGCGTGAGAGTCGGCCTGGACGACTTCTTTCTGCTCCACGAGAATCTCGGCCGGAAGGAAGGTGACGAGGACTTCGAGCCGGTCTACGACCTGAATGCCGACGGTGTCGTCGGGTTCGACGACTTCTTCATCTTCAACGACCACTTCCGCACCGAAATCGCCAACGCCGACGAAGTCCAGGAGTTCATCACCTCGGCTGGAAGCGCCGAGGCGATCAACGCGGCCATCGCTTTCCAGATCAAGGAATAGCCTCCTTCCTCGGTCACACGGGCGGCCCCCGACCCGGGAGCCGCTGACCCGGCCTCACCGCCCGAGCCCGGCCCGGATTCGTCTCGCCCCGCCGGCAGCGGCAGTCCTCATGAAGATCGTCGTTCTCGATGGCTACACCCTGAATCCCGGCGACCTCAGCTGGTCCGGTCTCGAATCCTTGGGCGATGTCACCGTTCACGAACACTCCACCGCCGATCAGGTCCTGGAGAGAGCCCACGGCGCCGAGATCCTGCTGACCAACAAGACCGTCGTCTCCGGTGAGCACATCGCCCGGCTCCCCGGCCTGCGGTACATCGGCGTGCTGGCCACGGGCTTCAACATCGTCGACGTGGAAGCCGCCCGTGAGCGCGGCATCCCGGTGTGCAACGTGCCCACCTACGGCACCGCCTCGGTAGCCCAGGCCGCCATCGCCCACCTCCTCAACCTGACCCAGCGCATCGGCGACCACGCCGCCGCCGTCAACGCCGACCGCTGGGCCGAGTGCCGGGACTTCAGCTTCTGGGACCACCCTCTCGTCGAGCTCGAGGGACTCCTCTTCGGCGTCGTCGGCATGGGCCGCATCGGCCGCCGCACCGCCGAGCTGGCGAGGGCCTTCGGCATGCAGGTCCTGGCCCACACGCGCACCCCCGATCCGTCCCTCGACTGGGTGGAGCACGCGGGTGTGGACGACCTCTTCCGCCGCTGTGACGCGGTCTCCCTGCACTGCCCGCTGACGCCGGAGACCGAGGGGATCGTCGATCGCAGGCGGCTGTCGCTGATGAAGCCGACGGCCTTCCTCATCAACACGAGCCGCGCGCCGCTGGTGGACGAGGAGGCCCTGAGAGAGGCTCTCGAGGAGGGGCGCATC
>JAJDTN010000087.1 GCA_022827165.1 Candidatus Latescibacterota bacterium
CTGCTCGTTCAGGCTCTGGCGGCTCCGAAGCCCACGGTCTACACCTGCGGACCACATCCCATGATGGCCTCCGTGGCCCGCATCTGTGCGGACCTCGGAGTTCGCTGCTACGCCTCCCTGGAGGAGTACATGGCCTGTGGCTTCGGCGTCTGCGTGGGCTGCGTGGTGGGGCGAGCCGAAAACGGGCTCGATCCTTATCATCGGTACAGTCGGGTCTGTGTTGACGGGCCCGTGTACGACGCCCGAACCGTCGAGTGGTGAGGGAATGGTCGACCTGAAGACGACCTTTGCCGGCATCGAGTTGCGCAACCCGGTGGTCCTCGCATCCGGCACCTGCGGGTACGGAGATGAGCTCACACCCTTCATCGACTTGGCGCGCCTCGGGGGCATCGTCACCAAGACGATCACACCTGAACCGCGCTCCGGGAATCCGCCGCCCCGCGTCGTGGAGACGCCGGCGGGAATGCTCAATTCCATCGGCTTGCAGAACCCGGGGCTGGAGGCCTTCCTGTCCGACAAGTGGCCCTTCCTCTCCCGGCTCGACACGCGGGTCATCGTCAACATTGCCGCGCCCACGCCCCGGCTTCACGGGCAGATGGCCGCCAGGCTCGAGGAAGCGGAGGGGATCGCCGCTATCGAGGTCAACATCTCCTCTCCAAACATGAAGGACGGGGGCATGCTCTTCGGCTGCAGTCCCAGGGCCTCGGCCGAGGTGATAGCCTCCGTGCGCGACTCGACGAGGCGGCCGGTGGTCGCCAAGCTCACGCCGAATGTGACCGACATCTCCGCCATCGCCCGGGCCGTGGCGGATGCGGGAGCGGACGGCCTGTCGATGATCAACACCCTTCTGGGCATGGCCGTCGATCTGCCATCGCGCCGCCCCTTTCTCGCCAACGTGACGGGAGGGCTCTCCGGCCCGGCGATCAAGCCGGTGGCCCTGGCGATGGTGCACAGGGTGAGGCAGTCCGTGGATCTGCCGATCATGGGCCTCGGGGGCATCTCAAACGCCACCGACGCTCTCGAGTTCATCGTCGCCGGAGCGACGGCGGTCCAGGTCGGGACCGCCACCTTCGTCGAGCCCGCCGCCGCGGACGGGATCGTCGATGGCATCGAGGAGTACTGCCGGCAGGAGGATGTGGACCAAGTGGAGAGCCTGGTGGGCACGCTCAGGCTCTGAGTGTTCCTGGCGAGACCCAATGGCACGCTACATCGCCGCCCTCACCCTCGTCATCCTGCTCGACGGTTGCTCGCCAGCCCCCGTCTACCGCAGCCAACCGGGCTCCGCACCGGCCAGTCCCAGGAAGGCACAGTCCCCCGGCGACCGGGGCCGGAACAAGAAGCCTCCGCCTGTCATTCGTCCCAAGGCCCCCGCCCATCCCGTCGACCTCGACAAGATCTCCACCGACAAGGCCTACCAGATCGGGATCGCCTCGTACTACGGGAAGAAGTTCCACGGTCGCAAGACGGCCAACGGCGAGACCTTCAACATGTACAAAGTGAGCGCGGCCCATCGCGTGCTTCCCCTGGGCACGGTGGTGAAGGTCACCCATCTCGAGAACGGCCGCTGGGTGGTGGCCAAGGTGAACGATCGCGGACCGTACATCGAGGGGCGGATCCTCGATCTCTCCTTCGCTGCGGCCCTGGAGCTGGAGATGGTCAAGCAGGGGACGGCACGGGTGATGATCGAGATCGTCGAAGCCGTGGAGTGAGGAGCTACCCCTCACCCAGGAAGGGCACGAAGCGCACGGGCAGCAGACGTCGCTGGTCGAAGCCGGTGGAGCACCTGCGGACCAGAACCAGTTGCTGGTCGGTACCGGCTCCCTGTGGCATGACCAGCCGTCCTTCCGGTGCCAGTTGCGCGAGGAGGGGGTCGGGGATGCGGGGCGCAGCCGCCGAGCCGATGACGACATCGAAGACCCCGCCGCCCGGCCAGCCGAAGTGTCCGTCACCGACCCGGAGATCGACTCCGGCGTAGCCGAGCCGGTGAAGCCGGTGGCGGGCCGGGGTCGCCAGCTCTTCGTGGTACTCCAGGGCCATGACTTGGTGGGCGAGTTCCGCCAGCAGGGCCGTCTGATAGCCGCAGCCGGCGCCGATCTCGAGGACACGGTCGTCCTCGCGAATCCCCGCCGTCTCGAGCATGTAGGCCACGACGTAAGGCTGCGACATGGTCTGACCGCAGCTGATCGGCAGGGGGTGGTCGCCGTAGCAGCGCGCCAGATCCACGCCGTCAGCGAAGGCGTGGCGGGGCACTCGCTCGAAGGCGGACAGGACCCTCTCATCGCGGATCCCCCGGCGCCGCAGCTGCTCCTTCACCATCCGGGTGCGCAGCTTCCGGTCGTCCGCCTTCCGGCGTCCGAATCTCAGCATGGGTCCAGGGCCAGCTCCGCCTCCACCGAGCGGAGGACTTCCTCAACGGCGAGGGACTCCATGTGTGCCCCGGGCGCCTCGATCACCGTGGACCGGGGGCCCAACGGCCGCCATAGAGAGGGATCGGTGGGTCCGAAGAGAGAGATGGTGGGTGTGCCCACCGCCGCCGCGAGATGACCGGGTCCCGAGTCGTTGCCGATGTACAGGCGGGCGCCGGCCAGGGCCTGTGCCAGCTCGACGGGCGTTGCGGGGGAGAGGCGATTCAGAGGCAGGAAGTGGTCGAGCTGCTGTCGACGGGCCTCCTCGGCGGGTCCCCAAAGCACGACGGCGGGAACCCGGCGCGAGATCCACTCGAGAACCCTCGCGAAGCGCGGGACCGGCCAGCACTTGTCAAGGCTCCCGCTGCCGGGGTGGACGACCACCGGACCCCGCCTCCGGGTTCGGGGGGGCACGTCGACGCGGGGCAGGGGAGCGTCGGGCGGCCGGATGCCGAACTCCGCGAGGGGGCGCGACAAGTGGGAGGCCATGTGGATGCCTCCCCCCTCGGCAGGGAGGGGATCGGCGACGACGACCTTGGCGGCCAACTGGCGCAGAGAGGCCACCAGGCCGGGAGCGGACGCCTCGCCGCCGGGGACGTAGGCGAGCAGGCGCCGGCAACCGGCGAACCGCCGACGCAGGGACGGCTCCGGAGGGCCGCCGGCGTAGAGGCGGGACCAGGCTGCGGAATCGTCGCTGACGATCCCCGTCGGTGAAGCCAGAGGGGCGCGGGAGGGATCGCCGATGATCAGCATCCCCTCGTCTCCCGATTCTCGCAGAGCGGCGATGGCGGGCAAAGTCAGGACGAAGTCCCCGAGGGCCCCTCCGCGGAGGACGGCATCCAGCGGCGCCCGCGGATCGGACGATATTGCCAAGGTGGTGGGCGCTCCCTACCTTTTCATGTTTCAATCCGAGAAGCCAAGAGGCCCGTGCGGCGGGCCCAGCCGATCCCGCGGGAACAAGTGGACGAGGATAGCCAGATGGCCGGTTTGATCGGCAAGAAGCTGGGCATGACCCAGATGTACAACGATCGGCAGGAGTTGGTCCCGGTGACGGTCGTCGCCGCGGGAGCCTGCCCCGTTGTCCAGGTCAAGTCGCCCGACAGGGACGGGTACGCGGCCGTGCAGCTCGCTTTCGAGGAGGTACCCGCGCGCAAGCGGAACAAGCCGGCCGGCGGCCGCTTCGCCAAGGCCGGCGTGGCCCCCCACCGGCACCTGCGAGAGGTCCGCACCGAAGGGGTGGAGGCGGAATTCGAGGTCGGTCAGGTGCTGGACGTCTCCCAGTTCGAGGCGGGCGACACGGTCAAGGTCACCGGCCGATCCAAGGGCAAGGGCTTCGCCGGCGTCGTCAAGCGCTACGGCTTCCGCGGCAAGAACACCTCTCACGGTACGCCCGACCGCGTGCGGCACCCCGGCGCCATC
>JAJDTN010000281.1 GCA_022827165.1 Candidatus Latescibacterota bacterium
CATCCTTCGTACGCGAACCTGACGGGCGCGGGCACTTGCCCCGATCCCGCCGCCGCCTCGCTCTCGCGCCGCTCGGGCCGCCCTCGGCCGTCCCGCGCCGTCTCCCCCCCGGGTGTTCACACGGGCTTGACAGACGCTCCAAGCCCAATTACTATACATCGATTAAGGAAGAATTAAATAATTCTTGCGGTTTCCACTCCTCCTCCAAGAGCATCCATGCCCGCCGCACCAAAGCCCAAGAGCGACCGTTCCCGGCCGCGGACCTTCTCGGCCCACGACCGCGACTTCCACATGCTGGAGGCGGTCGCCCGCTACCACGGCAGCAGCAAGAGCGCCATGATCACCGGCCTCATCCGCAAGGAGTTCTGGCGCGTCTTCCCCAACGGCACCGAGAGCGTCCCCCCCGACGCGGGGGCGAAGGTGAGCGAGCCATGACCCAGGTTGCCCCCCCCGCCGGCCAGACCCGCTTCGAGCACATCCCCGACGAGCAGCTGATCGAACAGATCGACCGCCTCCGGGTGGAGAAGAACGCGGTGATCCTGGCCCACAACTACCAGATCCCGCCGATCCAGGATCTCGCCGACGTCACCGGCGACTCCCTGGGGCTGTCGGTGGAGGCCTCGCGGACCGACGCCGACATCATCGTGTTCTGCGGCGTCCACTTCATGGCCGAGTCGGCCAAGATCCTCAGCCCTCGCAAGCGCGTCTTCCTGCCCCACCTCGGGGCCGGCTGCGCGCTCTCCGATTCGATCACCGTGGAGAGCCTCTACGAGTGGAAGGAGCGCTACCCTGACCACGCGGTGGTCACCTACGTCAACTCCTCGGCCGAGGTGAAGGCCGAGTCCGACATCTGCTGCACCTCGGCCAACGCCGTCTCCGTGGTGCGCAGCCTCGACTCCGACCGCGTCCTGTTCACGCCCGACAAGAACCTGGCCCGCTGGGTGGCCGACCAGGTGCCCGAGAAGGAGGTCGTCGCCTACGACGGCGTCTGCCCCACCCACGACGTGCTGCGCCACGCCACCGTCGACCGCACCCGCAAGGAGTTCCCCGAGGCCGTCATCATCGCCCATCCGGAGTGCCGCCAGGACGTGGTCGAGGCCGCCCACGAGGTCTGCTCGACGACGGGCATGCTCAACGCCGTCGGCAAGTACCCCGAGGCCCGGACCTTCATCATCGCCACCGAAGAGGGGATGATCCACCAGTTGAAGAAGCGCTATCCCGGCAAGGAGTTCGTCCCCGCCGACGGCTGCATCGGCTGCCGGCTGCACTGCCCCTACATGAAGGTCACGGGGCTGCAGGACGTGTACTTCTCGCTGGCGGAGGAGCGCTTCGAGATCGACCTCGACGACGACGTCATCGAGGGGGCCCGCCTGTCTCTCGAACGCATGATGGCGGTGCCGCGGGACAACTGAGGTGCCCGCCTCATCCGGGTATCGTCACGGTTGAGCCTTCTCCTCCATGATCTGGATCAGGTTGCCGCAGGTATCGTCGAAGACTGCGGTAATGACAGTCCCCAGGTCGGTTGGCGGCTGCACGAACCGCACACCTTTCGCCACGAGACGCTCGTGCTCGGCTCCGACATCGTCGACCGCGAAGGATGTATAGGGGATCCCGTCCTCCACGAGCGCCTTCCTGAACGGGCCTACTGCAGGGTGTTCAGCAGGCTCGAGCACCAACTCCGTCCCCTCCGGAGCTTCCTCGGATACCACGGTGATCCACGAGTGCCCTCCGAGAGGGATGTTGTGCTTCAGACGAAAACCAAGCGTTTCCGTGTAGAAGCGAAGTGCCTTCTGCTGATCGTCCACGAATACGCCGGCCAGGTTGATTCTCATTTCTCAATCTCCTCGTCTGTTGAGACCGGCCACCGCTCCCCGATGGCCTTCAGCGGCGCGCCCACGAACCAGTGGAGCTTCGACCTCCCCTCGCGCCTCGTGCGAATGAGCCCTGCGGCTTCCAGGACGTCCAGGTGTTGCGAGATCGCTTGCCGCGAGGAGCTGATGCCGTGTTTCATGGTCAGGCGCCCACAAAGCTCGAAGAGCGATTGACCCGACCGATCCACGAGTTCATCCAGGATGGCCCGCCTGGTTCGGTCAGCGATCGCTCGATAGATGTCCACATGTCAGTCCAAGGCAGGTGTTCGCTTGCATGTCGAGGCTCGATAATATGCAAGCATGGGGTTGCATGTCAACAGTGAGCTTCGCACCGCGCCGCACGGCGACCGCGGCCGGAACCGATCCCGGCGCGGCCAGCGCGGCGGCGAGGCGCACGACCGCCTTCTACACGGGCGAATGCGCCGGGCCCGCCTGAGGGTCAGCCGCCGCCGGCAGGCACGAGAAGCCCCGCTCGGCGAAGTGATCGTCGAAGGCGAAGGCCTGGCGCAGCCCTGCGCGGGCCATCACCGCAAAGCTGACGCAGTCCACGAGGCTCAGCCCCCGGCGGCCGGCGAGACCATCAGCCGCGGTAGGCTTCACCCAGACAGCGGTCATGTCCCTCGGCCCCGTCGCCGCCTCCGGAACGAAACCGGCCGGCCGCCGAGACCGCCCGGTCCGCGCGCTCGGCATCGATGGTCTCCGCCGAACGCAGCAGCAGATCCACCCCCTCGCGAATCACCGTCGCCATGGAGACCCGCCGCTCGGCGGCGATCCGCTTGACGCGCCGCGCCTGGTCTTCGGTCAGCCGGACCTGTGTTCGGACCATCTCGAACAGCTCCCTGTTCATCACGTGGGGCTCCATGATAGCAGATCTTCCCCTCGAAGGGACATGATCCTGCGGGAATCGACCTGTCGCCGAAGTAACAAATCGTGCTCTGAGTCGTTCTATGGGTGTGGCCACGTGGGATCCGTTCCTCCCCCGCACCAAGGAGATGGGATGCACGTAGAACAGGCGCTCGAGCGATACGGTCCTCTGGTCATGAGCCTGATCTGGCGGATCAATCAGAACCGGGAGGAGACCGCCGATCTCTACCAGGAGGTATTCGTCAAGTACCACGTCACCACCAGCGAGGCCGGTCCTCTGCAACAGCCCAAGTCGTGGCTGTGCCGAACGGCGATCAATGCCGCCATCGACTTCAGCCGCCAGCGGGCCCGCTTGTGTCCCTGGACGGAACCGGCGCAGGAACCTCACAGCCGGGAGGCGGAGGCCGTGATCGAGAGGGGGCTGATGGTTGAGACGATCCGGCGCCTCGCTTTGGATCTGCCCGAACGCCGCAGAGAGGTCTTCATCCTGCGGTACTTCCAGGGCTGCTCCTTCGAGCAGATCGCCCGGATCCTGGACTGCTCGGAAGGCGCGGCTCGCGCAGCTGCCTTTCAGGCCGCCAGACAGATCCGGGAGCGGCTCACAGCCGACGAGTCACGCGAAACACCGAACCTCGAGAAGGAGGCCTGCAGATGATCACGACCAGCCAGTTCCAGGAGAGACTGATCGAGTACCTCGACGGCGAGCTGCCGGAGGCCGAGCGCAGGGAGGTCGAGGAGTACCTGCGGGCCCACCCCGAGGCCGCCCGGCTCGAGGGAGACCTGGCCCTGTTGAGCGAGGCAGGCCGGTCGATCCGCGAGTCCAGCTATCCCGCGGATCTGCTCCTGGAGGCCAACCGGGCCCTGGCCACCCGCCTGGCCGCCCGGAGCAGTGAAGCGGCTTCGTCGCGCGGAGCGGCACCGGCCTTCTCCGGCAACGGTTCGCCAGAGATCTCGGGCTCGAGCCCGGCGCCGCACCGCCGGCGTTGGCGTCCGCGCTCCCTTGCCGCCGTCCTCGCCGGCGTGGCGATCCTGCTCGCCGGGGCCGCCAGCCAGAGGGCGGCGATCGCCGAGGTCGCCAGCAGCCTCCTGCATCGGATCAGTGTCAACCTTGACGGTGACGGCGAGATCGAGGTGACCATTGACGGCGAGCCGGTCGAGGTCAGGGAAATTGAGAGCGGTGACGGAGGGTTCATCATAGTGGTCCACGACGACGACAACGGGATCGATCATCACCTTGAAGACCTGATCCGTCGGACCATTGACGGCGAGACCGCCGAGCTCCTGTTCCCCGCCGGAAAGACGGGCGCCGGTTCGCCGGACGTACCCGCTCAGAGCTGGGGCGAGGTCAAGGAGGCCGTCGATCCGGCGGTCAAGGCCTCCCCCTGATCGGGGGAGTTCAGCCAGCCGCCTGACGACAGCAGAGAATACGATTCCGGCGGGATGGGCCCTGCCTGCGTGCCAGGGCCTGTCCCGCCGTTGCCGTCTGCGGCGGCCCGGCGCAGTCGACGCCCCGTGCCCGCAGGTGGCTCGCAGGGGCCGATGACCATCGTGTGTGGCGCTATTCCGGCAGGACGCCCTCGACTTCGCTGAACTTCTCCAGGCCCCGGTCGAAGCTCACCAGCGTCAAACCCGCGGCAGCTGCGAACGCCGCAAGGTAGGCGTCGCTCAAGGTGCACCCGAGTCTTCGGCCTCCAGGATGCGGCTGATGTCGTCGGAGCCCAGGTCGACCGACCCCGGATGGCTGGAGGGAACCAGGGGGAACCGCACCCGGCGGCCGGCCCCTCTCCCCGCGGCGCGGCCCACCTTCTCCTCGAGAGCTTCCGCGACGAACGCCTCGAGGCTCTTGCCCTCGTGGGCCGCGGCAGCCTGCGCGCGGCGCAGGATGTGGTCAGGAACCTCGATCATGGCTGGCATTTCAGTAATGTACGACACTACCGAGGGCTGCCGTCGACAAGCCGGCCGCGCCCTGGACCTCCGATCCGGACCACGAGGGGAAATGACGGAAACGAAGAGCATCTGCGTGTACTGCGGCTCCAAGTCCGGCCTCGGCCAGACCTACCTCCGCGAGGCCGAAGCCCTGGGCGGGGCCATCGCCCGGCGCGGAATGGGGCTGGTCTACGGCGGCGGCAACGTGGGGCTCATGGGGGCCGTCGCCCGATCCGCCCTGGCGGCCGGAGGCAGCGTCGTCGGCGTCATCCCGCGCACCCTCGAGGAGAGGGAGCTGGCCCAACGCGAGGTGCACGAGCTGATCGTGACCGACGACATGCACGAGCGCAAGGCGATCATGGCCCGGCGCGCCGATGCCTTCCTCGCCCTGCCGGGCGGGTACGGCACAATGGAGGAGTTGTTCGAAGCCCTGGCGTGGTCGCAGCTCGGCTTCCACGCCAAGCCGGTGGGCCTGCTCAACACGGCCGGCTACTTCGACCCCCTGGTGCGATTCCTCGACCAGGCGGTGGAGCGCGGGTTCCTGCGGCCGAAGGACCGCAACCTTCTGCAGGTGGAGGCGGAGGCCGAAACCCTCGTACGGGCCCTGGCCGACCGCATCGGCGCGTGACCGCCCTCAGAGATAGCTGTTGACGACGTTCTCCAGCCACTCCTCGCGGCCGCTGATCCTGGCGGCCTCGCCGTGCTCGTGGACGTACGCCTCCATGTCGGCCAGGGTCGCCTCGCCCCTCAGGATCCTGCGCCCGATCCCCCGCCGCCAGCCGGCGTAGCGGCGCTTCACGAAGTCGCCCACCACGCCGTCCTCGAGGATCCGCGCCGCCGTCTTCAGCCCCCGGGCGAAGGCGTCCATGCCGCCGATGTGGGCGTGGAAGAGGTCCTCCACGTCGAAGGATCCGCGCCGCACCTTGGCGTCGAAGTTGACGCCCCCCGTCCGCAGCCCGCCCTGCCGCAGGATGACCATCATCGCGTAGGTCGTGCCGTAGAGGTCGGTGGGGAACTGGTCGGTGTCCCAGCCGAGGAGGAGGTCGCCGCGGTTGGCGTCGATGCTGCCGAGGCGGCCCTCGGCGGCGGCCACGGTCAGGTCGTGCTCGAAGGTGTGGCCCGCCAGGGTGGCGTGGTTGGCCTCCAGGTTGAGCTTGAAGTCGTCGAGCAGGTCGTGGGCGCGGAGGAAGCCGAGGACCGTGGCCGCGTCGTAGTCGTACTGGTGCTTGGTCGGCTCCTTCGGCTTGGGCTCGACCAGCAGCGTGCCCCGGAAGCCGATCTCCTTCTTGTAGTCGGCGGCCATGCGCAACAGCCGCGCCATCTGCTCCTGCTCCTGCTTCAGGTCGGTGTTGAGGAGGTTGGAGTAGCCCTCGCGGCCTCCCCAGAAGACGTAGTTGGCGCCGCCCAGGGCCTGGGTGCACTCCATGCACTTCTTGATCTGCGCCCCGGCCCAGGCGAAGACGTGGGGGTCGGGGTTGGTGCCGGCGCCGTGGGTGAAGCGCGCGTTGGAGAAACAGTTCGACGTGCCCCAGAGCAGCTTCACCCCCGTCTCCCGCTGCAGGGAGGCGGCCAGCTTCACCATGCGGTCGAGGCGATCGTTCGTCTCCTTGAGGCTCTCCCCCTCCGGGGAGATGTCGCGGTCGTGGAAGGCCCAGAACGGCACACCGAGCTTGGTGAAGAACTCGAAGGCGGCGCGCATCGTCTCCTCCGCCGCCTCCATGGGGTCGCTGGAGGTCTCCCAGGGCCGGTCGTAGACCGGGGAGGGCCCGAAGGGGTCGATGCCGCCGCCCTTCATGGTGTGCCAGTAGACGACGGAGAAGCGCAGGTGCTGCTCCATGGTGCGGCGGCCGACCTTCTCCGCCGGGTCGTAGTGCCGGAAGGCCAGGGGGTTGTCCGTCTCCGGCCCTTCGTACTCCACCTTTCCGATGCCCTCGAAGTACTCCTTCATGGACTGTTCTCCTCCGGTTCGGGGGTCACGTACGCCGCGGTGATGCCGCCGTCCACGGTGAA
The DNA here is from genome assembly GCA_022827165.1 of Candidatus Latescibacterota bacterium. Next base: position 6,672 of record JAJDTN010000281.1, read on the forward strand.
GGCGGTACCGGTGACGAAGGAGGACTCGTCCGACGCCAGGTAGAGGGCCGCGTCGGCGATCTCCCCGGCCTCCCCGAAGCGGCCCATGGGGATGTGGACGAGGCGCCGCTGCCGCTTGCTCTCGGAGTCGAGATACTTCATCAACAGCTCGGTGCGCAGCGGCCCCGGGCACAGGGCGTTGACGCGGATGCCCTCGCGGGCGTGGACCACGGCCAGCTCCCGAGTGAGGGCCAGCACGCCGCCCTTGCTGGCCGTGTAGGCCAGCTGCGGCACCGCCGCCCCCAACAGGGCGACGAAGGAGGCGGTGTTGATGATCGAGCCGCCGCCGGCGCGGCGCAGGGCCGGCACCCCGTGCTTGCACCCCAGGAAGACGCCCTTGAGGTTGACGGCCATCGTCAGGTCCCAGACGGCCTCCTCCGTGTCCACCGCGTCGGCGTCGTCGGCGTGGGAGATGCCGGCGTTGTTGAACAGCACGTGGAGGGCGCCGAACTCCGCCTCCGCCCGGGCGACCATGGCGGCGCAGTCACTGCCCCGCGAGACATCGGCCTCCACGAAGAGGGCCCGGCCTCCGCTGGCGGCGACCTCCTCCACGACCGCCTCCCCGGCCGCGGCGTTCACGTCGACGGCGGCGACCCGGGCTCCCTCGGCGGCGAAGCGCAGGGCCGCCTGCCGCCCGATGCCGCTGCCGGCGCCCGTGATCAGGGCCACCTTGCCGCTCAGCCGGTCGGGCGCGGCCGGTCCGCCGGCGGCGTGGTCCCTCCGGGATCGTTCAGAGTCGGGATGTCGCGGGGTAAGGTGAGCCACGGCGAAGCAGTGTACCGGGGGGCCGGAGGGCATGCAAGCTGGCCGCCGCATGGGCCAGGACGTTGATTCAGCACCGCAGGCGAGAGGGCCTGCAAGCCACCCGCCCCCATGGGCAGCCCCGGGAGAAGCACGCCAATGCTGGGCATGACCCTGACCCGGTTCATCATCGAGCAGCAGCGCCAGTTCCCCGGCGTGTCCGGGCGCTTCACCGCCCTGCTGGAAGGGATCACCACCGCCGCCAAGATCATCGGCCGCGAGGTGAACAAGGCGGGCCTGGCCGAGACCATGGGCCTCACGGGGCGCATCAACGTCCACGGCGAGCAGGTGCAGAAGCTCGACGAGTTCGCCAACGTCACCATCATCCAGGCCCTCGACCACACCGGGCTGCTGGCGGCCATGGCCTCGGAGGAGATGGAGGACTTCTACCCGATCCCGGACCCCCACGCCCGGGGCCCCTACATCCTCGTCTTCGACCCCGTGGACGGCTCCTCGAACATCGACGTGAACGTCAGCATCGGCACCATCTTCTCCATCTACCGCCCGCCCGGCTCGGCCGCCGCCACCGCCGAGAGCTTCCTGCGGCCGGGGCGCGAGCAGCTGTGCGCCGGGTACTTCGTCTACGGGTCGAGCACGATGCTGGTCTACACCACCGGCCGCGGCGTCCACGGCTTCACCCTGGACCCGACGATCGGCGAGTTCCTGCTCTCCCACGAGAGCATCCGCATCCCCGAGCGGGGCGCCATCTACAGCGTCAACGAGGGCAACGCCGGCGGCTGGAGCGGCGGTGTGCGCGCCTACGTGGACAGCCGCAAGGAGCAAGGCTGCTCGGCGCGCTACATCGGCTCCCTGGTCTCCGACTTCCACCGCAACCTGCTCAAGGGCGGCGTCTTCCTCTACCCGGGCGACCGCAAGTCCCCCGGGGGCAAGCTGCGCCTGCTCTACGAGGCCAGTCCCCTGGCCTTCATCGCCGAGCAGGCCGGCGGCGGCGCCTCCGACGGCCGCGGGCCGATCCTCGACCGGGTGCCCGCGACCCTGCACGAGCGGGTGCCCCTGGCCATCGGCAGCCGCCTGGACGTGGAGGAGTTCGAGGCGGCGGTGAGCGGGGAAGACCCCCGCGGTTCCTGAGGAGATCCCATGGAACGCGACACCGCCTTCGAGATGGCCACCTCCAGCATCCGCTACGGATCCGGGGTCACGGCCGAGATCGGCATGGACCTGGCCGACATGGGGGCGCGGCGGGTGCTGCTGGTGACCGACCCGAACCTGTCGCGCCTGGAGCCGGTGGCGGTGGCCCGCCAGTCGCTGGACGACGCCGGGGTCGCGCATCAGCTCTTCGACGGCGTCCACGTGGAGCCCACGGACGCCTCCTTCCGCGAGGCGATCGACGTCGCCACGGAGGGGGGCTTCGACGCCTATGTCGCCGTGGGCGGCGGCTCCAGCATCGACACGGCGAAGGCCGCCAACCTCTACGCCACCCATCCGCCCGAGGACTTCCTCGACTACGTGAACGCCCCCATCGGCCGCGGTCTGCCGGCGCCGGGCGCCCTGAAGCCGCTCATCGCCGTGCCGACGACGGCGGGCACCGGCTCCGAGACGACGGGGGTAGCCATCTTCGACCTGGTGGAGATGAAGGCCAAGACCGGCATCGCCCACCGGCGGCTGCGGCCGGTGCTGGGCCTCATCGATCCGGACAACACGCGGAGCCTGCCGCCGGCGGTGGCCGCCTCCACGGGGCTCGACGTGCTCAGCCACGCCCTGGAGTCGTACACCGCCGTCCCCTACGACCGGCGCCCGCGGCCGGAGCGGCCGGTGCTGCGGCCGGCCTACCAGGGCGCCAACCCGATCAGCGACCTGTGG
>JAJDTN010000247.1 GCA_022827165.1 Candidatus Latescibacterota bacterium
ACCCTCCTGCGCACCCTGGCCGGCCTGCAGAAGCCGCTCTCCGGCGAGGTCCTCCTCCACGGCCGCGACCTCCACGCCCTGGCCGAGGGGGAACGGGCCCGCCATCTCGGGCTGGTCCTGACCGAGCGCGTGGACACGGGCAACCTGTCGGCCTATGCCCTGGCGGCGCTGGGGCGCTACCCCTACACCGGCTGGGACGGCCGCCTGTCGCCTGAGGACGAGGAGGTGGTGCGCTGGGCCATGGAAGCGGTGGGGGCCCGGGAGCTGGCGGCGCGCGGCGTCGGCGAGCTGAGCGACGGCGAGCGCCAGAAGGTGACCATCGCCCGGGCCCTGGCCCAGGAGCCGGCGATCCTCCTCCTCGACGAGCCCACGGCCTACCTCGATCTGCCGAGGCGGGTGGAGATCGTGCAGCTCCTGCGCCGCCTGGCCGGCGGGGGAGACCGTGCCGTGCTGCTCTCCACCCACGACCTCGACCTGGCCCTGCGCAGCGCCGACCGCCTGTGGCTGCTGCCGCCGGGAGGGCCGCTGCAGACCGGGGCTCCGGAGGACCTGGTGCTGAGTGGGGCCTTCCAACAGACCTTCGGGGACTTCGACCCGGCCACCGGATCCTTCCGCCTGGACCCGGAGCCGGAGGGCGAGGTCGGCCTGGAGGGCGAGGGGCTCCCGGCCCGGTGGACGGCCCGCGCCCTGGAGCGGGCCGGCTTCCGCGTCGACCCCGGACGCGAGAGACCGCCCCGCGTCGAGGTCCTCGGCAACGGCGACGGGCCCTCCTGGCGGTTGCACACGGCCGCGGGCCCGCGCCTCTGCGCCAGCCTCCACGAGGTGGTCGGTCACCTGCGAGACCCCCCGGTCGAAGCCGAAACCACCCGATGACGGAGTCCGCCATGCGCGTCGTCTCCCTCCTGCCCAGCAGCACCGAGATCGTCTGCGCCCTCGGCTGCCGCGACCTCCTGGTGGGCCGTTCCCACGAGTGCGACCATCCCCCCGGGGTCGAGGAACTGCCGGCCTGCACGGCCCCCAAGTTCGACCCGGACGGCACCTCGTACCAGGTCGACCAACGGGTCAAGGCGATCCTGCAGGAGGCCGCCTCGGTCTACCGCGTCGACGCCGGACTCCTCGACGAGCTGGCCCCCGACTGGCTGGTGACCCAGTCCCAGTGCGAGGTCTGCGCCGTCAGCCTGAAGGACGTGGAGGAGGCCGCCTGTCAGCTGGTGCGCTCGCGGCCGGGCATTCTGTCGCTGGAGCCCAACCGGCTGGAGGATCTCTGGAGCGACATCGGGCGTGTCGCCGAAGCCCTGGAAGTGGAGGAGCGGGGCCGCGCCCTGGCGGCCGATCTGCGGGAGCGGCTCGACCGGCTCGCGGCGCTGACCACGGCTCTCGACGAGCGCCCCACCGTCGCCTGCATCGAGTGGTTCGAGCCGCTCATGGCCGCCGGCAACTGGATCCCCGAGCTGGTGGAAATCGCCGGCGGCCGCAACCTCCTGTCTGCCGCCGGGGCCCACTCCCCCTGGCTCTCCTGGGAAGCCCTGGAGGAGGCGCAGCCCGAGTTCATCCTCCTCATGCCCTGCGGCTTCGACATCCCCCGCTCGCGGAAGGAGCTGCCGGCCCTGACCGGGCAGCCGGCGTGGCCGCGCCTGCGGGCCGTGCGCGAGGGGCGGGTCTTCCTCACCGACGGCAACCAGTTCTTCAACCGGCCGGGGCCGCGCCTGGTGGAGTCGGCGGAGATCGTCGCCGAGATCCTCCACCCCCGGCGGTTCGGGGGCGCCCACGAGGCCCGGGGATGGGAGCGCCTGGAAGCCGGACCATGAGCCGGGACGAGACCCTGGCCGCGGAGGAGGGATACGAGGTCCGCCGCCGCGGGCGGTTCCTGGTCGTCGAGCTGCTCGAGCCGCACCGGGTCATGCCGCGGCCCATGGGTCGATCACCTCGATCCCCGTCTCCGCGAAATCCCGGACGTTCCGTGTCGCCACCGTCATGCCCCGGGAGCGGGCGATGGCCGCGATCTGACCGTCGGTCTGGGAGAGCGGACGCCCGCTTGCGCGCCGAGCCGCGGCGATCTCCGCGTAGACGCGGGCTGCCGCACTGTCAAACGGGAGAACCCGACCCGCAAACAGACCGCCGAAAGCACGCTCGGCCGCCTCGGCAAGACCCCGGCGGCGCCCACCCTCGGGCAGGAAGGCGATGCCCGTGCGGATCTCCGCCTCGGTCACCGCCGTCATGAATAGCTCCCGAGTCGGCCGATCGTCGAGCCAGGCCAGGACCTTCGAGCTCGGTGCGCTCTGCATCAACTCGGAGACGACCTTGGTATCAAGCACCACCATCGCCGTCGCTCCGGTCGAAGCGGGGTGGTTCGCGCATCGGTTCGCGCGGCGGCAGTTCCAGATCCACTCCACCGAAGGGCTTGAAGAGCTCGTGGATCGCCGTTCCCAGCCCCCTCGATGGCGCGGCCTCCCGAGCGACCGCCTCGGCCAGTATCAGTCGCGCTTCCTCTTCCATCGACCGGCCTCGCTCGGCCGCCCGCCTGCGGAGACGGGTCTTTATGTCGTCCTCGAGATTGCGGATGGTGATGCTCGCCATG
>JAJDTN010000362.1 GCA_022827165.1 Candidatus Latescibacterota bacterium
GTCTACGGCGATCTGCTGGAGTGGCTGCAGGCCGAGGGCATCCCCGTGTGGATCTCCCTGCACGATACCTGGGACCCCTCGTGGATGGTGCGCAAGAACACGCCGGTCACCGAGGTGATGGAGATCCTGCGCGCCTTCCCCGGCCTGGTGACCGTCCTGCTCGGGGCCCACTTCGTGCACTCCTACTACGTGCGGCCCTTCCTCAAGCTCACCAGCGCCCGACTGGAGCTGAGCCGCTACGAGGTCCTGCGGGAGCTGGAGGTGCTGGTCGCCGAGTTCGGGGCGGAGCGCTTCCTCTACGGCTCCTTCTATCCGCGTCTGGCCATGGGCCCCATGCTCTACTACATCCACAACGTCGGCTTCGACGAGGCGACCCTGCGGGCCGTGTGCAGCGGCAACCTGGAACGCCTGCTGGAAGGAGGCGCACGATGATCGCCGGCTCGGAGGTGATCGACTTCCACGGCCATCCCGGGCGCTGGGGCGTCTCCCACCTCGACCCGGTGCCGCTCTTTTCCGCCATGGACGCCGTCGGCATCGACCGCTCCGTCCTGTTCGACATCTGGCACCCCGAGGGCCGGCGCGCCAACGACATCACCGCCGCCCTCGTGGCCGCCCATCCCGACCGCCTCCTCGGCTTTGCCTACGTCTCCCCCCTGATGCCGGAGACGATCGTCCCCGAGCTGGAGCGGGCCATCGACCGGCTCGGCCTCAAGGGCATCAAGCTCTACCCTCCCTTCGTCGAGCCGCCTCTGAGCGACCCCGCCTGGTGGCCGATCTACGAGTTCGCCGACGACCGCGAGCTGGTCGTGCTGTGGCACACCGGGATCGAGCCCGGGTCCTTTCCGAGGTACATGGGCGAAGTGGCGGGGCGCTTCCCCGGGGCCCGCTTCGTCTCCGGACACTCGGGCAACTGTCCGCCCATGCGCCGCCAGGCGATCGACGTCGCCCTGGACCACCCCAACGTCTACCTGGAGACGTGCTCCACCTTCCGCACGCCGGGCGTGATCGAGCAGCTCGTGGAGGAAGCCGGCGCCGAGCGCGTCCTCTTCGGCTCCGACATCCCGCTGATGGACCCGCGGGCGCAACTGGGCAAGATCATCACCGCCGACATCAGCGACGACGACAAGCGCCTCATCCTCGGCGGCAACGCCCGGCGCCTGCTGAAGCTGTAGAGTCGAGAGAGAGGCCGCAGCCCCGGCTACCAGGCGAGGTGCCAGGGAACGGCGCGGATGCCCGGCCGCAGGGCCTGGGGCTCCTCGACGCGGCAGGCCAGCACCCCCCGGGCCTCGGGGCCGGCGAGGGCGAGCCAGCGCGCCAGGCCCTCGGCGTGGCCCGGGGTCGGGGTGGCCGTGGCCTTCACCTCGACGCCGTAGAGGCGGCCGCCGCGCTCGATGACGAGATCGATTTCGGCGATGGTGCTCGACTGCCAGTAGTAGAGGCCGGGTCTCTCGCCCTGCTGCCGGAAGGCCTTCAGCCACTCCCCCACCACCGCCGTTTCCACCAGGGGCCCGAGAGCGGGACCGTGGAGGACGGGTTCCTCCGAGTGAAGACCCATGAAGAAGGTGGCCAGCCCGGGGTCGATCAGGAACAGACGGGGGCTCTTTCGCAGGCGCTTGCCCAGGCTGCGGTAGTACGGCGGCAGCAGATGGATGATCTGGCTGGTCTCGAGCACCGAGAGCCAGCGGCGGATGGTGGGACCGCTGACGCCGACTTCGCGGCCGAGATCGGTCATGTTGAGGGTGGTGCCCGTGCGGGCGCCGGCGAGCATGAGGAAGCGCGTGAAGGCGCCCAGGTCGGCGATCTGGGCCAGGTCGCGCACGTCGCGCTCGAGGTAGGTCTGGACATAGCCGCCGAGCCAGAGCTGGCGGTCCACCCGCGGGTTGACGCGGGGCTCGGGAAAGCCTCCACGCAGGAGCCAGTCCACGAGGTCGACGGGCTTCCGGGGCCGGTCACCGGCCAGCGGATCACCGAACACCTTTTCCAGCAGCGCATCGATTCCGCCGGGCGGGGGCCGCCCCTCGACTTCCGCCGTGGAGAGCGGGTCCAGCGTCAGGACGGCGACGCGCCCCGACAGGGTCTGGCTCAGCCCCTGCATGAGGGCCAGGCTCTGCGACCCGGTGAGGAGCCAGCGGCCGGGCCGGCGGTCGGCGTCGATCTCCTCCTTGACGTAGTGGAGCAGCTCCGGGGCGTACTGGATCTCGTCGAGGATCGCCGGCGGGGAGGCCTCGGCGAGGAAGGCCACCGGATCGGCCCGGGCCCGCTCCCGGACGTCTGGCCGCTCGAGGGAGAGATAGCGGTGGGACCCGCCGAACTCGCGGCGCAGCAGGGTGGTCTTCCCCGTCTGGCGGGCACCGGTGATCAGCACGGCGGGAAAGGTGGCCGCCGCCCGGTGGATGGTCGGAGTCAGGTGGCGGGCGAGGTAGGGCATCTTGGTGCGAGTCCCGGGTTCGTGCAAATCTAACGCGGGAGATTAGATTTGCAAGCCTGCTCGAGTCCTCATTCCTTGATGGGAGATCGTCCCGCCTTTGACAGACGAGAGACAAATGGACTGAGGAGCCGCCCATGCGCACCGTAGACATGCACGAAGCCAAGATCCACCTCTCGCGTCTGGTGGAAGGCGCCGCCCGGGGCGAGCCCTTCGTCATCGCCCGGGCCGGCAAGCCGCTGGTCAAGGTCCTGGCGGTAGACGCTCCGGAGGCCGGACCCGCCGGCCGTACCGGGTTTCTGGCGGGCCGGATCTCGCTGCCGCCCGACTTCGACCGCATGGGCTCCACCGAGATCGAGACCTTGTTCGAGGGGGGGCGAGTGACCCCTTCGACCGGCTCCTGATGGCCCAGGCGCAGATCGAGGCGATGACCCTGCTGACGATGGACGAAGTGGTGGCGCGCTACCCGGGGCCCATCCAGCTGATCGGTTGGACCGGGTGAGCTCCCCGGCCAGTGACGCCCTCGAAGGCAGCCGCTTGCAGTGGCGGAACCTGGGACTGCTGGCGCTGGCCGAGGTGCTGGGCATGTCGCTGTGGTTCAGCGCCTCCGCCGTCTCCCCCGCCCTGCAGGAGGCCTGGGGCCTGTCGGTGGCCGGCTCCGCCTGGCTCACCATGGCCGTGCAGATCGGCTTCGTCGCCGGCACCGCCCTGAGCGGCGTCCTCAACCTGCCCGACATCGTCAGCAGCCGCCGCCTCTTCGTCGTCAGCGCCTGGCTGGGCGCCGCGGCCAACGCCGGCTTCGCCCTCTTCGCCACCGGACTCGAGTCCGGCCTCGTCCTGCGCTTCCTCACCGGCTTCTTCATCGCCGGGGTCTACCCCCCCGGCATGAAGCTGGCCGCCACCTGGACCCGGCGGCACCTCGGTCTCGCCATCGGCCTGGTGGTGGGGGCCCTGACCGTCGGCTCGGCGGCCCCCCATCTCGTGCGCTCCCTGTCCCACCAGGCCGTCGGTGGCGCGGCCTCCGACTGGACCCGCGTCGTCCTGGTCTCGTCGGCCCTCGCTGCCGCGGGGGGGCTGATCGTGGCCCTGTTCTTCCGGGAAGGTCCCTTTGCCGCCGGCGGCGCCCGCTTCAACCCGCGCTTCGCCCTCTCCATCTTCACCCGGCGGGACCTGCGGCTGGCCAACTTCGGCTACCTCGGCCACCAGTGGGAGCTGTACGCCATGTGGACGTGGGTGCCCCTCTTCCTGGCAGAGAGGGTGGCCGAAAGCGGCGGCTCCACTTCCCTCGCGGCCCTGCTCGCTTTTGCCGTCATCGCCAGCGGCGGGATCGGCTGCCTCGCCGGCGGCGCCGGCGCCGACCGCGTGGGCCGCACGGCGACGACGAGCGCCGCCATGATCGTCAGCGGCTGCATGGCGGTGCTGGCCGCGGTCTTCCACGCCGCCCCCCTGCCGCTGCTCACCGTCATCCTGCTGATCTGGGGAATCTCGGTGGTCGCCGACTCGGCCCAGTTCTCCGCCTCCATCACCGAGCTCAGCCCCCCGGAGTACACTGGCACGGCCCTGACCATCCAGACCTCGGTCGGCTTCCTGCTGACCCTGGGCTCGATCCAGCTGGTGCCGCTCGTCGTGGAGATCGGCGGCTGGCCCGCGGCCTTCCTCATGCTCGCCGCCGGTCCCGCCTTCGGCACCGCGGCGATGCTCCGGTTGCGCCGGCTGCCCGAGGCGGAGCAGTTGGCCGGGGGCCGGCGGTAGTGGTCCGTCAAGGGACTCACCAGACTGTTCTACCATGGTTGACTTTTTCTTCCCTTCAGGCCACTATTCCGGAAACGGGAAACGGAGGGCATTCCATGAGCTTGAACATCAAGAACAAGGAGGTCGAGCGGCTGATCGAGGAAGTCTCCCTCCTCACAGGAGAGAGCAAGACCGAGGCAGTGCGCCGATCCCTGGAGGAGCGCCGCTCCCGCTTGGCCTACCAGGGCGCTGCGGATGACCGCGGCGGGCGGTTGCGCCGATTCCTGGAGACGGAGGTCTGGCCCTATGTGCCGCCCTCGGAGTTGGGCAGGAAACTGGGCCGGGATGAAGAGGAAGAGATCCTGGGCTATGGCAAGGACGGCGCATGATCCTCGATTCCTCGGCGATCGTCGCCATCCTGCTTCGTGAGCCGGAGCACGAAGTCCTTCGGTCGAAGCTCGCCGCCGCGTCCAGCCTCGGTGTGGGCACACCTACTCTTCTCGAAGCTGCCATTGTGCTGTCAGCTCGCCTTGATCGCAACGCTCAGGGGATGCTGGCCCGCTTCATGCAGGAGACCGACACCGTGGCCATCCCATTCAGCCAGGCGCACTACTCCGCGGCCCATCAGGCCTGGCTGAGCTACGGCAAGGGGCGCCATCCGGCGGCACTCAACTTCGGGGATTGCGCCTCCTACGCCACGGCCCAACTCGCTGGCGAGCCACTCCTCTGCACGGGGGACGACTTCCCGCGGACGGACCTCGAACTCGCCTGATACCGGTCTCTGCCGTCCCTTCACAACCACCGCTCGATGACCGCCGCCGTCTCCTCGTGGCCCCGCCTGCGCGCCCACTCCAGGGGCGCGGCCCATGGGAAGGTCCCGGCCCCCTGCGGACTGGCCCCCTTCTCGAGCAGGAACGCCGCCATCTCGCTGCAGCCCTGCCTCGCGGCCCAGCCCAGGGGCGTGCTGGAGTACTCCTCGTCGATCACCTCCAGGGGCGCGCCGTGGGCGACGAACCGCTCGGCCTCCGGCACCGATCCGAAGGCGGCGATGTCGTGGAGCTGGGTGATGCCCATCCAGTCGGGCCGCGACAGGTCCGTCAGGGCGAGGGCCGGCTCGCTGTAGTCCTTCAGGCTGTCGTCGCGGAGCAGCTGCCTCACCACGTCGGGTGAGAGATCTCCCAGCAGGCCGGGGTCGGCCGCGAGACAGACCTCCATGAGCGGCCGGTTGCCGATGGTGCGAGGGAAGATCTCGCGAGCCCCCGCGGGGTCTTCGCCGAGGCGCCGCCGCAGCCCCCCCACGTCGTCGTTGGCGACGTGGTACTTCAGCGGCAGCTCGCCGAACATGATCCTCAGCACCTCCGGCTCCACCCCCTTCAGGTCATCGTAGTCGCCCAGCATCCCGCCCCTCTCGGCGAGTCTGCGCAGCAACGGCGGATCCTCCTTCGCCCAGCCGCAGACATTCCCGGAGGACTCCACCTCCTGGTTCGGGTCGGCGCCGGCCTCCAGCATCAGTTCGATGATCTCCATGTCGCCCTTGGCCACGGCGGTCAGCAGGGCGCTGCCGCGGGGGGCGAGTCCGGGCTGGCGCAGGTTCGGGTCGGCGCCGTGCTCCAGCAGGTACCTGACGACGGCGGCGTCGCCGGCGGCGATGGCGTTGTCGAGGCAGCTGCTCGTGTACCAGGTGAAGTAGTCGGGCACCCGGCCGGCGCAGGCGGGGTCCGCTCTCACGCACTCCTTCACCAGCGCGAGATCCCCGAGGGCGGCGGCGTGCTCGACGGGACACTCGGCGCCCAGACCGATGAGGAACCCGCGCAGGAAGTCGGCCCGGTGGCGCCCCCTGTGGAAGTAGTCGCCCGGGGTCAGGTCGACGGGGCGGGCGCCGTCCGGGCGTTGGGCTTCGAGATCCGCCCCCCGCTTCACAAGGGCCCGGATGATGCCCACGTCCTTGACCAGCACGGCCCAGTGGATCGGCTGGTTGCCCCGCGCGTCCACGGCCCGCATCGACTCCGGGGACCGGTCGAGGTACTCCAGGGCGGCAGACAGATCGTGCTCCCGGATGAGCGCGGCGATCTCCTCGCCCTCGGGACGGTAGAGCACGTCGTACCGCTTCTCCAGGCTGCTCTTCAGCAGCTCCGCCACCTCCCCGAAGCCGCGGTCCTCCGCCCTCTCGATGGGCCGCTGGTGATGCCGGTTGCCCGACTTGTAGGTGATCTCGGCGCCGCTGTCGATCAGGAAGCGGGCGGCCTCGATATGGTTGTTCCCGACGGCGAAGTAGAGGGGCTCCCGGTAGCGGATGTTGCAGTGCAACAGCTCGGGCTCGGCGTCGACGCACGCCCGGATGGTGTCCAGGTCGCCCTCCATCGCCGCCTTCACCGCCCTCTTCACCGATCGGCCGCGTCCCATGTACCAGCCGTCATACTCATCGGTTTCCAGGTTCTCGGGCCAGCGGATGTTGCCGCTCTCCGTGGGCCGTCTCATGGTCGCTCCGCACGAGGAAGCACCACACTCCCGTCCGGCAGAGTGGCGCGAAAGGCGAAGGTCCACCCGCAGTAGTTGGACCCCACGGTGTTGCTCAGCTTGAGGACGATGGTGTTGCGGCCCTTCCCCAGATCGACGGGGACCGTCCGCGACCGGAAGGCGTCGTGATGCCCCAAGTCGATCCCGTCCTCCCCGTTGACGCGGAGGATCAGCCGGTCGTCCCACGCCAGGCGGATCTCCGCCGTCGTCTCCGCCTCCACTTCCAACACACATCTCGCGATCGCCGCCGCTTCGCCGCTGTTGCCGGGTGTCCCTGAAATGTGGGGGCGGAAGACGTGGTTGAAGTCCACGAAGCCGCGGAGGGCCTCCCGCTTGTGCCAGCGGGCCGCGTCCCGCCCCAGCTCGCGGGAACCCTCCGTCAGCCACGGGGAATCCTCCTCGTGCCCGCCGTCGAATGTGGCTGCCGGTTGGAACTCCGTCTCGGCGGGCAGATCGGCTTCCATGGCGCGCTCGCCCCGGTTCCGGAAGGGCCCGCAGACCCACCAGCTTCCAGTGTCCGGCAGGGGCAGGTCGCAGGTCCCCCGGGGCAGCTGTCCCCAGGGCGGCTCGAAGCGCTCGGCGGGCTGCAGCAGCGGCCAGTCGGGCATCTCGAAGAAAGGCCGCACCGGCCCCTCCTGGTACCAGTACGAGGTGGCGCAGATGTCGTTCTCCATCGAGCCGAAACGCACGTGGATCGACTCGCGGAACTCGATCGTGTCGCGGTCGAAGAACCGGTAGCCCACGAGCCGCTGCGCCGGACGGGCCTGGCCCACGTCGGCGTGGGTGTAGTAGGGCATGCCCGTGTGGAGGTGGGTCTCGGGGGTGTGCAGGGCGCCGCCGTAGGAGGTGCCGAAGGTGTCCTCCCCTCCGATCCCGCGGAGGCAGGCGGGATGCTCGCCGCCGCCGTCGATGTAGATGTTGTCCGCCCCGCCGTGGCTCCAGCGGTCGGTGTCGTCGTAGAGCCGCACACCGTAGACGAAGCCGACCAGCCGCCCGGGGCCGTCCGCGTCCAACAGCAGGAAGTCCTCCCCGTAGCTCTCCGTGGGCGCCTCTCTCCGCCAGCGCGCGCAGAAGCGGCGCGGTTCCTCCAGCCGTTGCCCGGGAAAGCGGTGCCAGTCGACGAAGAGGAAGATCGGCGTGTCGCCCGCGCCGCGGTCCATCTCGATCCGCGCCGACCGGGCGAAGGGCATGTCGAAGTAGCAGTTGTAGCCGCTGTAGTTCTGCGCCGAGAGGTGGGGCGTGTTGATCGGATACCAGGGCACCCCGTGCATGACGCCGAAGAAGGCGCCGAAAGGCGCCTCCACGTGGGGGACGGGCTCATCGTCGAAGTAGATGCGGATGACGACCTGCCGTCCGTTGCCGCGGCGGCCATCGGTCACCCACATGCGGCGGATGCAGCCCGGACCTTCCAGGCTGGCCATGGTGGTCCGCTCGCCGGCCTTGATCCGCCGCGACAGGCTGACCCGGTCCGATACGGCCACGTTCGGCAGGTTCAGGTTCATGAGAGGTCTACTCGTAGAAGTACTGGAGCGGGTAGCGGCGCAGAACGTTCTCGTGGCCCAGGACGACCCCGCCGTCGCGCTCGTCCTCGAAGCCCGACCTCGCCCCGGCGGCCAGCTCGAACCACTCCCGCGCGTAGAGGATGAAGACCTGGCCGCCGATGACGCGCACGTTGGGGTAGCGGAAGACGGCGAAGTCGTCCGGGAGTTGGCCCACGTCGGGCAGGCCGATCACCGGCGTCACCGGGTGTTCGGCAGGGACCCGCTCCACGTCTTCCAGGCCGGCGCTGACCTCGATCGTGCGGAACCCCTGCCAGGTGGCCCCCGAGTCGCGCGAGACCGCCGCCGAGAGGCGGCCCCGGCGGTAGCCTCGGCGGATCTCCTCGCGGGAGACCTGGTTCCAGACGCAGATCAGGTCGCCGGTCTCCGGGACCGTCGTGATCGCCGGCGGCGAGTACGAGGCGGCCAGCTCGGTGGGGCGCACCGCCGACCACGTGAGACCGCCGTCGCGGCTGTAGCTGCACACCAGACGCCCCACCGTGGAGCGCGCCAGGAACAGCACCCGGCCGTCGCGGGTCTCGGCCAGGCTCGGCTCGTCGCAGGCGGTGACGCCGCCGCAGCCGTTGGGCACGCCGTGCTCGTCGAACCAGCCCATCAGCTCGCCCTCGCACATCCGCCAGGTCCGGCCCTCGTCGTCGGACCAGCTCACCGAGGCGATGTCGATCTCCGGCCAGTGGTAGTGTCCCGCCACCTGGCGGCGCAGGCCCTTCCAGAGGCCGTAGCTGCGGACGTACTCCAGCGGCAGGTCGGGGTGGTTCTGGTTGCCGAAGCAGGCCCGGTTCGGGTAGAGGAGGCGGCCGTTCGACACCTGGATCAGGGTGTCGTAGTAAGGACTGCCGAGCAGGGGGATCGCCCGTCCCTCGCCCCAAGTGCGGCCCTCGTCGCCGGAGAGCCACAGCCTGTCGTCGGAGAACGCGCCCAGGGCGCCGGAGTTCAGGCGCAGCAGGCCCCAGGCGCTGACCGGCTCGGGGAGGTCCCGTTCTTTGCCCCAGGACTCGCCCCCGTCATGGGAGTGGCGGCACTGCCTGTGGCGCGCCGCCAGCAGGGACCCGTCCTCAAGCCCTGCGATGCTCCACTCGCGGCCGATGCCCAGTACCTCCACCACACCCTCGGGCGGCGGCTTGCGGAAGACCGGCCGACCCGATGTCTGGCTGTTCATTGGCTTCCCCCTTGAGAGTGGCTGGTAAGATAGGGGCCACCGCCGCTCCGAGGCGCCCGGTCTCCCGGCGGACCCGCGTCAACGGGCGCTTCCATCCCGGCGACGGGCCGTCCCGATTTCTCCTTGACCATGTCTACTTCTGGCGATAGCTCTGGCCATGAGCCGCCGCATGGCCGCCACCACAGCGGCCGTCGGCTCGCACACCTGGCAACCGCGGAGAGATGAGAATGAGTGAATTGCGCAATCCGACGCCGGAGAAACCAAGGCTCGCCCGGGTCGCAAGTCTCCTGGCAGGGCTCGCGATCCTCCACGGCGCCACGGAGACTGGAGCCGAGACCGCGGAATCACGGGCAGACACATCGCAAACCATCGTGAGGTGCCCGACCACCTGGACCGTCTGCGCCCCCAGCTCCACTCCCGACCCCTGCTTCGAGGAGGCGCCCGCGGACTCGACGGAGAAGTACCGCTACTGCACCCACGGTCTGGACGCGCAGTGCAAGTACTACATCACGGGAGACTGCTGGTACTCGTCCACCCCTTGTGGGGACACGCCGGCCCCGCCGGACGACCCGATGCCCGGGCCGTGCATCAGCTATTCCACCACCGAAGAGTGCGGCTGGTTCGACGACTGCGCGGAGTTCAACTCCGACGAGCCGTACCGGCACTGCACCCGGTACGAGAACGACGAAGGCGACATCTACTGGCTTTGCTCCTGCTCCTCCACTCCCTGTGAGGAAGCCGGGCCGGAGCCAGCGACCGGCGCGGAGGCGCCGGCCGATACGACGTAGTCAGAACGGCGCCCAGCAGGGGTCCGTGTCGCGGCCCGGATCGTCGGTGAGTGGCTCTCCGGCTCCTCCCTCCGCCGGGATGACGTAGAGGTCGTAGGCAGTCCCCGCCACCCGGTCCTCCCGCGCGAAGGCGATGCGGGCGCCGTCGGGGGACCAGGTGGGGCTCCTCCGAAAGAACCGGTCCAACGTCAGCCGGGTGGCCTCGCCGCCGGCGACGGGCATCTTCCACACGTGGCTCTCCTCGAATTCCACGGTCCTCATGAAGGCGATCCAGCGCCCGTCGGGAGACCAGGAAGGAGCCCACCCGTCGTCCGTGAGTTCCTGCGCCTCGCCGCTGGACAACTCCAGAACGAAGATCCCGCCGTCCTTTCTGAATGCGATGGACGATCCGTCCGGCGACCAGGCCGGTTCCTCGGCGCTCCGGCTGAGGGGGTCGGAGGTGACCTGCTCCACGCCGCTGCCGTCGGCGTTCATTACGAAGAGGTCGGTGTTGAGGCGCAGGCCCCCAAACTCCTCGACCTCGCCGTTGCGGTCCGACACGAAGGCGATCCGCTCCCCGTCGGGCGACCAGGCGGGAGCCTCGTCCCAGGCCTCGTGGAAGGTGAGGTTCCGCGGAGCCCCGCCGCCGGCGTCCATCACGTAGACCTCCGGGTTGAGGTCCCGGCGCGAGGTGAAGGCGATCCTCGTCCCGTCGGGCGACTGGGCCGGCTCCTCGCTCCACCTCACCAGGACGATGCTGCCGGTCTCCGGCAGGTACCTCCAGTCCGACGTGGTATCCGGTTCCGAGCCATCGGAGAAAGGCGCGGTGGCGAGGCCTTCCGACAGGTTTACCACCACGCCGGTCCTCGGGTCCAGCGAGTGCACCTCGAGCTCCCACTCCTCCCCGGTCCGCCGGCTCGAGGCGAAGACGATGGGCAGGTCCCCCAGGACGACCCCGCCGGGAGGCTCCGGCTCCCCGGGCTCCGTCATGTCCACGGTCACACCGCGCTCCCGCAGCGCCGCCACCTGGGCCTCGGCCGCCGACGCACTCAGCGGGTTGCCGGTGAGGTCCACGCTCTGCAGGCTGTCGAGACCGGCCAGGGCCGACACGTCGCTCACCGCGTTGTCGGCCAGCAGCAGCACCTGGAGGCTCTTCAGCGACGCCAGGGGCGAGACCTCCTCGACCCGGTTGCTCCCCAAGTCGAGGTAACGCAGCCGCGTCAACTCCGCCAGCGGCGACAAGTCCCGGACCTCGTTGCCGTACAGGTCCAGAGCCTCCAGCCGCGTCAACTGCTCGATGCCGCCCAGGTCGGCGATCCCCCGCTCCTTGGCCGTCAGCGAGACCAGCCCCGCCGCGTCGCCGGTCTCCGCCGCGGCCTGCTCCACCGCCGCCTGCAGGGCCGAGTCCGCGAAGACCAGGGCGACCCCCGTGGAATCATCTCCGGGGCCGGGCCCCGGGCCGATGGGGTCCGGCTCCGAGCCGCAGCCGGCCAGCGCCAGGGCGGCCAGCATCAGTCGGCCGAAGATCTGGGTAGGTGTCCTTCCTGGTGTCCGAAGTACCATGGCTCTCCCCTCGATTACCGTGTCCGCATCGAGTAGAGGGGTGATCATGGACTTAGTCAAGCGGGAACTCCCTTCAGTCGACCCACCGCTGCGAAGCCAAGTCCTCGAAAGGTGCCTCCTGGTCAGCCTGCGCCCGCGCCGGCCTGCGAAGGCTGCCCGCGAAGCATCCGCAGCACCCGCCTCTGCAACGTCCCGGCGGGACGGTAACCGGGATACCGCCGCAACAGCTCCTCGAGAACCGCGGCCGCCTCGTCGTACTCCCGCAGCTGATAGCGGGCGGCGGCAAGCCAGTAGTAGACACGCGGCGGCACGTTTGGATCGCGGCGGATCGCCTCGGCCAGCGGGGCCGCCGCGGCCCCTGGATTCTCCTTGAACAACAGGTATTTCCCCGAGTCGTAGTACTGCACCGCCTGCAGCTTCTCCATGGTGTCGGCGTTCACCCAGAGACCGGCGGCCAGCAGCAACGCCAGACAGACGCGCGCAACCCGTTTTCCCGTGGCCCGTTGCAGGCGAGCGGTGACGGACAGGATTCCCATGGCCAGCAGCACGGCACTGCCCGCGGCGGGAAAGTAGCAGTACCGGGAGAGAGCCTCGCCCCTGTCCCAGAAGCAGAACGGCAGGGCGGCGCACAGGACCCACAAGGCCCACAAGCGGGTCGTCCGCCCCCGGATCAGCAGCACCAGCAACAGGGCCCCCAGACCGCCGGCGGCGAGGGCGGCTTCCACCGGCGGCTCGAGCCCGACGGCACCGCCGGTGTACCCTCCTGCGAACAGGACGAAGGTATACACGGCGAGGTTGCGGACGGCGTGCAGGCCGAGGGAGTAGGCCTCGTCCCCGGTGAAGGCGCCGCCGTAGACCAGGCGTTCCGCCCCGAGGATGGCGCATCCCGGCAGCAGGAAGAGGATCAGCAGCCGCAGCTGCCGGCGCCGCGACCGGCCCTCTTCGGCGGCCAGCAACGCCGGAAAGAAGGCGGCCATCCCCATCGCCTGGTGACAGAGGACCGCCGCGCAGTAGCTGCACACCGCCCCGGCGAGCCAGCCTCTCCGGCCGCCCCGAAGGTACCGGCACACGAGAACCAGGCTCGCGAGCACGAACCCCACCCCGAAGACCACGGAGACCGCGGAGATCCAGTAGACCGCCCGGAAGTGGCTGGTGTTGGCCAGGAACAGCAGGGCGGACAGGAACGCCAGCGGCGCCGACGAACGTCGCAGGTACACGAGGTGGAGCAGCAGCAGGGCGTTGACGAGGTGGCCGGCGGCGTTGACGAGGTGGTAGGGCCCCGGAGCGGAGCCGAAGAGGGGGTACGCCAGCCAGGCGTAGACACGGACGCCGACCCGGCTCGCCCAGCGCTTCTCCATCTCCGGAGAGACCAGGTGGCCCAGGTCGTCCCAGGCCCTGCGGGCGTTGTCGAGGTAGTCCTCGTCGTCGAAGGCGAAACCGTGGTGGCGGACGTCGCCGAACAGGAGCCAACCGACCGCGGCCAGGGCCGCGAAGGAGGCGGCCAGATGCAGGGGTTTAATCACTGAAGGCTCGACTATCCCGCCGGCCGGCGAACCCCCGCCATCACGGCGAAAGCGATCACCACCGGGAGCAGCACGATCGCCGCGGCCACGAACCCGGCGCGCAGCGACAGGCCTAGGGCGACGGCGCCCAGCAAAGGTCCGCCGATCATCTGGCCCACGGCGTCCATCTGCCCCCCGAAGGAGAGGACCGTGGCGCGGACGCGGGAGGGCACGAAGCGGTTCTGCCAGGCGCTCAGCAAGGGACCGCTGGCGCGCCGCAACGGTCCCCGGGCCCAGAACATGGCCATGGCGAAGGCGAACTCCGCGGCCAGGCCGAAGGCGACGAGGCTGGCCACGTAGAGGCCCTGCAGGACGAACAGGGTCGCCGCGACGGCGCGGTCGTCGGACGTGTTCACGGTGCGCCGTACCACCTCCAGCAGGGCGAACCCCAGGGCCATCGTCACGTAGCTGCTGAGGCCGAACCAGGCCACGGGGTCGAGGGGTCCGAGGCGCGGCAGGGTGATCGTCTCCAGCAGGAAGGGCGTGGTCAGCCGGTCGGGGACCTCGCTCGAGGCGCCGAAGAGGAAGGGCGCCATGACGATGAGGACCAGGACCCGCCGGCGGCGGATCACGCCCAGGGCCTGACGCAAGGTGCGGCCCATGGTGCGGAAGGTCTGGCGCTCGGGGGCGGGCAGCGGCCGGAAGCCGTGTTCGGTCATGGCGAAGGCCGAGAACAGGGCCAAGGCGAGGAACATGGATCCGCCGGCGACGAGGGGCCAGCTGCGGTCGATGCTCGCCAGCGCCACGGACAGGGCCGCCCCCACCAGTCCGCCCGCCAGGCTGGCCTGCGATCCCCGCATCAGCGCGTGGGGCAGCCGCTCGGCGCCGATCTCGTCGGCCAGCCAGGCGGTGCGGGCCCCGCTGAGGAAGGTTGCGCCGAGTCCCCCCACGACCGAGGCGGCGAGCAGGGCGCCGAAAAGCGGGACCGAACCCGCGAGCAGGAAGCCGGCCCCCGTGAGGGCCAGGCCGATGACGACGGAGAGGCGGCGGCTGTACACGTCGGCGACGACGCCGGTGGGGATCTCGAAGAGGAAGATGGTCGCCTCCAGGACGGTGCCGACCAGCACGAGCTGGAGGGCGTTGAGACCGACCGTCTCCACCTGGTAGACGAGGCTCGTGGTGATCACCGTGGCCACGGCGAGCCCGTCGACGGCCGACATGCCGATCGAGAGCGGATAGGCGGGCAATCGCTTCATGGGGCTCTATCTTACCCGCCTCGCGGACACAATCGCCAGCGCAAAAGAGGAGGATTCGCAATGAGCACGGATGTGGAACTGGTCGTGGATGCGGGCGCCCTGGTCGGGGAGGGCTCCCTCTGGAACAGCACCGAACAGGTGCTCTACTGGGTCGACATCATGGGCTGCAAGCTGCACGTCCACGACCCCGCGGGCGGGGGCGATCGCGTGATGGACGTGGGGCAGCCGGTGGGCACGGTGGTGGTGCGGGCCTCCGGCGGATTGATGCTCGCCCTCAAGGACGGGTTCGCCGCCTTCGATCCAGCCAGCGGGGAGTTGACCATCCTCGACGATCCGGAAGCCGACTTGCCGGAGAACCGCTTCAACGACGGCAAGTGCGACCCGGCTGGCCGCTTCTGGGCCGGCACCATGGCCATCGATCCCGTGGAGGGAGCGGGCGCTCTCTACTGCATGGACACCGATCTGAGCGTGCGCAAGGTCCTCGGCGACGTGAGCATCTCCAACGGCATCGTCTGGAGCCTCGACAACGCGCGGATGTACTTCATCGACTCGCTCCGGTACGACGTGCTGGCCTACGACTACGACGTGGAGACGGGGACCATCGACGACGAGCGGATCGCCTTCTGCATCCCCCGGGAGGTGGGGCTGCCCGACGGCATGGCCATCGATGCCGAGGGCATGTTGTGGATCGCCCACTTCGGCGGGTCCAAGGTCTGCCGCTGGCATCCCGACACCGGCGAGATCCTGCAGACGATCGAGCTACCCGTCTCCAAGGTGACGTCCTGCGCCTTCGGAGGCCGGGACCTCGACACCCTCTACATCACCAGCGCTTGCCTGGGGATGACGGAGGAAGAGAGGGAGCGGGAGCCCCACGCCGGCGGGCTGTTCAAGGCAAGTCCGGGTTGCCGCGGGGTGGAGTCGTTCCAGTTCGGCGGGTGAGGCTACTCTCCCCGCCAGGCAGGTCGATGCTGGTGTACCCGTTTCTGCAGTCGTCGAGAGCACCGTTGCTTGTGAGGTGCCGGTCGCGTACCGTGCAGCGTTCGCTTCACGAGGCGAGCGCCGGCGGGCCAACCAGAGGCTCGCCGGAAGTCACGCAGGAGTACACAAGTTGGGCAACCTGCAAGATGCGGGGAAGGTGATGGCTGAGCCTGAAGGGAGAGACGAGCGCGAGGTGGAGTTGCGCATGGCCCTGCTCCGGGAGCGGTACGGCGAACGGTTCGCGGAGCCGGACCAGGAAGCGGAGGTCCGCAGGCAGGTCCAGGAGTTGGTCAGGGTCTCCAGGACGCTCCGGGAGGCCGAGGTCGCCCCGGGCCAGGAGCCGTTTCCGCCGTTCAGGCCCTACCGCGGCGACGACCGGTGACCGAGCTCGACGCCGTCTTCCTGCCGGTGCGCGAACTGTCGGAGCGGGTGCGCACGCGGCAGGTGTCGCCGGTGGCGCTGACGCGGCTGTTCCTGGACCGGCTGGAGCGGATCGGGCCGCGGTACAATGCGGTCGTGACGCTCACCGCCGATCTGGCCGAGAAGCAGGCGCAGGACTCCGAGCGGGAGATCGGCGAGGGGCGCTACCGCGGTCCGCTGCACGGCATCCCGTACGGACTCAAGGACGTGTTCGCCACCGAGGGCTACCCGACGACGTGGGGCGCGGGGCCGCTGCGCGACCAGGCCTTCGACTACGACGCCACCATAGTCCGCAGGCTGCGGCATGCCGGCGCCGTGCTGGCCGCCAAGCTGGCGCTGGTGGAGCTGGCCGGCGGCACGGGGTACCGGCGGGCGAAGGCCTCGTTCACCGGGCCCGGCCTCAACCCGTGGGACCCCGGCACGTGGAGCGGCGGCTCCTCGAGCGGCTCCGGATCGGCGGTCGCCGCGGGGCTCGTGCCGTTCGCGATCGGCACGGAGACATGGGGATCGATCGTGGGACCGTCGGCCAACTGCGCCGTCTCCGGCCTGCGCCCCACCTTCGGCCGCGTGAGCCGGCACGGCGGCATGCCGCTCACCTACGGGATGGACAAGCCGGGGCCGATGTGCCTCACCGCCGACGACTGCGGACTCGTGCTCGATGCGGTGGCCGGCCCTGATGAGCGCGACGAGGCGACGACGACGCGGCCGTACGAGTATCGCCTGCACCGCCCGGAGCGCGGCCGCTACCGTCTGGGGGTGCCCAAAGGCGTGCCTGACAGCTCCCAGCCGGACGTGCAGAAACGCTTCCGGGAGGCGCTGGCCGCGCTGGCCGAGGTGGCGGACATCGAGGAGGTCGGGCTTCCGGACCTGCCGTACGCCGAGGTGTCCAGCACGATCTTCCTGGCCGAGTCGGCCAGCGTCATGGAGGGGCTCATCGACAGCGGCCTCACCGCGGGGCTCACCGCGCCGGAGGCGCGCATCGGGATCTATCCCCGGACCGCGGTGCTGGCCACCGACTACCTGCGGGCGCTGCGGCTGCGGCGCGCCATCGCGGAGGCGGCCGACCGGCTGCTTGCGCGCTACGACGCGCTGCTGTCGCCGACGCGGCCGACAGTCGCGCCGCCGGCCGACCGGCCCTGGGTCAAGAAGCCCGGGGAGCGGGCGGCCGATCCGCTGGCAGCGTTCGGCAGCTGCATCGGGCTGCCGGCGATCTCGGTGCCCATGGGGTTCTCGGACGAGGGCTTGCCGACCGGCCTGCAGATCCTCGGTCGGGCCTATGACGAGAACGTGGTGCTGGCCGTTGCCTCCGCCTACCAGGGGCTGACCGACTGGCACGCACGGCACCCGCCGGATCTGCTGCAGGACATCGCAACGAACTGAAGGAGCCCGACGCCGGCGGGCTGTTCAAGGCAAGTCCGGGTTGCCGCGGAGTGGAACCCTTCCGGTTCGGCGGGTAAGCGGCTACTTGCCGCTCCACGCCGTGCTGATGCTCGTGTACCCGTCGACGTAGCGCTGCAGGTGCGCGGGCAGCTCGGCGAGGAACCGCTTTCCGCTCTCCGGGATCTCCCAGGGGACGTCGATGCGGTGGTTGCGGTCGCGGAAGCCGATGGCGCACGACAGCCGGGGTTCATCGAGGTTGTTCGGAAAGGCGCCGTGATAGGTGCGGTGGGCGAAGACGATCATGTCCCCGGGATCGGTGAACAGAGGGATGAGCCCCGGAATGTCGAACCCGTCGTAGCGCGATTCCTCTTCCCCCTCGGGGTAGAAGGAGCCGCGGTCGCCGGTCAGGTTGAACCCTTCCGGCCCCTCCCACCCCTCGACGTGGGAACCCTCGATGACGCACAGCCCTCCGTGGAGCGGCCTCGAGCCGGTGATGTAGAACCACTTCCCCGAGGGCCACAGCCCGCGGTTGAGGACCTCGCCCGAGTTCTTCGGCGGTCCCCCGGTGAACCCCTTCCAGTCGGTGTGCCAGCGGACCGGCGCCGACCCCGGCATGCGGATGATGGCCGCCGACCGGTGGACGGTCATCTGATCCGTTCCGATCAGGTGGCGGTGGACCTCCATGAAGGGCTCGTGCTCCAGCAGCGACCACGCCCCCGGCCCCGACTCGATCCAGGCATGGCGGGTCCGCGACTCCCCGGGCCCCAGGGTGCGCTCGGGGTCGGT
>JAJDTN010000127.1 GCA_022827165.1 Candidatus Latescibacterota bacterium
GAGAGGCGCGGCTGCGGCGTCGGGCGCCGTGGAGGGCTCGGCTGCCGCGGCGGCGGGTTCCTCGACCTCGGCGGGCTCCCCGTCCCCGTCGGCCCCCCGGCTCTTCAGGTAGTTCAGCACGTCCTGCTTGATCAGCCGTCCGCCGCGGCCGGTGCCCTCGATGCGCGACGGGTCGACGCCGCTCTCCTGCACCAGGCGGCGCACCGCCGGACTCAGGGCCGACCGCCCGGCGGCGGCCGCGGCCGGGGCCTCGGGCGCGGGATCAGCGGGCGCGGGTGGCGGCGGTTCCTGCGGGCGCGTCTCGGCCTTCGGGGCGGGCGCGGTGGGCGCGAGCCCGGCGACGGATGGTGTCTCCGTCGGCGCTTCCGCCGGTGCCTGCTCAGCCTCCGGGGCGGGCGCGGCGGGCGCCTCGGCCGACTCCCCCGCTTCGGCGGCGGCCGGCCTCTCCCCCGCCTCGATGCGGGCGATCACCTCTCCCACGGAGATCGCCGCGTCGACCTCCTTCAACGGATGCAACACCCCGGCCTCCAGCGCCGGCAGGTCGACGTTGGCCTTGTCCGTCTCGAGGATGCAGATCGGCTCGCCCTTCTCCACGTACTCGCCGCCGGCCTTGAGCCACTCCAGGAGCACGACCTCGCTGATCGACTCCCCCATCTCGGGCACGACGACCTCGAATGCCATCACCGATCCTCAACTGCCGGCGTCGGCGCCCGCGGCCCTGCGGGCGGAGGGGGCCGCGTCGATGCGCAGCTCCTTGCCCGCCGGGTCGAGGGCCTGCTCGACGATCTCGTGCTGCTCGGTCTGGTGCTGGCCGGCGTCGCCCACGGCCGGGCTGGCGGCCTCGTCGCGGCCGACGTAGCCCAGCTCCGCCGATTCCGGGAGCAGCTCGTCGAGGAGTGGCTGCACGAAGTACCAGGCGCCCATGTTGAGGGCCTCCTCCTGCACCCAGAGGAACTTCTCGGCCTTGGGGTAGCGGCCGATCGCCTCGGCCACCTCGGCCTCCGGGAAGGGGTAGAGCTGCTCGAGGCGCACCAGGGCGACCTCGTCGAGCCCCTTCTCGTCGCGCTCGGCGAGCAGGTCGTAGTGGATCTTGCCCGTACACAGGATGAGGCGGCGGACGGAGCCGGGCTCGGCGCGGCCGTCGTCGATGACGTTGCGGAAGCCGCCGGAAGCGAGCTCGTCGATGTCGGAGACGCAGCTCTTGTGGCGCAGCAGGCTCTTGGGGGTCATGACCACCAGGGGCTTGCGGAAGTTGCGGTGCATCTGCCGGCGCAGGACGTGGAAGATCTGCCCCGGCGTGGTGGGATGGACGACCTGCATGTTGTTCTTGGCGCATAGCTGCAGGTAGCGCTCCAGGCGGGCGCTGGAGTGCTCGGGCCCCATGCCCTCGTACCCGTGGGGCAACAGCAGGACGAGGCCGCACATGCGGTGCCACTTGGCCTCGGCGCTGGAGATGTACTGGTCGATGACGAGCTGGGCGCCGTTGGCGAAGTCGCCGAACTGGGCCTCCCACATGACCAGCCGCCGCGGGTCGGCGGAGCTGACGCCGTACTCGAAGCCGAGGACGGCGAGCTCGGAGAGCATCGTGTTGAGGGCGACGAACTCGCCCTGGCGCGGGGACAGGTGCGCCAGGGGCACGTGCCGGGCGCCGGTCCCGGTGTCGTGCCAGACGGCGTGGCGGTGGGCGAAGGTGCCGCGCTGGGAGTCCTGCCCGGCGAGGCGCACGGGCACACCTTCGAGGAGCAGGCTGCCCCAGGCGAGCATCTCGGCGGCGCCCCAGTCGACGGGGCGCTCGCCGGCGGCCATCTCGCGGCGGGCGGCGTTGATCCGCGCCACCGTGCGGTGCACCTGGAAACCCTCGGGCACCCGGGCCGCCCGTTCGCCGATGCGCTGGAGGGTGCGGCGGCTGACGCCGGTCTCGGCATGCCAGTCGGGACCGGCCCAGGTCATGCCCTGCCAGATGCCGCCGAAGGTGTTGGTCCGCGGCTTCACCTTGAGGCGGCGGGCCTTCTCCTGGCAGCGCTCCATCGCCTCCTGCACGTGGACCCGCATCTCCTCCACCTCGCCGGCGCTGATCACGCCGGCCTCGATCAGCTGCCTGGCGTAGAGCACCGTCGCCGTGGGGTGGGCGGCGATCTTCTGGTACATGCGCGGCGAGGTGAGGGTGGGGTCGTCGGCGACGTTGTGACCGTGGCGGCGGTAGCACTTGAGGTCGATGAGGACGTCGCGCTTGTACTCCTGGCGGAAGCCGATGGCCAGGCGCGCGGCGTGGACCACCTGCTCCGGGTCGTCGGCGTTGACGTGGAAGACCGGCGCCTCGATCTGGCGGGCGATGTCGGTGGCGTAGCGGGTGAAGCGGGTCTCGCGGGGGGTGGCGGTGTAGCCCAGCTGGTTGTCGATGATGACGTGGATGGTGCCGCCGTTCCAGTAGCCCTCGAGCTGGGCGAGGTTGAGGGTCTCGGCCACCGTGCCCTGACCGGTGAAGGCGGCCTCTCCGTGGATCTGCAAAGGCACGACGCGGCCGCGCTCCTCCTGGTCCTGCAGGTAGTCCTGCTTGGCCAGCACCATCCCTTCGATGACCGGGTTCACCAGCTCCAGGTGGCTGGGGTTCGGGCTCAGGGAGAGGTGCATCTTGCGGCCGTGGGAGGTGACGAAGTCGTACGAGTAGCCCTGGTGGTACTTGACGTCGCCCTCGTCCTCGGCCCCCTCGGCCCGGGAGACGCCCTCGAACTCGGCGAGGATCACCTCGTAGGGCTTGTGCAGGAGATGGGCGAGGACGTTGAGCCGCCCGCGGTGGGCCATGCCGATGACCATCTCCTCGACGCCGAGGCCGCTGCCGGTCTCCACGAGGGCGTCGAGGAGGGGGAGCAGGGCGTCGCCGCCCTCGATGGAGAACCGCTTCTGGCCCACGTAGCGGGTGTGCAGAAAGAGCTCGAACTCCTCCGCCTCGATCAGCAGGAAGAGGATGCGGCGGCGCTCCTCGGGGCTGAAGTCGAGGCGGCCGAGGATCGGCTCGACGCGCTCCTCGAGCCAGGCCTCCTGCTCCTTGTCGGAGGTCGACATGGTGTCGATGCCGAGGCTGCCGCAGTAGGTCCGGCGCAGCAGGCGGATCAGGCCGCCGAGGGTGCCGTCGGTCTCGTGGCCGAAGGTGCTGGCGCGGGCGCCTTTCTCCAGGTCCTCCTCGGTGAGGCCGAACTCGGAGAGCTCCAGCAGCGGATGGGAGGCCGGATCCTGGCCGAGGGGGTCGAGGCGGGCCATGTAGTGGCCCCACTGGCGGTAGGCGCGCACCAGGGCGATGACGTCCCGGTCGCCGCGGTCCAGGTGGCCGGCTGGCCCGGCGACGGCCGGCGGCGGCGGCACGGGCTCGGGCGGCGGCGCGGCGGGCTCGGCTGTCCGGGCGGCGGGAGCCGCCGCCGAGGTGGAGCCCTCCCCTTCCTCCTCTTCCTCGGCGCGCAGATAGCCGTAGTCGAAGCCGCGGAAGAAGGCGGCCCACTCGGGATCGACCGACGCGGGTTCGGCCTGGTAGCGCTGGTAGAGGGCCTCGACGTAGTCGGCGTTCGAGCTGTTCAGATCGATGGGAGACATCGCTGCCGGAGGGCGCCGCCCGGGAGTGCGCGGTGAGCGTAACTGCAAGAAAGCACTGGAAGATACTGGCGCGCGGATATGGGGTAAAGAGACCCATCCGGCGCCTTGAGCCGGTCTTCCGGCCCCCGTAGCTTCTGGGCTCGCTTCCCCGTCCCGCCTTCCTCCCGGGAACACGGATGCCGCTGCAGCTCTTCGACGGCCCGCCGGCGTTGTCCCCCTTCCGGCGGGCGGCCCTGCTCGAACGCTGTCGGGAGAGCGCCCCCGGCGTGCGCGCCCTCGACGCCCGCTTCCTCTACATGGCCTGGTTCGACGAGCCGCCGGCGGCCGGGGCCGTCGACCGCCTGGGCGAGGTCCTCGGCGCCGGGGCACGGCGCGACTCCCTCGATCTCTCGACCGACCCGTCGACCTCCTCCCTCCTCGTGACCCCGCGGCCGGGAACGATCTCGCCCTGGTCGAGCAAGGCCACCGACATCGCCGCCAACTGCGGCGCCGCCGTGGACCGCATCGAGCGCGGCACCCGCTACACCTTCGCGGGCGCCGGCGTCCCGAACCTCGACCCCTTGCTCCCCCTGCTGCACGACCGCATGACGGAAGCGGTGATCGACGCCCCGGAGAGTCTCTTCGCGCGCCACGAGCCCCGTCCCCTGCAGTCGGTTCCCCTCGGCCGCGACGGACGCGCCGCCCTGGTGGAGGCCGACACCCGCTGGGGGCTGGCCCTGTCCACCGAGGAGATCGACTACCTGGCCGACACCTACCTCCGCCTCGGCCGCGACCCCACCGACGTGGAGCTGGTGATGTTCGCCAACGTCAACTCCGAGCACTGCCGGCACAAGATCTTCAACGCCTCCTGGATCGTCGACGGCCAGCGCCAGGAGCGCTCCCTCTTCGACATGATCCGCCACACCCACGCCCGCCATCCCGAGCACACGGTGAAGGCCTACTCCGACAACTCCGGGGTCATCGAGGGCTTTCCCGCCGAGGTCTTCCGGCCCGACGGCGACGGCTGCCGCTACCGCTACCACGCCCGGGACACCCACATCCTCTGCAAGGTGGAGACCCACAACCACCCCACGGCGATCTCCCCCTGGCCCGGGGCCTCCACCGGCGTCGGCGGCGAGATCCGCGACGAGGGCGCCACCGGCGCCGGCGCCCGCTCCCAGGCGGGGCTGTGCGCGTTCTACGTCTCCCACCTGCGCATCCCCGGCTGGGAGCAGCCCTGGGAGGCCCCCGTGGCCGAGGCCCCCGCGCGCCTGGCCTCGCCCCTGCAGATCATGACCGACGGCCCCCTCGGGGGCGCCGCCTTCGGCAACGAGTTCGGCCGGCCCAACGTCCTCGGCCTGTTCCGCACCTTCGAGCAGGTCGTCGACGGCCGCCACCGCGGCTACCACAAGCCGATCATGGTCGCCGGCGGCAGCGGCCTCATCGACGCCGACCAGGTGGACAAGGCCGCTCCCGAGGCCGGCGACGCGGTGGTCCAGATCGGGGGGCCCGCCCTGCTCATCGGCCTCGGCGGCAGCTACGCCTCCTCCATGGACACGGGCAGCAACCTCGAGGAGCTGGACTTCGCCTCGGTGCAGCGCGACAACCCCGAGATGCAGCGCCGCTGCCAGGAGCTGATCGACCGCTGCGCCGCCCTCGGACCGGAGAACCCCATCCGCTCCATCCACGACGTCGGCGCCGGCGGCCTGTCCAACGCCTGCCCGGAGCTGGTGGAGGGCGCCGGGGCCGCCTTCGA
>JAJDTN010000295.1 GCA_022827165.1 Candidatus Latescibacterota bacterium
CGCTGTTGCTGATTCTGTGGGCGTGTGGAGATGACGATCCTCCACCGGTGGCTCCGGACCCCGGGGCCGTCCTGCGGCCCACCGGCGAGCTGCTGCCCTGGGATCTGTCCGCCATCGTCTCCATCGACGCGGTCCGTTCCAAGCCCGCGGGCATGCCGGTCTACCTGCGGACCGAGTTCGCCAACGGCGACCTCGCCGATCTCGAGATGAGGTTCGTCGCGGTGGTCGACGACTTCCTGGCTCCCATGCCGGTGATCATGGTGGAGGCCTCCGACCCGGTGCTGATCCAGCTCGGAGGGATCGCCAAGGGCATGAGTGGATCTCCCCTGTTCTCGGAGGAGGGCACCTGGGGTGCCATCGCCTACATTTACT
The DNA here is from genome assembly GCA_022827165.1 of Candidatus Latescibacterota bacterium. The sequence goes on from JAJDTN010000295.1 coordinate 373, forward strand.
CCGCCCAGGACAGCCCTCCCTACTACGCCTTCGCCACCCCCATCGAGTGGGTCATCGGAGAGCGCGGCACGCTGCCGGCGGGCAAGCCCGCCGCCACCTGGGGCGGCGCCCGCATCGCCCCCCTGGAAGTGCCCCTGGTGGTGACGGGCCTCAACCCCGCCCAGCCTCTGCCGGCGGACAGGTCCTTCCCATGGAGCGGGGCCATATCCGCCGCCCTGACCCAGGAACGCCAGGAGAGCTTCGAAGCCGGCCGCCCCTTGGCGGTCGGTGTGCTTCTCGGGGAGATCACGACAGCGTCCATCGGCACGATTTCCTACGTCGACGGCGATCGTGTCTACGGGTTCGGGCATGCGATGGACCGGGCCGGCGCGGTGAACCTGCCCATCATCGAGGCCAGGGTCCTCGGAGAGATCTCCAACCGCTCGGCGCCGTTCAAGTTCGCCACCCTCAACCCGACGGTTCGCGGCACCCTTACCGAGGACCGCCTGCCCGCCGTGCGTGGGGTGCTCGGAGAGGGGCCTGATCTGGTAACGGTCACCAGCCGGTACCGCTACCCCTCGGGGGGCGAGGAAGAGCTGGTGCACCGGATGCCCGCCAGGGGCGTCAATCCGGGCGGCCTCCTGCCCGTCGCCGTCTTCTCTCCCTTGTCCAACCGGCTCGACAACGATGCCGACCACAGCCTCCGTGTGACGACGGACATCTCCTTCGCGGGGACCGAGGCAACCCTCTCTCGATCGCGCCTGTACGCCGATCCCGGCGGGCGGCTTCTCGGTCTGATCTCGAGCGCCGACTTCGACCTCTTCGACGCCCTCGCACAACTCACGTCGCGAAACGACTATTCGCTGGGTGTACAGGCGGCGGAGGTTCACGTCGAGGTGATCCCCGAGCCCCGGTTCGCCCAGGTCATGCAGGTCGCCGCCGACACCGTCGTCAGTCCGGGCGACGTGCTGACGGTCACGACCTCGTTGCGCGTAGGCCGGCAGAGGGACCGCGAGATCGAGGTGGACCTCAACCTGCCCGACACCCTTCCCCCCGGAGTCTACCAGTTGGAAGCAGGTTCGGCGGCGTCCCTGCCGGATATGGGCGGGGGGAGCGACTCGTTCTTCGGTTCCGGCCCGGGCGCCGGCGGCGAGGAGTCGCTCGAGGATGCCTTTGCGCGGTTGAACGAGGCGGACGGGAACGTGCAGCTGAAGGCGCGGGTGACCTACATCATGCCGCTTCCGGTGGAGGAGCCTCGGGAGGGAGAGCCGCCTCCCTTCTTCGGCCTGGATCCCGGCGCCCCGCCGACCGCATCCGCCCAGGAGGAGGTCGACCTCTATCTGGCGGGCACCGCGAGCCTGGAGATCAAGGTCGTGGCGGAGTGACCCTGCCCTGACCGAGGGGGTCCCGGACAGCTCGCACGGTCCCCTCAGGCCAGATCGACTCGCCGGCCGCCGCGGGCGGACTCGAAGGCCGCCTCCACCACCCGGAGGGTGCCCTCGGCGTGGTCGGCCATGTACGCGGGGGTCTCCTCCCCGCGCATGCACCGCTGGAAGAACTCGATCGCCGGCTGAAACGGCGGGGTCCCGGTGCGGGTCGTCTCGGTGCGCTCCTCGCCGGAAGCCGGGGCGACCTCGAAGCGGCTCTCGGCGCCGGGATGGTAGGGGGCGGGCACCACCAGCCGGCCCCGGTCCCCGATGATCCGGGCATGGGCGCCGCCGCGGCCCTGGAAGCCGCAGTACAGGGTCGCCGTGAGGCCGCCGGGGAACTCGAGGATCAGCGATACCGCCACGTCCACCCCGGAGCGCTCGTCGAAGCGCATGTTCGCCATCACGCTCACGGGGTCGGCGCCGGCGATGAAGCGGGCGAAGGTGATGGGGTAGACCCCGCCGTCGTAGATGCTGCCGCCGCCCAGCGCCTTGATCAGGCGGATGTTGGCCGGATCGTCGACGACGAAGGCCATGCCCGCGTCGATGTGCCGCAGGGCGCCGATCTCCCCCGTCCCGAGGATCTCGCGGATGCGCCGGCTCTGGGGGTGGTGCATGAAGACGAAGGCCTCGAAGAGCAGGACCCCCGCCTCGCCGCAGGCGGCGGCCATCCGCCGGCCCTCCTCGGCGGTGACGGCCAGGGGCTTCTCGCAGAATACGTGCTTGCCGGCCCGGGCGGCGGCGATGGTCCACTCGGCGTGGAGCGAGTTGGGCAGCGAGATGTAGATCGCGTCGACGTCGGGATGCTCGACCAGGGCCTGGTAGCCGCCCAGGGCCAGTGGGATGTCGTGCTCCTGGGCGAAGGCGTCGGCCTTCTCTTGGCTGCGGCTGGCGACGGCGTGGACCCGGGCGCCGGGGGTGGCCCGGGCCGAGGGGATGAAGGCGGTGACGCCGATGCGGGCGGTGCTGAGGATTCCCCAGTTGATCGGTTCGGGATCGGTCATCGAGGAATCTCCTGCTCCGGGGCCGCCGCCTCGATCGACCGCACCGCCTCCGACCAGTCGCGCCACAAGTCGCCGCTGGGGTCCCGCTTGACCACCTCGTCCGGCACCGACTCGGCGGTCTTGGCGAAGGCGTAGATCGTCGCCTGGCGGATCACGTCGCGGCGCTGGTTCTGACCGGCCATGTGGAGCAGGTTCGCGTGCCAGAGCACGACCGAGCCCGAGGGTCCGGCCGTCTCCACCGGCTCGGTGTCGGCCTTGATCTCCGGGAGCGGGGGCGCGGTGTAGCCGTTCCACTCCGGCGATCCTTCCGGCACCGCGGGCGGCGGGCAGTCGCGGTGCAGGGCCTCCCGGTGGTCCCAGATGCGGCGGTGGCTGCCCGGGAACAGGGTCAGGCCGCCGGCCCGGGGCGGCAGGTCGTCGATGTAGGCGGCGATCTGGATCCGCCAGCGCGTGTCGTAGAGGGCCTCGGCGTGGGCGCCGCGGTAGTTCTCTGGCGGCGGCGGGCTGTCGGGGAGGGTGCAGTACAGGCCGCGGGTGCCCTGGCCCGTCAACCACACGGGCCCCGTCTTCGGCAGGCGCACCTGCTCGGTCTTGCCCGTGACCGGTCCGATCCACTTCTCCGGCTCGTCGCCGAGGTGGGGCGAGAAGCCCCCCACGGAGCCTTCCGTCAGCAGGCACGGACCGGTGGTCTCGCCGGCCTCGTCGGCGCCCGCGGGCCACACCACCTCGCCCTCGCCCAGCAGCTGCTCGGCGACGCGCCACAGGGCGCGGGGGGCCAGGTCCAGCAGCAGCTCCTCGACGCCGTTGCGGATGTAGTACCGGTGGCCGCCGCCGGAGAAGTAGGGATCGCCCCCGGTGTCGGCGCGCGGGTAGGATGCCTTCTCCTCCTCGGTCAGCGGCACCCACGTGGCCGGATCGTCGCGGCGCATGGCGGGGCGGTGCTCGTCGATGATCTCCCACATCTGGTCCCGCGCCCGGCGGCACAAGTCGGCGTCGAGCACGCCCGGCAGGATCAGCAGGCCGTCGCGCTTGAACCGGGCGATCTGTTCCTCGGTAAGGGGGTCGACCTGGTGCAGGTTCGGCGAGGGGTTCGTCATGGGGCGGCTCCT
>JAJDTN010000181.1 GCA_022827165.1 Candidatus Latescibacterota bacterium
CGGAGCCATCGGGGCCGGGCGCCGGTCCGGCGGCTTCCTCCGCCGCGGGAGGCGGCACGGGCGGCGGCGGAGCGGGGTCCGGGTTGCGTGACCGCGGCGGATTCCGCTGCGGCGGGGTAGCGGCGGGGGCCCCGCCGCCGGCGACGGCGGCCTCCAGGGCGGACAGCCGCGCCAGCAGGCGCCCGACGTCCACGGCGCGGCCCATGCCAGCCAGCCGGACGAGGGCCAGCTCGGTGCGGAACCGTGGCTGCAGCGACTTGCGCACCTCGGCCTCGAGCTCCATCAAGGTCTGCACGATGCGCAGCAGGTCGTCCTCGGCCAGGGCGCCGGCGGCCTCCTCGTAGCGCCGGGCCTCCTCCTCGCTGACCTCGAGCCTGGCGGCGGACTCCTGCACCTTGGTGAAGAGCAGGCGGGAGGCATGCTCCACCAGGCCGCCGACGAACTCCTCGAGGTCTCCGCCCTCCTCGAGGACCCGCGCCACGAGGTCGAGCAGCCGGCCCCCGTCGCCCTCGGCGATGGCCGAGGTGGCCTCGAAGAAGACCCCCCGATCGACCAGGCCCAGGACCTCCCGGACGCCCTCGCCGGTCACGCGGCCCCCGAAGGAGACGACCTGGTCGAGGAGGCTCTCGGCGTCCCTGAGGGCGCCGTCGGCGCGGTGGGCCAGCAGATAGAGGGCCTCCTGGTCGGCTTCGATCTTCTCGGCGGCGGTGATCTCCTCGAGGTGCCCGGCGATACTGGAGGTGGAGATGCGGCGGAAATTGAACCGCTGACAGCGCGACAGGATCGTCTCCGGAACCTCCTGGACCTCGGTGGTGGCGAAGACGAAGACGACCCGTTCCGGCGGCTCCTCGAGGGTTTTCAGGAGAGCGTTGAAAGCCGGCCGCGACAACATGTGGACTTCGTCGATGATGTAGATCTTGTGGGCGCCCTCGGTCGGGATGTAGCGAACCACCTCGCGCAGTTCCCTCACGTCGTCGACGCTGTTGTTCGAGGCGCCGTCGATCTCGAGGACGTCCATGCTCGTGCCGTCGGTGATGGCCGTGCAGGAGGGGCACTGGCCGCAGGGATCGGTCGCCTCGCCCCGGGCGGAGCAGTTGAGGGCCTTGGCGAGGATGCGCGCCGTCGTGGTCTTGCCGACCCCGCGAGGACCGCAGAACAGGTAGCAGTGTGCGATGCGGCCGCTGGCCAGGGCGTTGGTCAGCGTGGCCGTGATATGCTCCTGCCCGACGACCTCGGAGAACCGCTGCGGGCGCCACTTGCGGGCTGTGACCTGAAAGGGCATGGCTGTCGGGGCGAGGGGGCCGGCTCCAAGGCGATTTTGGGCTCGCTGCGCCCGCAGGGAGCCCGCGGGTAAGAGCTTCAGGCCGTGCACCCGTCTTCGATCCCGCACCGCCGTCCGGCCGCGACCGCCGGGCTCCAGCCAGAGACCTCCGCGGCACACGCGTCAGCCTCTTACCGCTGCTACCTTCCGGTCCTGACGGGGTTCGGAAGCCTCGCGTTGCGCGGAATCCGGCTTTCGACGCCCTTCGGGTACCGACCGGAAAGACGGCTTGTGGACCTCGGACGGGGATTCGATCCCGCTAGAGCGGATTGCGGGTGCAGGGCACCGCTAACTCCCCATCTAGCACGGCCTGCTTCAAAGCGGGAGCCTCGCCAGCAGGTCAACCGCGGGCGGGCTCCTCAGGAACAATGGTGGAGCAGATGGGAATCGAACCCACGACCTCTAGAGTGCGATTCTAGCGCTCTCCCAACTGAGCTACTGCCCCACCGTATTCGTATGGCGGAGAGAGAGGGATTCGAACCCTCGGTGACGCTACAAACGCCACACACGATTTCCAGTCGTGCACCTTCGACCACTCGGTCATCTCTCCGGATGGCGGAGAGGGTGGGATTCGAACCCACGGTGACCGTGAAGGCCACAACGGTTTTCGAGACCGCCCCCTTCGACCACTCGGGCACCTCTCCGCAACGCTGATCGTTCCGACCTCAGGTCGGAGAAGAACTCGCGCAACAGGCCGGCGCACTCGCTTTCGAGAACACCGCCGACGACCTCGCACGTGTGGTTCAGCCGCCGATCCCGGACCACGTCTCGCAACGTTCCGCAGGCGCCGGCCTTGGGATCGCAGGCGCCGAAGAAGAGTCGCGGGATCCGCGCCAGGACGATCGCTCCTGCGCACATGGCGCACGGCTCGAGGGTTACGTAGAGCGCCGTATCCTGAAGTCGGCGGGACCCGATCGCCTCGGCCGCCTGGCGAATGGCGATCATCTCCGCGTGCGCCGTCGGGTCCTGATCCCTCTCGGTGCCGTTGCAGCCGGCACCGAGAATCGCGCCGTCGCGCACGACAAGGGCTCCGACGGGCACCTCGCCGAATTCGGCGGCGCGACGCGCCCTCTCGAGGGCTCGGGACATCCAGAAAGCCTCGGCCTGCCCCGAACTCGCAATATAACCAGGGCTCATCACATGATCAACGAAGGGGCGGCGCCCGGGCGCCTTGACGGAGTGCGGAACGGAGCCGATAATCAGCCCTCCCAGAAGCTACCAACTAGCTGTAAAAATAGCAACATAGGACCATCCATGACGACCGCCCCAGAGCCTCTCCGCTTCCTTGACGAGGACCAGGTTCGAGCCCTTCAGGATCGCTTCGGCACGCCGCTCTACGTGTACGATCAGGAGACGCTGGAGGCCCAGGCACAGCAGGCCCTTCAGCTGCCCGCCCCCTTCGGCCTGACGGTGCGCTACGCCATGAAGGCCTGTCCCTCGGCGGGGGTGCTGCGTGTCTTGACGAGGGCGGGGCTGCACATCGACGCCAGCTCCGGCTGGGAGGCTCGACGCGCCATCGCCGCGGGCATCCCGGCGAAGCACATCCTGCTGACCACCCAGCAGCTGCCCGACGACTTCGAGGAACTGGTCGGCCAGGGGGTCCGCTTCAACGCCTGCTCTCTCGGCCAGCTCAGGGCTTACGGAGAGCGCTTTCCGGGCGCCGAGGTCGGCATCCGCCTCAATCCCGGGCTCGGCTCGGGACACTCCACCCGGACCAACGTGGGCGGGCCCTCCGCCAGTTTCGGGATCTGGCACACGCACCTGGAACGGGCCCTCGAGTCGGCACGCACGGACGGCCTGCGCATCACCCTCCTGCACACCCACATCGGCTCGGGAAGCGACCCGGAGGTGTGGCAGCACTGCGCCCGCCTGACGCTGAACCTCGTCCGGCACCTGCCCGACGTGACCGCCGTCAACCTGGGCGGGGGTTACAAGATCGGGCGGATGAGCGACGAGTCCTCCACCGACCTGCTCCATGCCGCGGGGCCGATCGTCGACGAGCTGCGGCGCTTCGCCGCCGACGGCGGCCCCCGCCTGCGCCTGGAGATCGAGCCCGGCACCTTCCTGGTGGGCAACGCCGGGGCCGTGGTGGCCAGCGTCATCGACGTGGTCGACACCGGCAAGGAGGGTTTCTCCTTCATCAAGACGGACACGGGGATGACCGAGATCCTCCGTCCGAGCATGTACGGCGCCCAGCACCCCCTCACCGTGGTCCCGCGGGAGGACGGCGACCGTCCGCCGCGGGAGTACCTCGTCGTCGGCCACTGCTGCGAGAGCGGGGATGTCCTGACGCCGGCCCCTGGAGACCCGGAGGCGCTGCGGGTGCGCCCCCTCGCCGAGGCGCTGGTGGGCGATGCCGTCGTCATCGGCGGCGCCGGGGCCTACTGCGCGGGCATGTCCGCCAAGAACTACAACTCCTTCCCCGAGGCGCCGGAGGTGTTGCTGGACACGGACGGCGGCTTCCACCTGATGCGCAGGCGCCAGACGCTCGACCAGGTGATCGCCAACGAGTCCGTGCCCGACTTCCTCCTCTGATTCGCTGCCCGCCTCGGCGGCGGTCTATATTGGGCCGCATGGTTGCGAGCGATCCGACCGCCAACCGGCACGGCCCTCTCGACTGGACGGCCCATCCGCTCCGCGAGGAGCCGGCCTGGAAGTCGGCGGCCCTGGGCGCCCTGATCGTCGGGTTCTCCGCCCTGGCCGCCGCAAGCCTCGGCGGCGCCGTGTATGGTCTGATCTCGCTGGTGGCGCTGGCGGGAGCCACCGTCCGCTACCTGCTGCCCACGCGCTATCTCCTCGACGACCAGGAGGCGTCCTGGCGCCAGCTGACCTGGCGCCGCCGGTCGTGGTCCACCTTTCGCCGCGTCGACCGCCACGCCGACGGCATCTTCCTGAGCCCCTTCCGGCGGCCGAGCCGGCTCGACTCCTTCCGGGGGGTGTTCCTGCGCTTCGGCCCCGGCGTCGACGCCGACGAAGTCGTAGCCCTGGCACGGGACCGTGTCCCCGCTTGAGCGCCTGCGGCGCGGCTGGGCCCACGCCTTCGCCCTCGACTCCGGGGAACCCCTCTCCGAGGAGGAGCGGGCCCTCATCGAGCGCCTGGCGCGCCTGGTGGTGCGCCGCCGCATGACGGCGCCGGCCCTGATGGCGCTGGAGAGCACCCGGCCTCTGAGCTTCATGGGCAGCCAGGTGCTGGCCTTCGCCGGCCCCATGCTCAAGCTCGCCTTCTCCCCCGCGGAGTACGACCACCTTCAAAGGCTGCTGGAGAGGCGCCGCAGCATCGACTGGATCATCGAGGCGATCTCCGAGAGAGAAGACCGGCGCCGTGGATAAGCTCGATGTGATCATCGCCACCGACTGTGGCAGCACCACCACCAAGGCGATCCTCATCGAGCGCCGGGAGGAAGGCTACCGGCAGACCTTCCGCGGCGAGGCCCCGACCACCGTGGAGGCCCCCTTCGAGGACGTGACCCGTGGCGTGCTCAACGCCATCCAGGAGGTGGAGGAGCTGTCCGGGCGGCAGATCCTGGACGGCGAGACGATCATCACCCCGGCGGCGGACGGACGGGGCGTCGACATCTACATCTCCACCTCCAGCGCCGGCGGCGGCCTGCAGATGATGGTGGCCGGCGTCGTGCAGACGATGACCGGCGAGAGCGCCCAGCGCTGCGCCCTGGGGGCCGGGGCGATCGTCATGGACGTGCTGGCCTCCAACGACGGCCGCCAGCCCCACGAGAAGATCGAGCGCATCCGCCACCTGCGGCCCGACATGGTGCTACTCTCGGGCGGCACCGACGGCGGCACCATCTCCCACGTGGTCGAGCTGGCGGAGTACGTGGCCGCCGCCGACCCCCGGCCGCGGTTCGGCGCCGGCTTCGAGCTGCCCGTGATCTTCGCCGGCAACCGGGACGCCGGCCCCGAGGTGGAGCGCGTCCTCGGCGAGCGCACGGCCCTGCACCTGACCGAGAACCTGCGCCCCATCCTGGAGCGCGAGAACCTGGGCCCGGCGCGGCACGTGATCCACGACCTGTTCCTCGAGCACGTGATGGCCCAGGCGCCCGGGTACTCGAAGCTGATGTCGTGGACCGCCGCCCCGATCATGCCGACGCCGGCGGCGGTGGGCCGCATCATGCAGGCCATCGCGCGGCGCAGGGGGATCGACGTGCTCGGCGTCGACATCGGCGGGGCCACCACGGACGTCTTCAGCGTCTTCCACACCGCCGGCGACGGACAGTCGGATCCGGCGGATTCCGGAGCGCAGGACTCCGCCGAAGAAGGGCCGACCCCGGTCTTCAACCGCACGGTGAGCGCCAACCTCGGCATGTCCTACAGCATCTCCAACGTCCTGGCCGAGGCCTCGCTGGAGAACGTGGTGCGCTGGATCCCCTTCGACATCGACGAAGCCGACCTGCGCGACCGCATCAAGAACAAGATGATCCGCCCCACCACGATTCCCCACATGCTCGAAGAGCTGCAGATCGAGCACGCCGTGGCCCGCGAGGCGCTGCGGCTGGCCCTCGTCCAGCACCGGGAGCTGGCCGTTGGCCTGAAGGGGGTGCAGACCGAGCGCACACTGTCCGACGTCTTCGACCAGGAGGCCACGGGCGAGAGCCTGGTGGACATGATGGTCCTCGATCTGCTGGTGGCCAGCGGAGGGGTGCTCTCCCACGCCCCGAGCCGCGCCCAGACGGCTGCCATGCTCGTCGACGCCTTCCAGCCCGAGGGCGTCACCCAGCTCGCCGTGGACAGCATCTTCATGATGCCCCACCTCGGGGTGCTGGCCTCCGTGGACGAACCGGCCGCCGCCGAGGTCTTCGAGCGCGACTGCATCATCTACCTCGGCACCTGCGTCGCCCCCTCTGGCGACGGCAAGCCCGGCGATCTGTGCGCCACGTACGAGCTGCACCTGACCGGCGGACCGGTGCGGGAAGAGCTGCGGTGCGGCGAGCTGCGGCTGCTGCCGCTGGGCGAAGGGGAGGAAGCGGAGATGACGATCTCGCCAGCACGCGGCCGGGACGCGGGATCCGGCCCCGGGCAGGAGCATCGCGCCAAGGTCCGGGGCGGCGTCGTGGGACTGATCCTCGACGGCCGGGGCCGTCCCCTCGAGCTGCCGGAGGAAGCGGCGGACCGGCGCGCCCGGGTCGTGGAGTGGAGCGGCGCCCTCGGGCTCTACGGGGAGACGGACTGATGGCCCACGCCTATACCCCGGGCCTGTACGTCACCCCCCACACCATCCTCCGGCGGACCCGCCGGCTGCCGTTGAAGGGCGATGTGCTGGCCGCCCCCGGCGACACCGTGGAGCGGCAGCAGGTGGTAGCCCGCACCGAGCTGCCCGGCAGTGTCTCCACGGTGAACGTCGTCAACCGGCTGGGCATCACCGCCGAGGAGCTGCCGGGGTTCATGCTCAAGGCGGAGGGAGACGAGGTGAGGCGGGGCGAGCCGATGGCCGAGACGCGGCCCTTCATCAAGTGGTTCAGGACCACGGTGGAGTCCCCCATCGACGGCACGGTGGACAGCATCTCGCCGGTGACCGGGCAGGTCCTGCTCCGGGAGCCGCCCCTGCCCGTGGAGGTGCCGGCCTACGTCGACGGCCAGGTGGTCGAGGTCATCGAGGACGAGGGTGTGGTGGTGGAGACGCGGGGGGCCTTCGTGCAGGGGATCTTCGGTGTCGGCGGCGAGCGCTACGGGCCCCTCCACATGCTCGCGGAGAACCCCGGGGAGCCGCTGGCAGCGGACCGGATCGACGACGGGTGCTCGGGCCGGATCGTGGTGGTCACGGGTCTGTTGTCGTACGAGGCGATCGACCGGGCCCGCGAGGTGGGGGCCGCCGGGGTGATCGGCGGTGGGATCCACGATCGGGACCTGCGGCGCCTGCTGGGCTACGACCTCGGCGTCGCCATCACCGGCACCGAGGAGATCGGGCTGACGGTGATCGTCACCGAGGGGTTCGGCGAGATCGCCATGGCCGGCCGGACCTTCGAGATTCTCCGCGGCTGCCACGGACGGCAGGCCTCGATCTCGGGGGCGACCCAGATCCGGGCGGGGGTCATGCGCCCCGAGATCATCGTGCCCGACCTGACGGCACCGGGAGAGGCGGAGGCCGGCGAGGGAAGCCGCGGGGGAGGGATGGCGCAGGGAGACCCCCTTCGTATCATCCGGGCCCCGTACTTCGGCCGCATCGGCAGGGTGGGCGAGCTGATCCCCGACCTGCGGCCGGTCGAGTCCGGCGCCTCGGTGCGGGTGCTGGAGGTCGAGTTCGAGGACGGCTCGCGGGCCGTGGTGCCGCGGGCCAACGTGGAGTTGATCGCAGGATGACGGACATCGGTAGAACCTTGACCCTGGTCGCCGGACTCGGGCTGCTGGCCGGAGCCGGAGCGCAGGAGCCGGCGGCGCTCGAGATCGATCTCTTCGACACGCCGAACGACGACGGCGGCAGCCTGACCCTGACCTGGCGCGCCGATGCCGCCCCCGCGGGCAGCCGCTACCGCGTCTACCTCGCCGAATTGCCGGCGGGCCCCTTCCACGTGGCCGCCGAGACCATGGCCCCCGGGCTGATGTCGGACGAGCCGGCCCTCTTCGGCCGCGATCCCGCCAACGCCGACCGCTACGTGCTTCACCTCACGGGCTACACGCCCGAGGGGCAGGAGAAGCCGAGGGCCCTCGAAGACGGCACGACGTACCAGGTTCGTCTGGTGGCGGGGGACGGCGGCGCGGAGCGGCGCAGCGAGGTGGCGGCGGCGGCGCCCGCCGCCAACCTGTTCAACACCGCCAAGCTGAACAACCTCGTCCTCGCCGTGGCCCTGTCGGTGGTGATCCTACTGTTCATCGCCGTGGCCCGGCGCCGGGAGCTGTACATCCGGCGCATCGGGGGCCTGGAAGCCCTCGACGAGGCCCTGGGGCGGGCCACCGAGATGGGCCGGTCGGTGCTGTTCGTCCACGGCCTGAAGGGCATGGACCAGATCCCGACGATCGCCGCCGTCAACATCCTCGGGCGGGTGGCGCGGCGCACGGCGCGCCTCGACGCCGAGCTGCGGGTGGCCAACGTCGACCCCGTGGTCATGTCGGTGAGCCAGGAGGTGGTGAAGGAGGCCTGCCTGGAGGAGGGCCGGCCCGACGCCTACCGGCCGGGGGACGTGTTCATGGCCGGCACCGAGCAGTTCTCCTACGCCGCGGCCCTGGAGGGCATCATGGTCCGCGACCGCCCCGCGGCGCACATCATGATGGGCTACTTCTACGCCGAGTCGCTGCTCCTCACCGAGACGGGCAGCACTACCGGGGCCATCCAGATCGCCGGCACCGACGCCTACACGCAGCTGCCGTTCTTCGTCACCACCTGCGACTACACCCTGATGGGGGAGGAGCTCTACGCCGCCAGCGCCTACCTGTCGAAGGAGCCGCGCCTCCTCGGCAGCCTCCGCGGCCAGGACGTGGGCAAGGCGGTGCTCATCCTCGTGCTCATCGCCGGCACCGCCCTGTCCACGGCCGGCGTCGACTTCCTGACCCACCTGTCCGCCTCCCTGTGAGAGGAAGCCGATGCCATTCCTGACACGGACCCTGCCCTTCGCCATCTGCTTCCTCTTCGGCGTCGCCGGCTTCGCCATCTTCTACAGCCCCCACCCCTATGCGGAAGAGACCACACAGGCCTTCGCCCTGTGGCTGCGGGTGGTCTCCGCCTTCGCCTACTTCCTCGGTCTCTACAGCCTGCTCAACCTGCACTGGTCCAAGATCCGGCTGCGGCAGTCCGGCTGGGCCTACAGCCTGATCGTCTACATCAGCTTCGGCGTCATGTGCCTCTTCGTCCTCTACAACGAGGGCCACGGACCTCTCCAGGCGCAGTCGAAGACCGGCGCCTACCAGTGGATGTTCACCCACATCCACGTGGCCAGCTCGGCGACGATGTTCTCCACCCTCGCCTTCTTCATCTCCTCGGCGGCGTACCGCACCTTCCGGGCGCGCACCTCCGAGGCGGCGATCCTGCTGGTCTCGGCGGTGATCGTCATGCTCGGACGGGTGCCGATCGGGGGCTACCTGTCGGAGACCATCCCCGAGGCCATGCAGTGGCTCATGACGGTGCCCAACATGGCGGCCAAGCGCGGCATCCTGCTCGGCGTCAGTCTCGGCGCCATCGCCACCTCCCTGCGCATCATCTTCGGCATCGAGCGTTCCTACCTCGGCGGCGGGGGGGAGGAGTAGACCATGGACCGGCTGATCAACCTGGACCGCCGCTTCATCTTCGTCTTCGTCTTCCTGGGCGTGGCCATCCCCCTGCTCGTGGACATCCCCCTGCCGATCAAGCCGTCTCCCACGGTGCGCTCGGTGTACGACGAGATCGAGAGAGTGGCCGCCGAGGACGCCGGCCGGCCGGTGCTGGTCTCGTTCTCGTACGGCGCCAGCACCGAGCCGGAGATGGTACCGATGACCCGCGCCGTCCTGCGCCACCTCTTCCAGCGCGGGCTGAAGGTGGTCGGCATCTGCCTGTGGCCCGATGCGGTGGGGCTCGCCCAGCCGGAGATGGACGAGCTGGCCGCCGAGTTCGGCCGCCGGTACGGGGTCGACTACGCTTTCCTTGGCTACAAGATCGGCTATCAGGCGGTGGTGCTGAACATGGGGCAGAGCGTGGCCGACACCTTCCCCTTCGACACCGAGGGGACCCCGGTGGGCGACCTGCCGGTGCTGGCGGGGGTGGAGAGCCTGAAGGACTTCTCCTTCGTCTTCGACTTCGCCGCCGGCGATTCCATGGAGTTCTGGTGGATCCCGTACGGCCAGGAGAAGCACCGGTTCCCCTTCGGCGGGGGCTGCACGGCGGTGATGGCCCCCGACCTCTACCCCTTCCTGCAGTCGGGGCAGCTCGTGGGCCTCCTCGGCGGGCTGGCCGGGGCCGCCGAGTACGAGACGCTGGTGGACGCGCCCGGCCGAGCCACCGACGGCATGCAGCCGCAGTCCGTGACCCACGTGATCATCGTCCTGTTCATCATCCTGGGCAATATCGCCTACTTCGCCTCCCGCCGGCGGGACAGGCAGGCCTGAGGACGCCATGACTCGAGACCTCTACCTGTTCGCCGGCTTCGTCGCCCTCTTCGCCGCGGCCAACGCCGTGCTCATCGGCAACGGACTGCTGCAGGCCGACCGGGAGGGGGCGGGCGTCATCGTCGCCGCCGGGTTCACGCTGGCCCTGTACAGCTTCCTCTACAAGGACAATCCCCTGTTCAAGGCCGCCGAGCATGTGTACGTGGGCGTCGCCGCGGCGTATGTCTTCGGCATCACCTGGTACAACGTCTTCCTCGACGACATCATCCGGACCTACGCCGATCTGGACGGCGGCGGCGGCGGACACGACCCCTGGGTGATGCTGTTCCCCACCCTCCTGGGCGTGCTGATGCTCACCCGGTTCTCGCGCCGCTTCGGCTGGCTCAGCCGGCTCTCCTTCGCCTTCGTCGTCGGCGTGGGCGCCGGCCTCACCATCCCCCGGTACCTGTCCTCTTTCGTCCTGGGGCAGATCGAGCCCAGCCTGGCGCCCATCACCCTCTCCTGGGAGGGGTTCAACCTGCTGCTGATCCTGGTGGGGGTCCTGACCGTGCTCATCTACTTCTTCTTCTCCGTGGAGCACACCGGGGCCGTTGGCACCGCCTCCAAGGTCGGCATCTGGTTCCTGATGATCTCCTTCGGAGCCTCCTTCGGGTACACGGTCATGGCCCGCCTGTCCCTGCTCATCGGGCGGGTCCGCTTTCTGCTCGACGACTGGCTGAACCTGATGTAGGGGCGCGGCGGGCGCCGCGTCTTCAGATCTCGTCCTTGCGGATGCAGGCGGCGGTGTGGCTGCCGTCGCCGACGGGCTCCAGCTCCGGGACCTGCCCGCGGCAGGCGTCGGCGGCGAAGGGGCAGCGGGGGTGGAAGGCGCACCCCGCGGGCGGGTTCACGGCGCTCGGCGTCTCCCCGAGGATCGGCTGGCGCTCGCGGCGGCGGCGTGGATCGGCGACGGGCACGGCCTCGAGCAGGGCCCGCGTGTACGGATGGGCCGGCCGCGAGAACACCTCGTCCCGGGAGCCGACCTCCACGAGGCGTCCCAGATACATGACGGCGACCTGGTCGCTGAGGTACTCCACCACCGACAGGTCGTGGGAGATGAGCAGGTATGCGAGGCCGCGCTCCTGCTGGAAGCGCACCAGGAGGTTGAGCACCTGCCCCTGCACCGAGACGTCGAGGGCGGAGACCGGCTCGTCGGCGACGATGACCTTCGGCCCCAGGGCGAGGCTGCGGGCGATGCCGATGCGCTGCCGCTGGCCGCCGGAGAACTCGTGGGGATAGCGGTCCTGCACGGCCGGGTCGAGACCGACGGCCTCGAGGAGACCGTCGACCTGCTCGCGCCGCTCGGCCCGCGTCCCCAGGGAGTGCACGTCGAGGGGCTCGCGCACGGTCTCGCCCACCGACAGCCTCGGGTTGAGCGAGGAGTAGGGGTCCTGAAAGATCATCTGCATGTCGCGCCGCAGGGCGAACAGCTCCTGCGCCGTGGCCCGCGCCAGGTCGCGCCCCTCGAAGCGGACGGCGCCCGCCGTCGGATCTTCGAGCCGCATCATGGTCCGCCCCAGGGTCGACTTGCCGCAGCCCGACTCACCGACCAGGCCCAGGGTCCGGCCCGCCGGCAGGTCGAAGGAGACGCCGTCCACGGCCTTCACGCTCTGCCTGCGGCGCCCGAAGAGGCCGCCGCCCACCGGGTAGTGCTTGCGCAGGCCGCGGACCTCGACGACAGGGGCGCTCACACCGCCTCCAGGGGATAGTGGCAGGCGGCCAGGTGGCCGTCGGCGACCGGTTCCAGGGGCGGGTCCTGGCGGCGGCAGAGCTCCTCGGCGCGGGGACAGCGGTCGGCGAAGCGGCAGCCCGGCGGCGGATCGAGGAGCGAAGGGACGACCCCCTCGATGGTGGGCACGCCGTCGCCCCGGGTCCGGCCCGGACGCAGGATGCTGTCGAGGAGGCCCCGCGTATAGGGGTGGCGGCTGCCCTCGAAGAGCTCGATGACGCCGCAGCGCTCCACCACCTTGCCGGCGTACATGACCACCACCTCGTCGCAGGTCTCGGCCACGACCCCCATGTCGTGGGTGATGAGCAGGATGGCGGTGCCCAGCTCCCTCTGCAGCTGCTTCATCAGGTGCAGGATCTGGGCCTGCACGGTCACGTCGAGGGCGGTGGTCGGCTCGTCGGCGATGAGCAGGTCGGGCTCGCACATGAGGGCCATGGCGATCATGATTCGCTGCTTCATGCCGCCGCTGAGCTCGTGGGGGTACTGGTCCAGCCGGCTCTCGGCGTCGGCGATGCCCACGCGCTGCAGCATCTCCGCCATGCGCGCGCCAGCGGCCTCTCCCTGCAGGCCGAAGCGCTTCTCCAGGACCTCCCCGAGCTGCCGGCGCACGGTGAAGACCGGGTTGAGGGAGGTCATGGGGTCCTGGAAGATCATGGCGATCTCCCGGCCGCGGATCGCCGGCATCTCGTCGGGGTCGACGGCGAGCAGGTCCCTCCCCTTCCACAGGACCCGTCCGTCCTCGATGCGCCCGGGCGGGTCGGGGATCAGGCGCATCACCGACATGGCGCTGACGCTCTTGCCGCACCCGGACTCGCCGACGATCCCCACGGTGGCGCCGGCGCGCACCTCGAAGGAGACGCCGTCCACCGCCTGCACGACGCCGTCCTCCGTGCGGAAGACGGTGCGCAGGTCCTCGACTCGCAGAAGCGCCATGGGCGGAGCCGTCCGCCTACTCCGGGGCCGCGGCGGCGCGCAGGGCCGCCTCGATGCGGTCCTTCACCCGGTAGGGGTCGATGTCGACGCCCGGGTCCTCGCCGAGGGAACGGCCCTCGGCCATCGCTTCCCGCAGCCTTTCCCGCCGGTCCTCGTCGACCCAGAAGACCTGCCAGTCCGTCATCTGCTGGGTGCGCTTGGGGAAGTAGAACTCCGGGAAGCGGAGGTGGTCCCAGTGCAGGAGCCGCATGAAGGGCGCGTGCCAGAAGGGCACGTAGAAGGCCTCGTCCTGGACGATGGCGTCGAGGTCGTGCATCGCCGCCAAGCGGCGCCCCTTGTCGGTGTCGAAGCGGTAGACGTCGATGAGGGAGTCGGTGTGCGCGGTCCCGAAGGCCCAGACGTTGTTGTTGTTCTTCGACTCCTTGAAGACGGTGGAGAAGAACTGGTGGGGGAGCGGGAAGAGGCCGGCGGTGCGCCCCATGATCGTCATCTCGTACTCGCGCTCCAGGCCGTTGCGGAAGGCGGTGCCGGGCTCCAGCAGGCGCAGGGACATGTCGACGCCGAAGCGCTGGAAGGTCTGCTTGACGACGGTCATGTGGCGCTCCAGGCCCTTGCTGCCGTAGGAGAGGGTGAAAGCGGCGCGGGTGCCCTCGCCGTCGACGAGAATGCCGTCCTCGCCGCGGCGGGTGAAGCCCGCCGCCTTCAGGTGCTCGCGCGCCTTGCGGGGGTCGAAGCCGTACGGCACCAGGTCCCGGTTCTCGTACTCGGTGCCGGTGAAGGCCGAGACCTGCCGGTAGTAGGCATTGTGCATCAGCTTGGAGTTGATCTCGTCGAAGTGGAAGAGGTACTGGATCGCCTTGCGGAAGTCCTTGTTCCGGAAGATCGGCCGCTCGAGGTTCATGGCGAAGCCGTACACGCCCTGGGGAAAGTCGATGAAGAGCCGCTTGCGGTGGGCCCAGCCCTGCTGCAGGGCCTCGAAGTCCATCTCCTCGGCCCACATGCGGGCCGTGTTCACGCTGTAGTAGTCGAGCTCTCCCTTCTTGAAGAAGTCGAAGGCGCGGTCCGTGTCGTCGATGACGCGCACGTGGATGCGGTCGACGTTGTAGAGGCCCCGCATGTAGTGCTCATCCCGGCCCCACCAGTCCTTCAGGCGTTCGAAGACGACGTACTGCCCCGGCACCCGCTCGGTGAGCACGTAGGCGCCCTGCACCGGCAGGACGGCGTCGTTGTAGCGGTCGGGAAACCCCTCCTCGAGGGTGACGGCGTGCCTCGGGGTGGCCCAGAGAGCGAACATGTCCAGGGGACGCCAGCTCTCGAACCGGCCCACCACCTTGAGCACGTGAGGTTCCAGGGCGACGACCTCCTCGAAGTAGTCCTCGGCGTACTGGTTGAAGAAGGGGTCGACGATGTGCTCGCTGCGCATCATCTGCCAGGTGTGCACGTAGTCCTCGGCCGTGATCGGCCTGCCGTCGCTCCAGCGGGCGTCGGGATCGAGCCTGTAGTAGATGGTGCGCCCGTCCTCCTGCACCGACCAGTGGGTGGCCATGACCGGGATGTGGCGGTCCGTCGTGGGGTGGCGCGTGACCATGGTCAGGGCCATGGTGAAGGCCCGCTTCCAGGCGGCGAAGGCGTCGTTGGCGTTGGGACCGACGATGCGCAGGGTCAGGGGGTAGGCGGTCATGAAGGTGCGGAACTCGCCCCCCTTGCGGGCGGCGGCATCGCCGATGGGCGGGTCGTCGGTGTTGGTCTCCCACTCGATGGCGGAGAGATCCTCGGCGCCGCCACGGGCGCCCAGGGCGAGGAGGAGCAGGGGGATGATGAGAGGGAAGCGGCGCCCCATGGCGGTCCTTTCGTCTATCGGTAGTGGGCGTACTGCTTGGGGTCGAAGGCCTCGCGGATCGACTCGCCCACGAGGGTCACCAGCACGAGGGTTGCGGAGAGGGCGGAGAAGGGGGCCACGGAGAGCCAGATCTTGTCGCGGTTCTGGCTGTCCAGGGCCTGGTCGATCATCTCGCCCCAGCTCGGCGTCGGCGCCGGCAGGCCGTAGCCGAGATAGTCCAGGGCCGTCAGGGCGCTGATGGCGCCGACGAGGGCGAAGGGCGTGATCGTCACCAGCGGTGTCAGGCAGTTGGGCAGCAGGTGGCGGAAGATCAGCCGCCGGCGCGAGGCCCCGAAGGAGCGCGCCGCCAGGCAGTAGTCGCGCGTCTTCTCGCGGTAGACCTCGGTGCGCATGTAGTAGGTCATGCGGATCCACTCGAAGAGGGCCATGATCACCAGCAGCAGCCCGAAACTGGGCTTGAAGAACGTGGCCAGGAGGATGACCACGTAGAGGAAGGGCAGGGTCGACCAGATCTCGATGAAGCGCTGGCTGAGGATGTCGAAGCGGCCGCCCACGAAGCCCTGCAGGGCGCCGATGGCGGTGCCCGCCGCCTGGCTGGTGAAGACCAGGGCCACGGCAAAGAGGATGGAGATGCGGAAACCGTAGAGGAGCCGGGCGAAGACGTCCCGGCCCTGGGAGTCGGTGCCGAACCAGTGCCGGGAGTCGGGGGGGTTGGGCGGCGGATCTTCATAGCTGAAGTCGGGCTCGTAGGGGTCGAAGGGCACGACCGGCATCCACACCCAGTCGCCGCCGCCGGCCTCCCGGAACCGCGCCCGCAGGGCCGCGTAGTCGGCCTCGACGTCGTCGAAGCCGTACTCGTCCTGCTGGCCGAAGGTGGCCATGTCGTGGAAGCGGAAAGTGGGGAAGTAGTACTCCCCCTGGTAGTGGACGACGATGGCCCGCCGGTTGGCGACGTAGTTGGAGAGCAGGGACAGGACGGTGAGGCCCAGCAGGATCAGGAAGGAGACGTAGCCCCGGCGGATGCGGCGGAACCGTCGCAGGCGCAGGCGGGTGATCGGATCGAGGCGCGGGATCATTCGCCGAACCGCACGCGCGGGTCGACCCAGGCCACGCACAGGTCGCTGAGCAGGTTGCCCACGAGGAGCAGGACGGAGGAGATGAAGATGTAGCCCATGACCACAGGGTAGTCGCGCGCCGTGATGGCCTCGAAGAACAGCAGGCCCATGCCGGGGATCCCGAAGACCCGCTCGATGAGCAGGGAACCGGCGAGGATCAGGGAGATGTTGTTGCCGAAGCTGGTGGCGATGGGGATGAGCGAGTTGCGCAGGGCGTGGACGAAGACCGAGCGCCTCCAGGTCATGCCCTTGGCGAGAGCGGTCTTGACGTAGTCGGCGCCCATGTTCTCCAGCAGGCTGTTCTTCATGAGGATGGTCATGAAGGCGAAGAGGCTGATGGCGAAGCAGAGGACGGGCAGGGCCGTGTGGTGCAGGCGGTCGAGGATCTTGCCGGAGAAGCTCAGGTCGGCGAAGCCCTGGCTCTCGAACCCGGCCAGGGGAAACCAGTCCCGCTGCACGGCGAAGAGGGCCAGCAGCACGGCCCCCAGGGCGTACCCCGGGATGGCGTACCCGAGGAAGATGACGAAGGAGGTGAGGTTGTCGAAGTGACTCTTGTGGCGCAGGGCCTTGAGGATGCCGAGGGGGATGCAGATCGAATAGGTCAGCAGGAAGGCGATGCCGCCGAAGTAGATGGAGACGGGCATGCGGCTGACGATGAGGTCCTCCACCGGCATGGTGTAGCGGAAGGAATCGCCCAGGTCGAGGGTGGCCAGGTTCGCCAGGTAGAGGCCGTAGCGCACCAGCAGGGGACGGTCGAAGCCGTAGTACCGCTGCAGGCTTTCCAGGTCGGCCTGGGGAATCTCGATGGAGGAGAGGCGCCCGCCGCCCGCGGCTCCGGCCTCTCCCGCCGGGTCGGCCCCGGCGATGCGCATCCGCATCTGATCGATGGGACCGCCGGGCACGAACTGGCACAGGAGGAAGACCAGGAAGGTGATGCCCAGCAGGGTGGGCAGGATCAGGAGCAGGCGCCGGAGGACGTACTGGCGCAGGGCGTGGGCGCGCGATACGGGCATTTCCGCGACGCTACTGGCCCAGGGCTTCAGCCCTTTCGTACGCGGTCTCGCTCTCCTGGATGCGGGACCTCAAGGCGTAGATGCGGCCCAGCTCGCGCCACACCGCGGCATTCTCCGGCAGCTCGACGGAAAGCCGCTCCAGCAGGGGCAGGGCGAGGTCCAGCTCCTCCAGGGCCAGGTAGGTGACGGCGAGGTTGAAGCGGGCATCGGCGTTGCCGTCGTCGAGTGCCACGGCGCGCTCGAAGTGTCCGCGGGCGACGGCGAACTCCTCGCCGGCCCAGTGCAGGTTGCCCAGGGTGAAGTGGCAATCGAAGCAGTCCGGGTTGATGGCCAGGGCGCGCTGCACAAGCTCCCCGGCCTCGGCCGGGCGGTCCTGGTCCATGTGGACCATGGCCAGGTGCACGAGGGCGCCCTGGTGCTCGCCGTGCTCGAGCACCGCCTCGAAGCAGCGGGCCGCCTCGTCGTAGCTCTGCCGGCTGAGGTACAGGGTGCCCAGCATGCGGTACGTCGACGTGTCGTCGGGCGCCTGCGAGACGACGTGCTCGAAGCCGCTGACGGCGCCGTCCAGATCGCCGAGCTGATAGTCGACGACGGCGAGGTTGCGCCAGGCCATCAGCTCATCGGGCAGCACCCGCACGGCGAGGGCGAAGTGGCCGCGCGCGGCCTCCAGGTCGGGAGTTGCGCCGCCGGCGACGGCAACCCCCTCGTTGTAGATCCGCGACCCGTAGCGCCGCCTCTCGTTGGCGATCTGCTCGTCGAACTTGCCCCCCAGCTCCTGGGCCCGGTCGAAGGCGTCGGCCATGGCCGGGTAGTCGCCCAGCAGGCCGCAGACCCTTCCGAGGTGGAAGAACCCCTGGGCGTTGCCGGGCTTCTCGGCCACGGCGAGCTCGAGCTGCTCCCGGGCGTTGTCGTACTGCTCCTGCTGGATGTAGAGCTTGCCGGCCGTGAGCGAGCTCTGGCACCCCGTCAGGGCGGGGAGGCAGGCGAGCAGGGCGGCGGCGCACAGGGCGAGGGAGGATCGCATGGGAAGCCTCTTGTCAGACGAAGGTGAGCCAGCCGTGGCGGTCCTCCACCTCGGCGTTGATGGTCTGGAAGAACAAGGTCTGCAGGCGCTCGGTGACCGGACCCCGGCGGCCCGAGCCGATGGGGATCCTGTCGATGGCGCGCACCGGGGAGATCTCCGCCGCCGTCCCCGTGAAGAACACCTCGTCGGCGATGTAGAGGAGCTCGCGCGGGATGGCGCCGGACTCGACCTCCATGCCCAGGTCCCGGGCCAGGGTGATGGCCGAGTGCCGGGTGATGCCGGGCAGGATCGAGTGGTGGGACGCGGGGGTGTGGATCGTGCCGTCCTTGACGAGGAAGACGTTCTCGCCGCTGCCCTCGCTCACCAGGCCGTCGGGGCCGAGGACGATGCCCTCGTCGTAGCCGTCGGCATTGGCCTCCATGCGAACGAGCTGGGAGTTGAGGTAGTTCCCCCCGGCCTTGGCCAGGTTCGGCATGGTGTTGGGCGCCGAGCGGTTCCACGACGACGTGCACACCGAGACGCCCTGCTCCAGGGCCTCCTCGCCGAGGTACTCCCCCCATTCCCAGACGGCGATGACCGTGTCCACCGGGCAGGGCAGGGGATCGACGCCGAGGGAACCGTAGCCGCGGAAGGCGATGGGCCGGATGTAGCAGGCCTCGAGCCGGTTGACCCGGATCGTCTCCAGGATCGCCTCGGCCACCTGGCCGCGGTCGAAGGGGATCTCCATGCGGTAGATCCTGGCCGAATCGAAGAGCCGGGTCACGTGGTCCTGCAGGCGGAAGACCGCCGGCCCCTTCTTCGTGGCATAGCAGCGGATCCCCTCGAAGACGGAGGAGCCGTAATGCACCACGTGGGAGAGGACGTGGGTGCGGGCCTCGTCCCAGGGCACGAACTCGCCGTTGAACCAGATCTTCTCGGATTTCGGCATGGGGGGCATGAAAGGGCTCCTGCACGGCGCGTTCGGCGCCGCCGGTCAGAACGAACGGGTGAGCTTGAGGTTCATCCTGTCGAAGGTGCCGCTGCGCTGCCGCGAGCGGCTGAAGGACGAGGTCAGACCGGTCTGTCCGGCCGGCTGGTAGTTGAGGTTGAGCCTCAAGGTCTCGTGAGGGTGGCGGGCGGCGAGATCCCGTTCGACCTCGTCGCGTCCGTAGAGGACTCGCCACTGGCGCCGAAGCCGGACCGAGTAGCTCATGGTCATGGAGGCACCTTCGGCCGGGCGATAGCTCATGTTGAACCCCGCCCCGTGGTCGCTGTTCTCCCCCTCGACGATCTGGGCGTCCTCCTCCGTCAGCAGCGTGCCGGAATCATCGGCCTTGTAGGAGTAGTTGGCGCCGAGGCTCAGCGAATTGAGCAGGGACCGCTGGACCTTGTGAGTCATGCCCCAACTGCGGTGGATCTTGCTGCGCCGGTCGACGGCGTCGGGGCTCATCCGGCGATCGAAGTCGAAGATAGTGCGCCGTGCGGATATTTGAAAGGTGTGGCTGACCCTCATCTCGTGGCGCTCGTAGCTCGTGCCCATGGTGAGCCCGAGACTGAGGTTGCGCTGGTTGGCGCCGGCCCTCGAAGCGTGGAGGTTGATCAGGTGAGAGAGGTTGGAGGACAGGGAGCTGTTGTAGCGCAGGCCGCTCGGGCGCGCGCCTCGCAGTGAGAGAGAGAGGTTGCGGTTGAAGCGGTCCCGGTCCTGGTGAGGGGCGCCCGGGTTGTCGAGACGGTTCATGCCAGTCGATGCCGAGAGGTTGATCGTGTGGTCCTTGTCCAGCTGCCAGTTCAGGGAGCCGCCGAGGGCGAGGTTCTGGTTCTCGCGGTCGTCCGTGGGATCCCGGAAGGAGGCCCCGCTGGAGAGAGTCACCGGCAGGCGCCGCTCGTCGTTGGTCGACCAGCCCAGCTTCAGGCTGCCCACGAGGGTTTCGCTCAGCCGGCCGCTGGCGTTGCCGCTGAGGTCCCACTTCTCGTTCTTGCGGTCCCTCGCATAGAAGCGGTTCCCCACGTCTTCCTCGGCATTGGCGGTGTTGGTGTTCAGTCCCTTCGACCAGCTCTGGTTGCCCCTCATGTCGAAGCCGAGGAGCTTGAAGGACAGGGAGGAGGACAGGCTGGTGTTGCGGCGCTCGGCCAGCTCCGCCGCCACGGAGGCCTTCGAGCCGTCGAAGACGGGACGGGAGACGCCGGCCTGGGAACGGCTCTCACCCAGGGAAAAACCGGTGCGCACATCTCCTGGGAGGGTGTAGCCAGCGCTCATGCGCAGACTCTCGCTGCGGCTCTTGTTGATCTCGAGGGTGTTGTCCGTCTTGCTCAGGGAGAGGTTCGTGGTGAGCTTGCGGCCCCCCACCTCGAAGGCCGGCGACGTATTCATCGAACCCGTGTACTGGAGCCCCGACTCCTCAATGAGGCTGTCCGGATTCACCGGACTCGCGCGCCGGGCCGAGATCACCCCCGGAACGACGTTGAAGCGCAGGTTGCGGAAGACCCCTTCGCTCCCGGCCAGGGGCTGGTAGCCGAAACGGAACCCGAAGGACTGGCTGCGCGTGCGCTGGCGCTGCAGACCGGCGTTCCGGCTCCGCATGCTGGCGTTGACTCCGATGGAGGCCCTGGGGCCGAGGATCGGATAGGTCACGGAGGTGCGGATACCGGCCGACTCCTGCCAGACGTGACCGCGGCGGTCGAGCTGCGAGGTCAACGACGCCGAGGCGTTCATGCTCAGTTGGGCGGTGGTATCCCCCGCCGCCGCCAGGGTCACGGGGGTCGAGAAGCGCCATCCGGGAAAGGTCGGCGTCCAGACCATTCGGTCCCTTGTCCCGCTGAATCTCAGGGAATAGCTCTGGCCCCAGCCCTCCGGGGGCCCGGTCACCACGACGAGGACGGCGATCAGGAGGGGTCTCACGCCGCCGACTCGGTCCACACCCCGGTGAGGCGGGCGTAGTCGTGAACGCTCAGGTTCTCGGCGCGCCTCGTCAGGTCGATCCGCGCGCGCCCGGCCAGGTCCGCCAGCCTTCCGGGGGCGACGGCGCCTTCCTCGGGTCCGGGGGAGGGCAGGGCGGCCAGGGCGTTGCGGAGCATCTTCCGGCGCTGCGCGAAGGCGGCCTTGACGATCTGCTCGAAGCGGCCCATGTCGACCACGGAAACGCGGCCGGGCAGGAACTCGATGTCGACCACGGCGGAATCGACCCGAGGCACGGGGCGAAAGGCGGTGGGTGGGATCTGCCGGGCCAGGTCGATGCGGGCGCACTGGTTCAGCATCACCGTGAGGCGGCCGTAGCGGCGTGACCCCGGGGCCGCCACCAGCCGTTCGGCGACCTCCTTCTGGAGGGTGAGGACGGCGCGGCGGACCAGGCCGGCATGCTCCCGGAGCCGGAAGAGGACGGGAGCGGTGATGTCGTACGGCAGGTTGCCGACGACGAAGAGGTTGCGCCGGCCTTCCTCGCCGGGGAGCCCCGCCAGGTCGAGGCGAAGGACGTCCCCCTCGATGATGCGAAGGGGCGGGTCCGGAAACCGGGACCGCAGCTGGCCGGCGAGGCGGCGGTCGATCTCCACGGCCACGAGACGGTCGAGCCGGTCCAGCAGGGGGGCGGTGATCGCGCCCCTTCCCGGGCCGATCTCGAGGACGAGGTCGTCGGGCGCCGGACGCACCAGATCGGCGATCGCCACCCGCGCCTCGGCGTCGATCAGGAAGTGCTGACCGAAGCGCTTGCGCGGCCGGGGCCGGGCCCCCGGAGGACGCTTCACGCCGGGGAAGCTCCGGCGCGGCGCAACTGGTACCAGAGATCGGCCAGCAGCAGCTGAGGGTTCACGTTGCGGCCCAGGGCTTCGTACGCCGAGTCCATGGTACGCGCCAGGCGGTCGAGTCCCACCCCCGAGATGCGGCGGCTCCAGTCGTCGAGCCGTTCGCCGCGGTCGCCGTGGGCCACGGAGCCGCCGCGGCCGCCTTGCAGCAGCAGCACGTCCCTCAGGTACGTGGAGCACAACTCGAGAAACGCTTCCATGCGCTCCTTGTCGGGCCTCCCCCCGAAATCCTCGAGGAGGGGCCAGTAGTCCCGCTCGCGGCCGCAGAGCCCGGAGTCGATGAAACGCTCCACCAGGTCGCGCAGGGCGTCGAAGGACTCGTCCGCCACCTCCGCCGGACGGACCGGGCCGCTGGCGGCGAGTCGTCCGGCGAGGGAGGCCCGCTCCACCGACGCCCCCGAGCCCTGCAGCTCGTTCCGGACCTCGGCGGCGGTCCGAGGCCGCAGGGGCAACCGCTGGCACCGGGAGACGACCGTCGGCAGCAGGCGCTCCGCCGTTTCCGAGACCAGCAGGAAGAGGGCGTGGCCGGGCGGCTCCTCAAGGGTCTTCAGCAGCGAGTTGGACCCCTCGGGCCGCATGCGGTCGGCCTCGAAGATGACGGCCACGCGCCTCGAGGATCCCGGCGCCGGGGCGAAGGCCATCTCGTGCTGCACGAGCTCCAGGTGGTCCTCCTTTCGGATGGTGCCTCCCGTGCGCAGGGCCCGGCCGCCCTGGAGGTACTCGAGGGCCGCCTCGCGGAGGGCGGCGAACCGCTCGGCCTCGGTCTCCTTGCGCCCCGGCCGGGGAGGGGGCATGGGCAGCAGGACCTGCAGGTTGGGATGGCTCAGATGATCGATCTGAAGGCAGGTCGGGCAGTCGCCGCAGCCGCCCGCCGGACCGCTCCGGCCGCAGAGGACCGCCCGCGCCAGCTCGATGGCCAGGCGCCGCTTGCCCGCGCCCTCCGGTCCGGTGATGAGGATGGCGTGGGGGAGGCGGCCGGAGTTCAGCCAGGCCGCGACCTGCGCCCTCGCCCGCTCCTGGCCGATGACCCGATCGAGCACGCCGCCGGGGTCAGTTCCGGTGGAGGAGACTGACCTCGGTCTCCCTGTCGAAGTAGTGCGCCTTGCCGATCTCCACGGCCAGGCGGACCCGCTGCTCCACGGCGGGGACGTGCAGGGGGTCGACCCGGGCCACGAAGGAGGAGCGGCCCGTGGTCAGGTAGAGGAAGACCTCGTTGCCCATGGGCTCCACGACCTCCACCGTCGCCTCGATCTCGACGGCGTCGACGCCCGGGGCCATGGTGGCCGGGTCGTGGATGTCCTCCGGACGGATGCCGAGGACCACTTCCTGACCGGCGTGATCCCCGAGACCCCCGGCCTGGGATGAGGGCAGGGGCAGCTGGATGCCCCCCTCGTCGAAGACCAGGCCGCCGCCGCCGTTGGTCAGGCGGCCCTCGAAGAAGTTCATCGACGGGCTGCCGATGAAGCCGGCCACAAACTGGTTGGCCGGGAAGTTGTAGAGGTTGAGGGGCGAGTCGTTCTGCTGGATGCGGCCGTCCTTCATCACCACGATGCGGTCCCCCATGGTCATCGCCTCGGTCTAATCGTGGGTGACGTAGAGCATGGTCGCCTCGAGCCGGCGGTGGAGCTTGCTGATCTCGGTGCGCATCTGCACGCGCAGCTTGGCGTCGAGATTCGAGAGCGGCTCGTCGAAGAGGAAGACCTTCGGCTTGCGCACGATGGCCCGGCCCACGGCGACGCGCTGGCGCTGGCCGCCGGACAAGGCGCGGGGCTTGCGCTCCAGCAACTCCTCGATCCCCAGGATCTCGGCCGCCTCGCGGACCCGGGCGTCGATCTCCTGCCTGGGGTACTTCCGCAGCTTGAGGCCGAAGGCCATGTTCTGATAGACGCTCATGTGCGGGTAGAGGGCGTAGTTCTGGAAGACCATGGCGATGTCGCGGTCCTTGGGCGGGATGTCGTTCACCAGGGTGCCGTCGATGTAGATCTCGCCCTCGGTGATCTCCTCCAGCCCGGCCACCATGCGCAGGGTCGTCGACTTGCCGCACCCCGAGGGACCGACGAGGACGACGAAGGACCGGTCCTCGATGTGGATGTCGGCGCCATCCACGGCGACCACGTCCTTGCCGAAGACCTTGCTCACGCTTTTCAGGACAACCTCTGCCATCGACTCTCTCCCGGAGACCGGCGGGGCTTGCCACCGCCGGGTGTCATTGGGGGCCAGGGACCCGCCGGTTCAGGGGGCCGGCGCGCCGCCCTCCTGCCGCGGACGGGTGACGAAAGCGGTCCTGCCCAGGTAGACGGGCTCCGCCCGACCCGGATCGAGGCACTCGCCGCGCTCCAGCTTGGGCCCGGCGAGCCACGCGGCCGCGGCGGCACAGGGGCTGCGCACGGCCGCGGGCGCGCGTCTCACCTCCGGCGGCAGATCCCGCGGGAGGTCCAGGCCATCGCCGGTGAACAGTACGTCGCGGCCGTTCCACTCCGCCATCAGTTCCGCCCGGTCGGCGACGCGCTCGGGACTCAGCGGCCGGGGCCGGCCCCGTGAGGTGTCGAAGGCCGCCGTGTAGACCTCCTCCCTCCGCGCCGCCAGGGCCACGCACACCGGCAGGCGGCACCACGGGACCCGCGCCGCCAGCACCTCGAGCGTCGACAGGCCGACGAGAGGGGCCTCCAGGGCCATGCACAGCCCCTTCGCCGCGCTCAGGCCGATGCGCAGCCCGGTGAAGGAGCCCGGGCCGATGGTGACGGCCACGGCGCCGATCTGCCCTCGTTGGCCGCCGGCGTCGCCGAGGGCCCGGTCGATCTCCGGAAAGAGCCGCCGGGAGTGCTCCCGGGGGGCCTGGAAGGTCCTCAGAGCCAGGATCGAATCGCCGGCCGACACCGCCACGCTGCCGGCGGAGGTGGCCGTGTCGATGGCCAGGAGCAGGTTCACAGGAGGTCCATCTGGTCGCCGGGGTCCAGCCCCTGGGGGGGCGTCCTTCCCAGGTGGGTCCAGGCCGGCGCCATGGCCTGACGGCCGCGCGGGGTCCGCTTGAGGAACCCCTGCTGGATGAGGTACGGCTCGTAGACCTCGGTGATGGTGCCCTCCTCCTCGCCGATGGCGGCGGCCAGGTTGTTCACCCCCACCGGACCTCCCCCGAACCGGTCGATGATCACCTCCAGCAATCGGCGGTCGACCTCGTCCAGGCCGAGATCGTCCACCTTGAGGATCTCGAGGGCGGCGGCGGCGGTGTCCCGGTCGACGGTGCCGCCGCCCTCGACCTGGGCGTAGTCGCGGCAGCGCCGCAGCCAGCGCTTGGCGAGGCGCGCCGTGCCGCGGGCGCGGCGGGCGATCTCGCCGGCCCCCTCGGGGAGGACGGTGAAGCCGAGGAGCCTGGCGTCGCGCAGGACGATCTGCACCAGCTCGTCGACGGTGTAGTAGTCGAGGTTGGCGGTGATCAGGAAGCGGGCGCGCATGGGAGCCGTGAGCAGTCCCTGCCGGGTGGTGGCGCCCACCAGGGTGAACCGTTCCAGATCCAGGGTCACCGACCGGGCCGTGGGCCCCGAGTCGATGAGGATGTCGATGCGGTAGTCCTCCATGGCGGAGTAGAGGTACTCCTCCACCTCGCGGTTGACGCGGTGGACCTCGTCGATGAAGAGGACGTCGCGGGCCCCGAGGGCGGTGACGATGCCGGCCAGGTCGACGGGGCGGTCGAGCAACGGACCCGAGGTGTCGTGCACGGCCACGCCCATCTCGTTGGCGATCACCCGGGCGAGGGTGGTCTTGCCGAGGCCCGGGGGCCCGGACAGGAGCACGTGGTCGAGGGCCTCGCCGCGCTCCCTGGCGGCGGTGATGGCGATCCGCAGCTGCTGCTTGACCTTGTCCTGCCCGAGCATCTCATCCAGACGCTTGGGACGTAGAGACGGATCCAGCCCCTCGTCTCCCTGGTCCTCGGGATCGACGAATCTGGTTTCCATCAGCGCTCCCGCAAGGCGCCCTTGATCAGGGCCTGCACCGACGCCTCACCCTCCCCGAGACGGCTGCGCACCGCCTCCAGGGCCTTGCGCGCCCCCGGCCCGGTGAAGCCGAGAGCCTCCAGGGCCAGCATGGCCTCGTCGACGAGGTCGTCCGAGCCGGCTTCCTGCGCCGCCTCGGGGCCGGTCCGCAAGGGCCGCCGGATCCGGTCCTTCAAGTCGACCACAACCCTCTGGGCCGTCCTCGGGCCGATGCCGCGCACCCGGGTGAGGTCGCCGGCGCGCTCTTCCTGGATGGCGCGGGCCAAGTCGTCGACGGACAGGCCGGAGAGGATCGTCAGGGCGAGGTTGGGACCGATGCCGGAGATGCCGATGAGGAGCCGGAACATCTCGCGCTCCGCCTCCTGAAGGAAACCGAAGAGGGCCAGCTGGTCCTCGCGGACGTGGGTGTGGGCCAGGATCTCGACGGGGGAACCCGCAGCGGGCAGACCGTCGTACGTGGTCAGGGAGATGGACAGCTCGTAGCCGACCCCCCCGACCTCGACGACGGCGCGGGTCGGCGCCTTGTGGGCCAGGAGGCCGCGGAGGTGCGTGATCACCCGGGGACCCTCTCAACGGTTGGCGACACGGCGCAGCAGGGCCTGCACCTCGGGCCTGCGGACGCCGACGGCCGCCGCCGCCGACGGGCGGCTGCTCCGGTGCAGGTGGCAGACGGCCACGGCGAGGGCGTCGGAAGCGTCGAGAGGAGTCGGCGGCTCGTCCATGCGCAGGAGGCGGGCGACCATCGACTGAACCTGCTCCTTGGTGGCCTGGCCGTTGCCGACGACGGCCTTCTTGACCTCCGCCGGCGAGTAGAGCTCCGGGGAGAAGCCCGCCTTGTGCAGGCGGAGGCGCAGGACGCCGCGGGCCTCGCCCAGCTTGGCGGCGGCGTCGGCATCGCGGCCGTAGAAGCTGCTTTCGAGGGCCACCGCATCCGGCCGGGATCGGGAGAGCAGCGCCGCCAGGCCGTCGTCGAGCGCCGCCAGACGCCCGGCGAAGTCGGCGGCTGCCTTCGAGGGTCGGAAACAGCCGCAGTCGACGAAGGTGAGATCCCGGCCCTCGGCGCACACCAGCCCGTATCCCGTGCTGGTGCTGCTTGGGTCGAGACCGAGAACGAGCACGAGTGCGGAAGAGCCGGTCAGGCGAGCAGCTTCGCCAGCTCCTCCTCCTGCACGTCGAAGTTGGAGAACACCCGTTGCACGTCGTCGAGATCCTCTAGATCCTCGAGCAGGCGGACGATGCCCCGGGCGTCGGCGCCCTCCACGGAGAGGGTGTTCTGCGGGATCCACGCCAGCGACGCCTGGCCGTACGCTATGCCGGCCTCTTCGAGGGCGCGCTTGACGGCGTCGAAGTGGTCGGCGGAGGCCAGCACCTCGAAGACGCCGTCGGCCTGCTGCAAGTCCTCTCCGCCGGCGTCCATCACCGCCAGCATCACCTCTTCTTCGCCAGCCGAGGACTGGTCTACCTCGATCAACCCCTTGAGGGCGAACATCCAGGAGACGGCGCCCTTCTCGGCCAGGTTGCCGCCGAACTTGCCGAAGACGTGGCGCACCTCGGAGACGGTGCGGTTCCGGTTGTCCGTGAGGGCCTCGATGATGATGGCCACGCCCCCGGGGCCGTAGCCCTCGTAGACCGCCTCCTCGTAGAGGACGCCGGCCTCGTCGCCGGAGCCGCGGCGAACGGCGCGATCGATGGTGTTCTGGGGCATGTTGGCGGCCCGTGCGTTCTGCACGGCCGTGCGCAGCCGGGGGTTGGAATCCTCCCCGGCGCCGCCTTCGCGCGCCGCCACGGTCAACTCGCGGATCAACTTGGTGAACAACTTGCCGCGCCTGGCGTCGTTGGCACCCTTCTTCCGCTTGATCGTGCTCCACTTGGAGTGACCGGACATGGCTTCCCGAATCTACGCAGGCAGGGCGATCGGCGCCGCCAGGCCCGGGGGCCGGGCAGCCGGCGGGCGAGACCCGACTTTGAGAACCGCGGGCGGATCAGGCCGCCTGCGCCTGCTCCTTGCTGGCCTCTTCGATGATGCGGGCCTGCACGTCCCCGGGCACCTCCTCGTAGCGGCTGAGGCTCTGGGTGTGCATGCCCTCGCCCTGGGACATGGAGCGCAGCCGGGTGGCGTATCGATCGATCTCGGCCAGGGGCACCTCCGCCTCGATGATCTGGAGATGGCCATCGGCACTGGTACCACTGATGCGGCCCCTGCGGGAGGTGAGGTCGCCCATCACGTCGCCCATGAACTCTTCGGGCACGGTGATCGTCAGGTGGTAGATCGGCTCGAGCAGGACCGGGCGGGCCTTGAGGAAGGCGTCCTTGAAGGCCTGTGACGAGGCGATCTTGAAGGAGACCT
Source organism: Candidatus Latescibacterota bacterium (assembly GCA_022827165.1). The sequence continues at coordinate 28,155 of JAJDTN010000181.1, forward strand.
CGTCCGAGTCGACGGCGTGGTGCTTGCCGTCGTACACGGTGGCGGCCACGTCGACGACGGCGGAGCCGGAGATGGGACCCACCGCCAGGCTCTCCTGGAGCCCCTTCTCGACGGCGGGGATGAAGTTGGTCGGAATGCTGCCGCCCACGACCTCGTTGACGAACTCGAATCCCTCGCCCCGCGACTTCGGCGTGACCCGCAGGTAGACCTCTCCGAACTGTCCGCGCCCCCCGGACTGCTTCTTGTGCCGGTAGTGGCCCTCGGCGTTGCCGCGGATCGTCTCGCGGTAAGGCACCCGCGGGGCCTCGGTGTCGACCTCGACATTGAACCGCTCCCGGAGCCGTTTGAGGATCGTCTCCAGATGCAGGTCGCCCTGTGCGGCGAGCACCGACTGGCGGATCTCGCCGTCATACCTGAACTCGAAGCTCGGATCCTCCTCGTGCAACTGGTGCAGGCCGGTGGCCATGCGCTCCTCGCTGCCCTTCTCCCGCGGCGACACGGCGACGCGGATGAGGGGCTCCGGAGGTTCTACTCTCGGAAGCTGCACCGATTCGGACCTGGTGCACAGGGTGTCCCCCGTATGGGTGTCCTTGAGCTTGACGAGGGCGACGATGTCGCCGGCGCCGGCGCTCTCGACCTCGGTGCGCTCGTGGCCGTTGAGTTGGTAGATCTGGCCGATGCGCTCGGTCTTCTGGCGCACGGAATTGCTCACTTCGTCGCCGTGGCGGAGACTGCCGGAGAAGATGCGAAGGTAGCTCAATTCGCCCACGTGCTGCTCCGCCGTGGTCTTGAAGACGTAGGAGACCAGCGGCCCGTCGGGCGAGGCCTCCAGGCTCCGCTCCTCCCCGTTGCCGTCGGCATAGGCGAGACCGGGACTCCGGTCGGGCGAGGGGAAGAACTCCGCCGCGGCCCCCATGAGCCGGTCGACGGCGACGTTGTTGTAGGCATCTCCGAAGAGAACGGGGAAGATCTCGCGCGCTTCCACAGCTTTGCGCAGCCCCGCCTTGAGCTCGTCGGGCTCGAGGTTTCCTTCGCCGAAGTAGCGCTCCATCAACTCCTCGTCGGTCTCGGCCACGGCTTCGACGAGTTGCTCCCGCAAGGGCTCCACCTCCTCCTGCAGGGAAGACGGAATCTCGCCTTCTTCGGCCTTGCCGTCGGCGTAGGTGACCAGCTTGCCATCGACCAGATCGACGACCTGGTGGAAGCCCTCCCCTGGATCGACGGCATACTGAAGGGGCACGGCCATTCGGCCGAGACGGTCCTGCATCTGCTGAAGGACCCCATCCAGATCGATCTCGGGCCGGTCCATCTTGTTGACGAAGAGGATGCAGGGCAGGCCGCTCTGCTGGGCCAGGCGCCAGGCGCGCACGGTGCCGATGTCGATCCCCGAGACCGACTCGACGACGACCACGCTGGCATCGGCCACGCGCAGCGCCGACTGCGTCTCGGGGATGAAGTCGGCGTACCCCGGTGTGTCCATCAGGTCGAAGTGGATGCCCTTCCACTCGCCGCTGAGGAGGGAGGTCTTGAGGGAGATCTTGCGCTCGATCTCTTCCGAGTCGAAATCGGACACCGTCGTACCATCTTCGACACGGCCGAGCCGCGTGAGCTGACCGGTGTTGTAGATGATCGCTTCTGCCAGGGCCGTCTTGCCGGAGCCGCTGTGGCCGATGAGGACGACATTGCGCACTTGATCGATCGTGTGTGGCACGGTTGCACCTGTGAGGAGGTTGAGGTGGTCAGGGGAGGTATCCACCACGCCCGATCTGGGACGCCAGAACGGCGCAGAGTCCACCGGACCAGCACCCGGGGGACTCTGGATTGAGCGGACCTCGAACAGCGGGTAAACTATGCCGCCCCGGCCGCCACTGTCAAGCGGCCGAGTCTCCATAACCAACACCCGGGACGAGACTTGCGTGGACAGCTCCGAGCGCGAACCAGCGGCTTCCGGGAGGCCGCCGAAGTGCGCCTTCGCCACCTTCCTCATGCTCAACGACAACTACCTGCCCGGGGCACTGGTGCTGGCCTTCGGGCTGCGCCTCCAACGGCTGCCGGCGCCGCTGATCTGCCTGGTGACGGAAGGAGTATCTCACCAGGCCCGGGAATCACTGGGCCGGCTCTTCGATGACGTGACCGAGGTGGAGCCGATTTACGTCCCGCACGCGCGCCGCCAGGAACGCCAGGACCGGCCCTACTTCTTCACCCGCATTCACGCCCTGCGCCTTGGACCCGGCGGCGGGCTCGGGCACCATTTCGAGCGGGTCGTGGTGCTCGACGCGGACGTGCTCCCTCTGCGGCACTACGGCCGCCTTCTGGAGCTGGAGCCCCCGGCGGGCGTCCTCAACGAACGCAAGTCCCATCTGTTGCAGACGGACGACGCCGGACGCCAGGTGGTGCCCCCGGGCGCCCTGGAGAAGGGGCGCTGGAACTGGCACGAGATCTACGCCGAGTGCCCCCACGGCCACCCCGTCCCGGCATCGATCTCCGACCGGCCTCGGGAGGATCCGACCAACATGGGCTTCAACGGGTCGCTCTTCGTGATGCGTCCCGACGCGGCCGAGTTCGAGGCGATCCTGCGGGACATCGAAGGCCCGGACATGCGGGTCCTCGTGGGCGACCGCTTCGACTGGCCCGACATGCAGTACCTGACCCTGCGCTGGTCGGGGCAGTGGCGCAACATCGACGTTCGCTACAGTTCCCTCAACGGCTATCCGCACCTGGATGTCATCTACGGAACCCACTTCGCCGGCTTCAAGCCCTGGTACTTCCACCGCGGCTCGACGATGGCCCGCTTCGCCCGCCACCCGGACTTCCAGTTGTGGTTCTCCACCTACCTGCGGCTCATGGAGACCTACCCCGGCCTGGCCCGGATGGGAAAACTGAGACGACTTCGGGATCAGATCGATGAAGTGGGCCGCCCCAGGAGATCCGGCGGCAGGCGTACATGACGAAGGGCCCCCTGTTGGAGGCCCTTCGCAAGAAAACCCGGCGGCGTCCTACTCTCCCACCGGGTGACCCCAGCAGTACCATCGGCGCAGGAGGGCTTAACTACTCTGTTCGGAATGGGAAGAGGTGTTTCCCCTCCGCTATGACCACCGGAAAATCGTATGCACAGAATACAGATTCACACGCGAGTCACTGTCGCGCAAGGATCCCGCGCGCCCACAGGAGGAGAAGACGGTCAAGCCTCACGGCCCATTAGTATCGCTCGGCTTCACGCATTGCTGCGCTTCCACCTGCGACCTATCAACCTCGTAGTCTGCGAGGGGCCTTCAGGTGGGTTACCCCACGGGATATCTAGTCTTGGAGTGGGCTTGACGCTTAGATGCTTTCAGCGTTTATCCCGTCCGAACGTAGCTACCCAGCGGTGCTCCTGGCGGAACAACTGGTAGACCAGAGGTTCGTCCATCCCGGTCCTCTCGTACTAGGGACAGCTCTCCTCAAATATCCTACGCCCACGGCGGATAGGGACCGAACTGTCTTACGACGTTCTGAACCCAGCTCGCGTAGCGCTTTAATTGACGAACAGCCAAACCCTTGGGACCTTCTCCAGCCCCAGGATGCGCTGAGCCGACATCGAGGTGCCAAACCGCGCCGTCGCTATGGGCGCTTGGGCGCGATAAGCCTGTTATCCCCGGAGTACCTTTTATCCGTTGAGCTTCGGCGCTTCCACACGCAACCGTCGGATCACTAAGCCCTGCTTTCGCACCTGCTCGACCTGTATGTCTCGCAGTCAAGCTCCCTGTATGCCTTTGCACTCTACGCGCGATTACCGACCGCGCTGAGGGAACCATTGGGCGCCTCCGTTAC
>JAJDTN010000081.1 GCA_022827165.1 Candidatus Latescibacterota bacterium
ATACCGCACAGCTCGGCGCTTGCCTACCTCATGGGCGCGCCATCGGTTTTCATCCGCAAGGAAAGCAAGGGGCATGGCCAGGCAGCGGGCGAAGGAGAGCAGCTGGCGCTGCCCCGCCGACAGGCTCGAGCCGCCCTCGGCCACCGGCTGCCCGTAGCCCCGCGGCAGCCGCTCGATGAACGCCTCCGCCTTGACGTAGCGCGCCATCCTGCGCACCTGCTCCGGCGGGATCGCCCCGTCCCCCAGGCGGATGTTGCTCTCGATGTCTCCGGAGAACAGAAAGACGTCCTGCTGCACGATGCCGATGCGCCGCCGCAGAGCGTTCACGTCCCACTCCCGCACGTCGAGACCGTCCACCCTCACCGACCCCTCCTGCACGTCGTAGAACCGGCACAGGAGGTTGACCACCGTCGTCTTGCCCGACCCGGTGGCGCCCACCAGGGCCAGGCTGTGGCCGGCGGGCACGGCAAAGGAGACATCGCGCAGGATCCAGTCCTCCGACCCCTCGTCGTACTTGAAGCGCACGCTCTCGAACTCGATCGCCGGTGTCTCCGCCTCGGCCCCCGCCTTCGGGAGGCCGCCGCCGCCGGCCGGCTCGGGCCGCGTGTCCAGCAGCAGGAAGATGCGCTCCGACGAGGCCATGGCGCTCTGCAGCAGCGCGTAGCGGTCGGAGATGTCCATGATGGGGCGGAAGAACCGGCGGATGTACTGGAGGAAGGCGACCAGCACCCCCGGCTCGATCCGCTCCTGCAGCACCGCGCCGGCGCCGTACCACAAGATCAGGGCGGTGCCCACCGTGGAGACCCACTCGGTGAAGGGGAAGAAGATGGCGTAGTAGAGGATCTCGCGGTCCTCGGCGCGGCGGTAGGGCAGGTGCTCACCGTCGAAGTCGCGGCGGTTGCGCCGCTGGCGGTTGAAGAGCTGCACCACCTCCATGCCGGTGATGTTCTCCTGCAGGTAGGAGTTGAGCCGCGCCAGCCGCAGCCGCAGCTCGCGGTAGGCGCCCATCGCCTTGCCCTGCAGGTAGAAGGTGGCCGCCGCCACCACCGGGATGACGATGCACGAGACCAGGGTCAGGCGCAGGTCCATGAACGCCATGAAGCCGAGGATCGCCGCCAGCGTCGCCAGGTCGATGAAGACCGAGACCACGCCCTCGGTGAAGAACTCGTTGAGGGCCTCCACGTCGTTGGTGGTGCGCGTCATCGTGCGGCCGATCGGCGTGCGGTCGAAGTAGCGCATCGGCAGCCGCTGGAGATGGACGAAGATCCGGCGCCGCAGGTCGCGCATGACCAGCTGCCCCGTCATCTCCGTGACCCGCGTCTGGCCGTACTGGGCGGCGTACTGCACGGCGAGGGAGCCGAAGTAGAGGGCGACGATCACGTAGAGACCCTCCAGGTCCCCCTTCAGCATGTAGTCGTCGAATCCGATCTGGGTCAGCCACGGGCCGAGCTGGCTGGAGGCGGCGGCGGCGACGATCAGCACCAGGGCGGCGGCGACGCGCAGCTTGTAGGGGCCGAGGCAGGCCACCAGGCGCACCGCCAGGCGCAGGTTGAAGGGCCGCTCCTGGATCTCCTCTTCCCGGGAGAGGGGGGCCGGGCTCACAGCTGCTCCAGCTCGGCGGCCAGCTGCTGGCGGCGGGCCAGCTCGGCGTAGAACCCCCCGGAGGCGGCCAGCTCCCGGTGGGTGCCGCTCTCGGCGATGCGGCCCTCGTCGAGGACGACGATGCGGTCGGCGTCCCTCAGGGTGGAGATGCGGTGGGCGATGAGGATCGTCGTGCGCCCGGCCATGATCCCCCGCAGGTGCCCGAGGATCGCCTCCTCCGTGTGCGTGTCCACCGCCGAGAGGGAGTCGTCGAGGATCAGGATCCGCGGTCTCGCCAGCAGCGCCCGGGCCAGGGTGGTGCGCTGCTTCTGCCCCCCCGACAGGGTGATGCCGCGCTCGCCCACGACGGTGTCGAAGCCGTCGTCGAAGGCCTCCACGTCCTCGCGCAGGCCCGCCTCCCCGGCGGCGGCGCGGATCTCGTCCTCGCCGGCCTCCTCCACGGCGTAGCCCACGTTGGCCCCCACCGTGTCCGAGAACAGGAACGGCGTCTGCGCCACGTAGCCCATCGCCTCGCGCAGCTCGTCGAGAGGCCACTCGGCCAGCGGCACCCCGTCGAGCAGGACCCGCCCCTCCGTCGGCTCGATCAGCCTCGGGATCAGCCGCGCCAGGGTCGTCTTGCCGGAGCCCACGCGGCCGACGATGCCGAGGGTCGAGCCCGCCGGCACGGTGAGGTCGATGCCCTGCAGCGCCGGCAGCCCGTCGTAGGCGAAGCCCACGCCCTCGAAGCGCAGCTCGCCGCGCACCCGCGAGGACGTCCGCCGCCGCCCCTCGGCCAGCTCGGCGCGGGCCCGCACCCCGGCGGCCCCGGCCGCGGCCTCCGGTCCCCCCGCCTCGGGAGCGGCGGGGTCGCGGATCGCCGGCTCCACCGCCAGCACCTCGTTGATGCGGCGGATGGCGACGAGGGCCCGCTGGAAGCGATCCACGACCCAGCCCAGGTGGGAGATGGGGCGGATCAGCATGGTTAGGTAGGCGTTGATGGCGACGAAGTCGCCCACGCTCAGGGCCCCCTCGGTCACCGCCCGGCCCCCCAGCCACAGGTTCATCCCCAGGCTCAGGGAGGCGATCAGGAAGGAGAGGGGGCGGTACACGGCGCGCGTCCGGATCAGCCGCTGGTTGCGGTCCAGGTACTGCTGGTTGAGCCCCTCGAAGGCGCGTGCCTGGGCGCCGCCCTGGTCGAAGGCCTTCACCAGGCGGATCCCGGTGAGGTTCTCCTGCACGAAATTGCTCATGTGGCCGAAGAAGTCCTGGATCGCCCGGAAGCGGGAGTGCACGAGGGAGGCCATGCGGATGATGAACAGGCTCATGAGCGGCACCGGGACCAGCACCAGCAGCGTCAGCTCCCAGTCGATGCGGCACATCATGACGATCGTGAACAGGAAGATCAGCACCGTCTCCACCACGCCCCGCAGCCCGTACACGAAGAACAGCCGGATCTGCTGGAGGTCGTTGGTGGCGCGCGCCATCAGGTCGCCCGTGCGGTGCCCCTGGTAGAAGGAGAGGGGCTGGCGCAGCAGGTGGGCGAAGTAGACGGTGCGGATGTCGAACTCGATCCAGGTGGCGGCCACGCCGAGGAGGCGGCGCATGGAGAAGGCCCCCGCCGCCACCAGGAGGGAGAGGCCGAGGATGCGCACCAGGTGCTCCTCGACCAGGCCCGGGATGTCCGCCGCCGGCGGCAGGGCCAGGTCGTCGAAGGCGGCGCCGATCTCGAGGGGGATGCGGGCGTTGGCCGCCTGGGAGAGGAAGATCGCCCCCACGCCCAGGGCCATGCGCAGGCGGTACGGCCGCGTGTAGGGGGCGAAAGGTCCGAGCATCGGGCTCAGGGCCGGTCGGCGATCTCCGGAAAGCGCTCCAGCAGCAGCGGGCGGATGGCGCCCAGGGCCCGGCCCCGGTGGCTGATCGCCCCCTTCTCGTCGGCGCTCAGCTCGGCCATGCCGCGGCCGGCCTCCGCGGCGTGGAACACGGGATCGTACCCGAAGCCGCCGCGGCCCACCGGCGCCTCGAGGATCCGCCCCTCGCACACGCCTTCGGCCGTGGCCAGCCGCCCGTCGGGGGACGCCGCCGCCAGGCAGCAGCGGAAGCGGGCGCCGCGCTCTCGGGGGGGGACGCCGTCCAGCGCCCGCAGCAGCCGCCGGCAGCGGCCGCCGTCGTCGAGGCCCTCGCCGCCGTAGCGCGCCGAGAGCACCCCCGGCGCGCCGCCGAGGGCGTCGACCTCCAGGCCGGAGTCGTCGGCCAGGCTCACGAGGCCGGAGGCCTCGGCCCAGGCCCGCGCCTTGAGCAGGGCGTTCTCGTGGAAGGTGGAGCCCGTCTCGGCGACGTTCAGCCCCTGCAGGCCGCGCTCGGCCGGCGAGACCGTCCGGATGCCCCTCAGCAGGCGGCGGAACTCGGCGAGCTTGCCGGGGTTGCCCGTGGCGACCAGCACCACGGCGCGGCTAGCGCCCTTCGGCCGCGGCCTCGGCCGCTTCCAGCTCCTGGAGCTTGTGGTTGCAGTAGTCGCGCTGGCGGCTGTCCTTGCTCGCCCGCTGGTACCAGGTGCGGGCCTGGTCGGTCTGACCGAGGTCGAGGTGGGCGTCGGCGAGCACCACCATGGCGGCGTAGAAGTCCTTCTGCCGGCGCACCGCCTGCTGGGCCGCCCCGGCCGCCGGCCGCGCCTGCCCGGTGCCGTAGTAGGCCTCGCCCAGCCGGTAGTGGGCCTCGGCGTTCTTGGGGTCGACCTCGACGGCCTTCTTCAGCGCCGCCACCGCCGACTCGTAGCGCTGCAGGTGGTTGAGGGTGGTTCCGAGCAGCACCAGCCCGTCGGCGTACTCCGGGTCGACGGCGACCGCCTTCTCCAGCGCCTTCACCGCTCCCTCCAGATCCTCGGAGTCGAGGCGTACCCGGGCCAGTCCGGAATAGGCCTGCACGATGGAGCCGTCCGCGGCGACCGCCTTCTCGTACATCTGCGCCGCCTGCCGCAGCTCGCCGCGCTGGCGGTGGATGCGTCCGAGGGAGACGTACGGCCAGGGGTAGGTGGGGTAGACGGCGATCGCCTGCCGCAAGGCCGAAGCGGCCCGGTCCGGCTGGCGCAGGCTCAGGTGGCACAGAGCGATCGTGTAGTAGGTCTGGGCCCGGTGCCGGCGGTGTCGGATCCCGAGCTCCCGCGCCGTCTCCAGCGAGTCGATCCAGGCCGGCCGCGCTTCGCCTTCACGGAGGAGGCGCAGCGGGCCGGCGAAGGCCGCATCGAGGGAGTCGAGCCAGGCGTCGGTAGGTCGGTTGTGAAGGGACAGCTCCAGGTGCTCGATCGCCTCTCCGAAGCGCCGCTGCTGGCGGGAGACCAACCCGCCTCTGTAATGGAAGTCGGCCAGACCCACGGCATAGCTCTGGTAGCGGGAGGCCCTCAGCGAGTCGATCCAGCTCCGGTGGTAATTTGCGCCCAGCATGCCCCGGTAATTCGAGAGAGGATTGAAGGCCTCGGGCTGCAGCGCCTTGCGCAGCGAGTCGACATAGGACCGGGGGGCCCTGTCCGGCGGCTTTTGCAGGCCGTGGCGCAGGGCCGCCTGCAAGGCGTCGGCCGCCTTGATGTAGTTGCCGAGGAACCCGTGGGCCCGGCTCAGGGCGTAGAGCGCCACGTCGTACGTGGAGTCGATCGCCGCCGCCGCCTCCAGCTCGATGGCAGCGTTGCGGAAGTCCCGCTTCATCAGGAGTTCGTAGCCGGCGCGGTAGCGCACGATCGCCTCGTCCGGCTGGGCGGCGGCGGCGGCCGCCCACGCGAGGGCCGCCATCCCCAGGGCCGCGGCCAGGGCGCGGGCCCGGGTACGGGGATATCTGCTCGCAGTCATTTTCGGTGATTCCGTGCTCGGGTGGTGGGGTGCGAGGGTGGAAACCGGTTCAACCTAACCGGCCTTTTCTCCGGTTGTCAAAGCGCCGGGCCGCTGCGTAGGTTCCTGAGCGGCGAGTTCCGGGCCTTCGCCCCGGCGGCCGCGCCCGAGATGCGCTGGTACGAACTCGATCCCTCCTACTGGCTCTACTACGCCGCCGACTGGTGCCGCGACGAGCTGCCGGGCACGCGCACCGGCGCCGTCGGCATCGGCTTCTTCGAGCTCGCCGCCGAGCTGTGGCCCTGGGTGCTGGGCGGCGCCGCCCTGAGCGCCCTCGCCTCCCACTACCTGCCCCGCACCCGCCTCGGCGAGTTGCTCTCCCGCCACCGCCGCGGCTCCGTCGTCGGCGCCTCCCTCATCGGCCTCGTCTCCCCCTTGTGCACCTTCGCCGCCATCCCCGTCGCCTCCCGGGTCATGGGCGCCGGGTGCCCGGCACCGCCGATGATGGCCTTCCTCTTCGCCTCGCCCCTGATGAACCCCGCCCTCTTCACCTACACCCTGGGCGCCCTCGGCCTGGAGATGGCCGTGGCGCGCACGGTCACCGCCCTCGGCATCGGCCTGGCCGCCGGCTTCGGCACCGCCGCCCTGCAGAGCCGCGGGTGGCTCGCCGGTCTCGGCACCACCCCCTTCGCCGTGGCCGGCGGCTCCGGCCCGGCCGCCGCCGCTCCCGCTCCCGCCCTCTGGCGGCGCTTCGCCCGCGACCTCTCCTTCATCTCCCGGTGGTTCGCCCTCGGCATCTTCCTCGCCGCCCTCGTCTCCACCTTCCTCACGCCGGAGATGATCCGCGCCGTCCTCGGCGCCGGCAACCGCTGGTCGGTGCCCGCCGCCGTCGCCCTCGGCGTGCCTCTCTACGCCTGCGGCGGCGCCGCCATCCCCATCGTCGAGACCATGGTCCGCATGGGCATGGCTCCCGGCGCCGCCCTCGCCTTCTTCATCGCCGGCCCGGCCACCAAGCTCCACACCGTGGGCACCCTCGGCGCCGTCTTCGGCCGCCGCGTCCTCGCCTGGTACCTGGCGCTCATGCTCCTGGGCGCCCTCCTGTGCGGATTCCTCTACCCCTTCGACCAGCCGCTGCGGACGCCTCCCTACGGCGAGCTGCCGCCGGTCGGCTTCTGAGCCGCCGCCTGCCAGGAAGGCGTAGCGTCCTACGGATCAATCTGCGACGCGGGCTAGTGCTCTGTTAAAGAGTGGGCATTGAGTTTTGGACCTTCACCAGCTTCGCATCCGCCTTGTTGCGACGTCTCCAAGCGAGGTATTCCTGCATTCGCTGGCCTACGTCCCGATGG
>JAJDTN010000302.1 GCA_022827165.1 Candidatus Latescibacterota bacterium
CTCGGCCATCGCCTCCGCCTCGCCCAGCTTCTGGGCCACGATCCCCACGGCTCCGGCGTCGATCTGCCGGCGGGCGACGGCCGGGGTCTTGTGGGTCTTGGTGTGCACCCGCAGGTCGATCTCCAGGGCGTCGCAGGCGGCCTGGAGCTGCGCGATGTTGCGGTCGAGGATGTCGAGGTCGGCGCACAGGGCGGGCGTGTCCAGCTCGGTGTAGTGCACGGTCAGCTCCTCAGCTCCTTGAAGAAATCGAGATAGCGGGACGAGGCCGTGTCCCAGGTGTACTCGCGGCGGCAGTAGCGGCGCGCCGCCGCGCCGGCGGCGCGGCGTTCCTCCGGGGTCAGATCGTAGAAGGCTTGCACCGCGCCGGCAAAGGCCGGGTAGTCGCCCGCCGGCGCCAGCCACCCCCCCTCGCGCACCGCTTCCACCAGGGCGTCCACGGCGAAGGCGACCACCGGCGTGCCGAAGTACATCGCCTCCAGGGGCGCGATGCCGAAGCCCTCCACGTCGCCCTCGGTGGCCACGTTGGGCATGAGGAACAGGTCGCAGTGGCGCCGCAGCATGGAGCAGGTGTCGTCGTCGAGGACGCCGAGGAGCAGCACCCGCCCGGGGTCGTCGAGGCCTTCCCGGGCCTGGCGCACGAGGCCGGCGTCGGGCCCGTCGCCGACGACGAGGAGGCGCACGTCGGCGGCCAGCAGCGGCATGCCGCGCTCGACGAACCGGGCCAGGCCCTTGCGCGGCACCATGCGCCCCACGTTGAGCAGCAGCCGGTCGCGGCCGAAGGCGACTCCGTGCTCCGCCTCGAAGGCGCGGCGCAGCTCCTCGTCGCGCTCCGGCGGCGGCTCCACCGGCTCGGCCCCCAGGTGGATGAGGCGCATCCGCTCCCGGGGGACGCCCCAGGCCTCGGCGGCGATGCGCCCGGAGTTCTCGCTGTACACGGCGATGCCGTGGCAGCGCAGGGTCCCGGCCCGCATCAGGGCCCGCGCCCGGCGGTCGGGGAAGGTCATCTCCAGGCCGTTGAGGGTGCAGCAGAAGCGGGCCCGGCCGCGCAGCGGCGCCAGGGTCCAGGCGAGGGAGGCGGCGACGCCGTCGCCGAAGTAGACCAGGTCGACCCGCCGCGCCAGCAGCGCCAGGGCCGCCCGCAGCCACGCCCACGGCAGGAACCAGGCCAGGTGCAGGACCGAGTCGCGCCCCAGGGTCACCCGGGTCACCGGCAGCCGCTGGCTCAGGTAGGTGAAGAGCTTGAAGGCGTGGGTCTGGAGCCCGCCGAGGGAGGGCGGGTAGCGGCGGGAGACGAAGAGGATGCGCATGGCTGGAAGAGAGGGCTCCGGGTGCGGCGGGCGGGGAGGGCCACTAAGTTAAGCACCTCCATGGAGGCCAGGGCATACGCGGCGGAGCTGGCGGGGACCTTCACCCTCGTCTTCATCGGCGCCGGCGCCGTGGCCGTGGGTGTGGGCGGCCTCCTGGGCGCCGCCTTCGCCCACGGCTTCGTCGTCCTCGCCTTCAGCTTCGTCTGGGGCCGCCGCGCCCCTCACATCAACCCCGCCGTCACCCTCGGGCTCTTCGTCGCCGGCGTGGTGAAGGCGGTCCATCTGCCCGCCTGCTGGCTCGCCCAGCTGTCCGGCGGCCTCGTCGCCGCCCTCGCCCTGCAGCTGACCGTGGGCGGCTTCACCGACTCCCTGGGCGCCACCGTCCCGGCCCCGGGCGTCAGCCACGGCCAGGCCCTCGTCCTGGAGGCGATCCTCACCTTCATGCTCGTCACCTCCATCCTCGTCACCGCCGTCAGCGGCCGCGGAGGCGAACTCGGGCTTGCCGCCATCGGCCTCACCCTGATCTTCTGCATCCTCATGGGCGGGCCCCTCACCGGCGCCTCCCTGAACCCGGCCCGCACCCTGGGGCCGGCGGTGTTCACCGACACGCTGCACCTGTTCTGGATCTACCTGGTGGGGACCTTCCTCGGGGCGGCCCTCGCCGGCGGCCTCTACCGCGGACTGCTGAAGGGAGAGCACACTTGAGAATCGCCGTCGCCGGCTTCGCCCACGAGTCGAACACCTTCTCCGTGCAGCCCACCCGCCTCGAGGACTTCGGCATCCTCACGGGGCAGGAGATGCTGGCCCGGCATGCCGACACTTACCACGAGATCGCCGGGTACGTGGCCGCCGCCGAGGACCTGGGCCTGGAGCTGTGTCCCATCCTCTCGGCCTCGGCCACCCCCGCGGGGCCGGTCTCCCCCGAGGCCTTCGAGGAACTCTGCGGCCGCATCCTCGCCGGCCTCGGGGATCTGGGCGCCGTCGACGGGGTCCTGCTCGCTCTCCACGGCGCCATGGTCGCCGAGGAGTACCCCCACGGCGACGCCGAGGTCGTGCGCCGCGTGCGAGAGCTGGTGGGCCCGGAGATGCCCCTCGTCGTCACCCACGACTACCACGCCAACGTGCCGCCCTCCCTGGTGGAGGCGGCCGACGCCCTGGTCATCTACAAGACCAACCCCCACGTCGACCAGCGCGAGCGCGGCTGGGAGGCGGCGTCGATCCTGGCGCGCACCGCGCGCGGCGAGGTGAGGCCCGCCATGGCCCTGGCCCAACCGCGGCTGGTGCTCAACATCTGCTTCCACAACACCAGCCTGCCGCCCGTGCAGCCCATCCTGGCCCGCGCCGTGGAGCTGGAGCAGCGGGAGGGGATCCTCTCCTGCTCGGTCGCCGGCGGCTATCAGTACGCCGACGTGGAGTTCATGGGGCCGTCGGTGGTCGTCGTCGCCGACGGCGACCCGGAGCTGGCCCGCGCCGAGGCGGACGCTCTGTCAGCGGCGATGTGGGAAGCGCGGGATCAGATGATCCCGGGGCTGCCCGGCCCGGCCGAGGCGGTGCGCCAGGCCATGGAGAGCCGGGAGCACCCGGTGACCCTCCTCGACGTGGGCGACAACATCGGCGGCGGCTCCACGGGGGACTCGACCCTGATCCTGGAAGAGCTGCTCGCGCAGGGCGCCGACGGCTGGGTGGTGACCCTGTGGGACCCGGAGGCGGTGCGGGCCTGCGCCGCCGCCGGCATCGGCGCCGAGGTCGAGGTCGACGCCGGCGGCAAGACCGACGACATGCACGGGGATCCGCAGCGGGTGAAGGGCACGGTGCGCACCCTGTCCGACGGCCGCTACGAGGAACGCGAGCGCCGCCACGGCGGCGGCCGCCACCACAACCAGGGGCTCACCGCCGTCCTGCGCGTGCCCAGCGGCCCGGGGGAGGGCCTGCTCGTCCTCGACAGCAACCGCCAGCCTCCCATGAGCATCCACCAGATCACCAGTGCCGGCATCGCGCCGGAGCAGCAGAAGATCCTGGTCGCCAAGGGCGCCGTCGCCCCGCGCGCCGCGTACGAGCCCGTGTCGCCGAGGCTGATCGAGGTCGACTCCGGCGGCGCCTGCTGGATGGGCCGCGGCCCCGGGGACTACCGGCGCGCCGACCGCGGCAAGTACGAGTGGAACCAGTAACCCAACCGAAGAGAACAGGAGGAAGGACATGACCTTGCGAATCGGCATCGTCGGCGCCGGGGCCAACACCCGGGAGCGGCACATCCCCGGGTTCCAGGAGATCGACGGCGTGGAGGTGGTGGCCGTCTGCAACCGCTCCCGCGAGTCGGGGCAGCGGGCGGCCGACGACTTCGGCATCCCCGCCGTGTACGACGACTGGAAGGAGCTGGTCCACGCCGCCGAGGTGGACGCCGTCTGCATCGGCACCTGGCCCTACCTGCACTGCGACATCACCCTGGAGGGCCTGGCCGCCGGCAAGCACGTCCTCACCGAGGCGCGCATGGCCATGAACCTCGAAGAGGCCCGGCGCATGCTGGCCGCGGCACAGGCCTCCGACAAGGTGACCATGATCGTGCCGGCGCCCATCAACCTGGAGACCGAGCCCACCCTCCTCGGCATGGTCGCCGACGGCGTCTTCGGCGACTGGCTGGAGGTTCACGTCAGCGCCCTCACCGGCGGCTGGGACCCCTCCGCCCCCCTGCACTGGCGCCAGCGGCGCGACCTGTCGGGCAACAACATCATGGCCATGGGCATCCTCAACGAGACGGTGCGGCGCTACGTCGGCCACGACCGCGCCCTCATGGCCCACGCCCACATCTTCACCGGCGAGCGCACCGACCCCGAGAGCGGCACCCCGAAGCCGGCGGACGTGCCCGAGAGCCTCGGCATCCTCTCCGAGCTGGAGAGCGGCGCCACCGCCGTCTACCACGTGAGCAGCGTCGCCGCCCACGGCGGCATCTCCTTCGAGATGCACGGCACCAAGGGGTCGATCCGCCTGGAGGAGGACAAGGCCCTCGTGGCCCTGGACGACGGCGGCTGGCGCGAGCTGGTGGTGGAGCCGGAGAAGCAGTGGGGCTGGAACGTGGAGGCCGACTTCGTCGACGCCATCCGCGACGGCCGGCCGGTGACCCACACCAACTTCGAGGACGGCGTGAAGTACATGGCCTTCACCGAGGCGGTGCAGGTCAGTTTCCGCGAGGGCCGGAGGGTGGTGCTGGGGGAGCTGTAGGCGATTCCGGAGGCAGGGGGCGCGACGGCGGCACTCAGTTGGTCTGTGGTTCGGCCGGGGGGCGCTGCCCGGCACCCCCTACTTCAGGGAGTCTCTGATCGCCTCCAGAATCTCATTGGTAGGATAGTCTGAGAATCTGGAAGATCTGGTGCCCCTGGAGTACGGCTCCTGAAAGTCGGCATAGGCAAAGAGAATTTCGTCGACAGAGACAGGAGTTGCTCCGGCCTCGCTGACGAGCCAGGTGCGCACGACTTCCACTGCTTTCTCGTGGTCTCCATCATGGGGACAAACATCGATCCCGGACAAATCAGAAAGCGCCTTCTTGTACCTGTATGGTTTCTTCTCCAAGATCAGGCACTTTCTGTCAGCCCCCTGAGACATCTGCCTGAGGCCAAAGTCCATTCCCAACTCGAAGGGGATATTCATCCGGAAGTATTCTCCCTTCCTGGACGCGCGGCACCTGCTCAGATCATGTATGCAATACTTGGACCCCTGTAGCAGTCCCCAGATCTTGTCAACCCTGTTCTCGAGGGAGTCTCTGCGTTCCGTTGCAAGTCTCGGGAAGAACCCCAAATACACGACGCAGAAGAAGATGGCCCGAAGAATCGGATCGTAGTCCTCATCAAAAGGGCAGTTGACAAAGACCGAACTCTCAAAGGACGGCTCGGTCACCAAGCCCTCTATCCCTTCCGCCGCGAAGGATCGTTGCCATATGAGTTTCGGTCCCTGATTTGCCCATCTCGGCCATGGATGAACAGTTCTGTCTTCTGATCCTTGGCTCTTTCCCGAGCTTCTGCAATCGCTTCCTGCTGAGTATCATGGATACTGGCAACCCTCTTCGAGCCCGTGCTTCTGACGGCCCACTTCCCCTGACGAGGGACCACATGCTGGCTCTTCCTTGTCATTGCAAGTCACCTCCACGCAATATGCTGCTGCTTGGGTGAGAACTCATGGGCAAAAGCCATTGTCAATGGACGATACGCTCCGTGCTGCGTCTCTTCAACATGCGTTCTTGCAGGACCCTGAGGACGCCATCAATCAGGTGCATGGACGCCGTTGCAGAGCACGTCGAAGAGGTCGTAGTTGCGCATCTCGCCGCGCTCCAGGGCCTCGGCCGTCTCGGCGCGCAAAGGCCGGTTGACCACGAAGGGCACGGTCGCCTCGTGCAGGCCGCCGTGGGAGCGCAGCCCCTCCCGGACGTGGGACAGGTCGTGCCAGTCCGGGGTGCGCCCGAGGACGGTGCCGCCGTCGGCCAGGACCACCAGGTCGCCGATGCGGTCGGGCGGTAACTGGTAGAGGCCGGCCGCCTCCTCCCGGGTGTGGACGGCCTCGACGCCTGGCACCTCTGCCAGCACCCGCGCCGCCCTCTCCAGGCTTTCAGGCTCGACGTAGACGGTGGCGTACGAGCCCAGGGCCCCGTGGTGGACCACGTAGGGATCGGTGATCGGCAGGATCACCCGCGCGTCAGGCACCCCCTCCTCCCGCAGCAGGCTCTCCAGGTACTCCACCTTCGGCGAGCCGTCGGGCCTCGTCTTGGCGTTCATGCCGTGATCGGCGGTGACGGCGACCACGGCCCCGGCGCGGTGCAGGCGGCCGAGGACGGTGTCCAGCCGCGCGTGGAAGGCCAGGGCCTCCGGCTCCTCCGGCGCGTAGCGGTGCTGCACGTAGTCGGTCGTCGACAGGTAGGTCACGAGGGGGCCGCCGCGCTCCAGGAGGCAGGCGCCGGCCTCCAGGCAGTACACGCTCGCCTCGGGGTCGTAGATCCCGGGGGCCGGACCGC
>JAJDTN010000051.1 GCA_022827165.1 Candidatus Latescibacterota bacterium
GGGGGGCCTCGATCATCGGGAGAAACTTGCTCGGCGGGGTCAACCTGGAAGAGGACGCACTTGCAGCCCTTGCCGAAACGACAGATCAACCGGGAAGGGGGGATGCGCCAACTCTTCCGGATCTGCTCTCGATGCATGGCAAGGCGGGTTCCGTAATGGATCAAATACCAGACGCACTGGATGCCTGTGACGAGGTGGTGCGGCAGTTCGGGGAGAGCCAGATGCCGGACTTCGCCGAGCCAGTGGCTACGGCGCTTCTGATGAAGGCAGCTCTCTTGGGCGTGGTGAATCGACTCCAGGATGCCTTGGCTACCTTTGATGAGTTGATACAACGATTCGAGGAGTGCGACATACCAAACCCCTCCGAGCTGGTCGTCGTGGCGCTCGTGAGCAGAGGGATTCCACTCGCCAAGCTGAATCGTCCCGAGGAAGCGCTTGCCACCCTCGAAGAGGCCGTCCGCCGATCCGGGGGAATCGAATCACCGATGATTCTACGATTGGTCGCTGAGAGCCTTCTAAACCAGGGAGTCCTACTCGCCGAGCTGAGTCGTCCCGAGGAAGCACTTGCGGCCCTCGACGAGTCTCTCCGCCGATTCGAAGAAGACGAATCACCGTTGACCCTTCGACTGGTCGTGGAGGGCCTCCTCCTCAAGGGAGTCATACTCGACGGGCTGAATCGACTGGATGAAGCGCTGGCCACCTTTGACGAGGTGATCGGACGATTCAAGGAAGGGGAGATACCGATGGCCCCCCAACTGGGGGCGATGACCCTCTTCCGCAAAGGGGTCACACTGTCAAGGCTGGGGAGGCTGGAGGAAGCACTTGCCCTCCATGACGAGGTCATTCGGCGATCTGGCAAGGATGACCTGCCCACATTCCGTTCGCTGACGGAGGGCGCGCTCCTTCAACGAGCGGCCATCCAACTGGCACTAGGCCGGAATGACGCCGCTATCGAAACGGCCAGCCAGTTTCTGCGTGAGGGCCGCGGGCAGCCTCCGGCGAACCGGTGGGAAGGCCACCTGATCCGGGCAAAGGCAACCCTCGCGAAGGGCGACCCAACCACTTGCGTGCAAGACATCGAGACGATTCTTGCCATTCTCCCTGAACTCGACTCCCTCCCCTCGGAAGTCCTCGATGCACTGATGACGCTGACCATCGAGCTCGGCGCGGCGCACGTGCACGAATTGATCCTGACCTCTCCGTCGGCAAACCTACTCCTGCCGCTCCGAACGGCCTTGGAGCAGGAACTCGGACTGGAGACCCGGGTGGCCAAGGAGGTCGAGGAGGTTGCCCAAGACATCCGGCGAAATCTCGCGAAACGGAGGGAGTAAGGGCGCCGCCCTCACTCCCACCCCGCCTCCGCCGCCAGCACCTTCACCGCCTCCACCAGCACCTCCAGCTCCGCCTCGCTGATGTAGAACGCCACCGAGATCCGGACGCCGCTCGGGGCGGTCAGGTAGGTGGCCCGCTGCACGATCTGCCAGCGGTCCTTCAGCGCCGCCGACACCTCCCCGCCGTCCATGCCCTGGATGGCGAAGGTCACCGTCCCGGTCTGCGAGTCCCGCCGCCTTGGGCTGTGCACCAGGACGCCGGGCACGGTGTCGAGGCTCGCCTTCAGGGCCTCCGCCTTGCGGGCGGACTCGCGCTGGATCGCCTCGACGCCGCCGATGCTCTCGATGAGGTCGATCGTCGCCGCTACGCCGGCGTAGAGGGCGTAGGAAGGGGTGCTGGTGACGTACTGGGCGGCGCCTCCCTCGGGATCGTGGGGTCGGAGGAGGGGCTTCAGGCTCTGGCGCGCCTCGTCGCTGACGTAGAGGAATCCCGTCCCGATGGGGCCGAGCATCCACTTGTAGCAGTTCGAGGCGTAGTAGTCGCAGCCCATCTCCTGCAGGTTCACGGGGATCTGGGCCACGGCGTGGCAGCCGTCCCACAGGGTGGGGACGCCCCGCTCCCGCGCCAGCCGGCAGATCTCCGGGGCCGGCACCAACAGGCCGGTGTCGGTGGTGACGTGGCTCATGCAGATCAGGCGCGTGCGCGGGGTCAGGGCCCGCTCGGTGTGCTCAAGGGTGACCGCGGGATCGTGGTCGACCTCCACGGCCTTCAGGACGACGCCGTAGCGCTCCTGGAGGCCGAGGACGGCCCGGTGCGGCACGGGGTGCTCCTCGCTGGTGATCAGCACCTCGTCCCCCGGCTCCCAGGACAGGCCGCCGATGACCGCCGCGATGCCGTCGGCGGTGCTCACGGTGAGGGTGAGGTCTCCCTCCTCCGCCCCGAGGAAGGCGGCCAGCCGGGTCCGTGCCGCTTCGGCCGCCTGGCTCGTCAGGGTGTACCACTCGATGGGCGGCACATGCTCCTCGTAGAGCTGGTCGAAGCCGGCCTGCACGGCCGCGTGCACCTCCCGGGACGGCAGCCCGACGCCGCCGGTGTTGAGCTGGATCCCCCGGCTCAGGCCGGGGTAGTGGGCGCGGATCTCCTCGAGGTTCACGGCTCTTCCTCCCTGAGTGCGCCCGGCGATGGCCCGCCGGACGGGTTCTGCTGTCGTGGGGCCCGGGCGCCGGTGGGCCGGGCCGCGACCCTGCGGTGGCCCGCCGGACCGGTCACTGCTACCGGGCCGCCGATGAGCCCGTGAGGCCCTCCACGGCTTCGGTCATCGCCTCCAGGACCGCCTCCAGGCAGCCCGGCGCCAGGCACGAGGGCTCCTCCTGGTAGAGGCCGAGGCCGTAGCGGTCCCGCGGCAGCAGGTAGGCCAGCTGCGGGGTCCCGGCCACGGGCGAGATCAGCACCGGACGGCCGGGGAAGCGCCGCCGCAGCTCGGTCGCCAGCACGCTGTAGGGCTCGGCGGCGCAGGTGATCCAGATGGCGTCCCCCATCTCGTGGACGGTGAACCGATACGGACAGCGTTCCCCCGGCGGCAGCTCGGCGAGGCGCCGCAGCCACCGCCGGCAGCGCTCGGCGCGGGCGCCGGCGTCGCGCGCGGCCAGGGTGTCGCCGGCTTCGTCGGCTCGGGCCTGGTCGCGCGTGTGGCGGTCGAGGTCCGCCCTCAGCTGGTCCACGTCCGGCAGATCCTTGAAGGGCAGGTCGACCTGAAAGCGGCCGCCCGACCAGCGGCGAACCGCCTCGGTGCGGGGACCGTCGAAGGGCGTCCATGCCCAGGTGCCGATGGTGGCGCCGGAAAGCACCGGCCCCTGGTAGGCGAAGTCGTGGCCGGGCGGACCCAGGCCGGCGAGGGCCGACAGGGCGGCGAAGCCCAGCTGCCGGCCGTTGCGGTCGGCCACCTCGGTGTCGCCGGTGAAGCCGTCGCGGGGCCCCAGCTCGCCGCACAGGCCCTGGAAGTAGACGCAGGGCGTGCCCGTGTGCTCGCTGACCACTTGGCGGGCAGCGCCGACGAAGTCGGGGCTCAGGAGGCTGTTGTCCCAGGATAGAGTCGTGGGGTGGCAGGCGTAGTGCACGAGGTGCAGGCGCGGGGTGCCGTCGAGGGCGGTGACCCGCGCCGCCAGCACCCGGTCCTCGGCGGCCTCGTCGGGGTTGAAGCCGGTGACCCGGAGGTCCCGCTCCTCGTCGTGGTAGTCGCGGTTGGCGGCCATGCCGCAGCGGCCCTCGGCGTAGGTGACCACGGCCTCGTCCAGGTCCTCCAGGGCGTCCCGGGCGAGGGAGCGGAGGGTCTCCCCGAGGCCGGCGAGGTAAGGCTCGATGAGATCGCCCCCGGGCAGGGGGATGCGGTCGGGCGGGTAGAACCCGGCGGCGTGGGTGTGGGAGAAGGTGACGACGACGCGGTCCCGGTCGACGGCGGCGGCGCGCACCAGGCCGGCCACCACCGCGTCGGTCTGGCCGTCGTCGAGCAGCACATGGTCGAGCTGCACGCGCACCAGGCGCTCCCGCGGCCGGTCCACCGGCTCGAGGACGAGCACGTCCGCCATCAGCGGCCGGTGCACGCCGGCGGCGCGGTCGTGGCGGGCGGCGCCCCACATGCGGTGGTAGATGCCCACGGGGGGCGTGATGTCGCCGTGGGCGTGGCCCAGGCGCAGCACCGATGTGGGCGCGGGAACGAGCGTCGTCGACATGAGATCCCTCCGGCTCCGGGCGGCTCAAGCTGTGGCGGCGGTTCGATCGTGGCAATAGGATCTGAGAATGCCCGCGCCCGTGGAGCACCTGATCTTCCTCATCCACCCCTGCTGCTACGAGCCGGTCGAGGCCGAGCGCATCGAGCGGGAAGGCCTGCGGCTCTTTCTCAAGCGGGAGGAGGAGGTGAAGGCGCGCTGGCTGGCCGACCTCGCCGCCCGGGGCGAAGGCACCCTCTTCGCGCAGCTCGGGGGGCCGGAGTACCTGAAGGATGCGGCGGCGGAGTCCCTCGGGGAGACGGGAGCCCTGCTGCTGCGGAGCCCCTTCCCCGAGAGCGGCGACCTAGACGAGTACTACCGCCGACTGCGGGACGAGCTGCTGGAGCACCTGCGCCGCCACGATCTCACCCTCGAACCAGAGACGGCGACCTCCGAGCTGTGGGGCGAGTCCTTCGAGGGCTGCGTGCCCGGGTACGGCGGCGCCTTCGCCCATCACCTGGGACTGCAGCGGGCGCCGCGGATGCGCTTCGAGATGACCGTGTACGACTCCCGCTTTTTGCACCGGGCGCGCCGCCGGGAGAGCCTGACTCTGCCCGGGAGCGACGTCGAGGCCTGGCTCTTCGAGTGCCACGACGGCACCGGCGCCGCCACCTTCCAGCCGCGCCTCACGCCCCAGTGGCTGGACCGCCGGCGCCTGCGGCTGAGGCTGAACGACCGCCGCCACCAACTCTGCGACAAGCAAGGCCACGCCGTCTGGCCGGTCTCCCCCTGGGAGAAGGGGAAGCCCGAGGGCGACCACGATGTCACGGTGGCGATGAAGGAGTGGATCAACCGCTGGGTGCGGGGCGTGGGCACCGGCATCGACGAGTTCCGCGCCGTCGTCGAGGCGGCGCGCCTGACGGCCCCGTGAGCACCGCCTCGCCGGCGGCGGCGCAGGCCGCCCTGGAGCTGTTCCACCCCCTCGTGCGCCGGTGGTTCACCGAGCGCGTCGGCGAGCCCACCGACGTGCAGTCCGCCGCCTGGCCGCGCATCGCCGGCGGCGAGCACCTGCTGGTCACCGCGCCCACCGGCTCCGGCAAAACCCTCACCGCCTTCCTGTGGGCCCTCGACCGGCTGGTCCGCGGCGACTGGCCGGAGGGCGCCACCAGCGTCCTCTACGTCTCGCCCCTGAAGGCGCTCAACAACGACATCCAGCGCAACCTCCTGGGGCCGCTGGAGGAGCTGCGGCAGCGCTTCCAGGCCGCCGGCGAGCCCTTCCCCGCCATCCGTGCCCTCACCCGTTCCGGGGACACGCCCCAGGAGGACCGGCGCCGCATGCTGCGGCAGCCGCCGGAGATCCTCATCACCACCCCCGAGTCCCTCAACCTGCTGCTCTCCTCCCAGGGGGGGCGCGGCCTGCTCACCAGCCTGCGGTGCGTCATCCTCGACGAGATCCACGGCGTCGTCGGCAGCAAGCGCGGCGTCCACCTGATCACCGCCGTGGAGCGCCTCGTGCGGCTGTCGGGGGAGTTCCAGCGGATCTCCCTGTCGGCGACGGTGCGGCCCCTGGACCGGGTGGCGGCCTTCGTCGGCGGCTTCCAGCGCCTGCCGGGGCGGGGCGGCGAGCGCTACGAGCCGCGGCCCGTGGCCGTCCTGCGCTCCTCGGCGTCGAAGCGCTACGACGTCTCGGTGCGCTTCCCGGAGGCCGCCGACGCCGAGGGCGAGAATCAGGACGACTCGATCTGGCCGGCCATGGCCGAGGCCTTCGAGGAGATCATCGCCGGCAACCGCTCGACCCTGCTCTTCGTCAACGCCCGCCGCCTGTGCGAGAAGATCACCCGCTTCCTCAACGAGGGCCGCGAGCAGCCCCTGGCCTACGCCCATCACGGCTCCCTGTCGCGCGAGATCCGCGAGGTCGTGGAGCGCCGCCTGAAGGAGGGCGAGCTGAAGGCGATCGTGGCCACCAACTCCCTGGAGATGGGCATCGACATCGGCGCCCTCGACGAGGTCGTCCTCGTGCAGTCGCCGCCGTCGGTCTCCTCCGCCGTGCAGCGCGCCGGCCGCGCCGGCCACCAGGTCGGCGAGGTGAGCAAGGCCACCCTCTATCCCACCCACGGCCACGACTTCCTCGAGGCGGCGGTGCTGGCCGCCCAGATCGACGCCCACGACATCGAGGAGATCGACCCCGTCACCGGCGCCCTCGACGTCCTCGCCCAGGTGCTGATCTCCATGGCCGGCACCGAGAGCTGGGACCTGGACGATCTCTACGACGAGGTGCGCGCCAGCTTCCCCTACCGCCACCTGGCCCGCCGCCAGTTCGACCTCGTCGTCGACATGCTCGCCGGCCGCTACGCCGGCAGCCGGGTGCGCGACCTGCGGCCCCGGGTGACCGTGGACCGTCTCGACAACACGGTGGAGGCGCGCCGGGGGGCGATGAGCCAGCTCTACATGTCGGGCGGCACGATCCCCGACCGCGGCCTCTTCAACCTGCGCCTGGAGGGCTCGGGCGCGAAGCTGGGCGAGCTGGACGAGGAGTTCGTGTGGGAGTCGTCCGAGGGGCAGTCCTTCACCCTGGGCACCCAGAACTGGACGATCCGCAAGATCACCCACAACGACGTGCTGGTGAGCCCGGCGCCGGCCCGCACCGTGGACCTGCCCTTCTGGAAGGGGGAGGGCGCCAACCGCGACTTCCACTTCTCCAGCGCCATCGGCCGCTTCCTCGAGGACGCCGAGGCCGGCCTCGAGGGCCCCGCCTTCCGGCAACGGCTCACCGACCGCCACCACATGGACGAGACCGCCGCCGGCAGCCTCCTCGACTTCCTCGGGCGCCAGCGCGAGGCCACCGGCGCCCCCCTGCCCCACCGCCATCACCTGCTGGTGGAGCACGTCGCCTCGGCCCCGGGGGGATACATGGGCAGCCAGGTGGTGCTGCACACGTTCTGGGGCGGGCGCGTCAACCAGCCCTTCGCGCTGGCCCTCGACGCCGCCTGGGAGGAGCGCTTCGGGGGCCGCATCGAGGTCTATCCCTCCAACGACTGCATCGTCCTCGTCCTGCCGGCGGAGACCGGCTCCGAGGAGATCCTCAGCCTCGTCACCTCCGGCCGCGTGGAGGAGCTGCTGCGCCAGCGGCTGGAGGCCTCCGGCTACTTCGGGGCCCGCTTCCGCGAGTGCGCCCAGCGCGCCCTGCTGCTGACCCGGCGCAGCCTGACCGAGCGCATGCCCCTGTGGCTGAGCCGCCTGCGCTCGCAGCGCCTGCTCGACACGGTGATGCGCTACGAGGACTTCCCCATCCTCGTCGAGGCCTGGCGCTCCTGCCTGCAGGACGGCTTCGACCTGCCCGCCCTGCGCCTCGTCCTCTCCGAGCTGGAGTCCGGCGCCATCGAGTGGTCGGAGTGCCGCACCCGCCGCCCGAGCCCGTTCTCCCGCTCCGTCGCCTGGGGGCAGGTCAACGAGTACATGTACGCCGGCGACGCCGCCGCCGGCCGCCAGACCTCGGAGCTGCGATCCGACCTGCTGCGCGAGGTCGTCTTCACCCCCGACCTGCGGCCCACCCTCCCGGCCCACGTGGTGCGGCGCTTCGAGGAGAAGCGCCAGCGCCTGCACCCTGGCTACGCGCCGTCCGAGGCGCGGGAGCTGGTCGACTGGGTCGACGAGCGCCTGCTGGTCCCGTGGAGCGAGTGGGAGGCCCTGCTCGCCGCCGCGGCGCGGGACTCGGCCGAGGCCGGGGGGGAGGGATGGGTGGAGGAGGAGGAGGAAGCCTGGAGGGGGCGCGGGATGACGCGAGAGGGGGGATCGGTGGCGGCGAGGCTGGCGGCGGCTCGGCGGGGGGACCGG
>JAJDTN010000413.1 GCA_022827165.1 Candidatus Latescibacterota bacterium
AGATCTCCGCCATTTCGTCTTCTCCCTCCGTCAGGGTTGGTGATCGAGCCGCACCGTGGGCTCGTCGTTGTCCAGGAAGCGCTCCATGGTGTTGTTCGTCGCCGGGCTCGTGCGGAAGTCGGCGATCCAGGGCTCGCGGAAATACGCCTGCTTCTCCCGCGGCAGGGAGGCCATCACCTCCGCGGGGATCTTCAGGCGGTGCCAGTGGGTGGCCAGGTGGGAGTAGGCGTTGAGGACCGCCACCCTCGGCGTCTCCCGCTTCCACTCCGGCCCCGCGTGGCACAGGTTCTCGGTGAAGAACACGGCGCTGCCCGCCGGGCAGTCGTAGCTGATCAGGAACTCGCTGCGCCTCCCCTCCTCCAGCGACAGGTGGTCGGGATGCATGGGGAAGTTCGACTTGTGGCTGCCGGCGATGAAGTGGGTGCCCCCGTCCTCCCGGCTCACCTCGGTCAGCTCGAAGACGACCCGCACCATGCCGGCGTGGATGCGGCCGTTGGCGCAGCGGTAGCCGAAGATCGGATCGATCTGGCTGGGGCCGCCGCCGTGCAGCTCCCCGTGGCGCTCCCCCTTCTTCCGCCAGACGCAGTAGGTCCCCTCCACGCGGATCTCGGGACCGATGATCTCGTGGAGCACCTCGATCACCTTGGGGTGATCGATGAGCAGGCTGGACGCCCCTCCGGGCACGTCCCGCGCCTCGGGCGGCAGCGACTCGGGATCGTGGTGGATGCGGTCGATCTGGTCGACGATCGCCTCGATCTCCGGCGGCTCCAGGATGGCGGGCCTCACCAGGAAGCCGGTCAGATCGAAACGGAACTTCTCCTCGTCCGTCATGCCCATGGCATGCTCCTTCGGTTGAGGGCGGCGGCCACAAGATAGCGGGGCCCGCCGGGCCGCCGCCACGGGAAAGGGGCCTTTGTCCGCCCCGGGCCCCGGCCGTTGAGCCTCCGCCCCGGTGGTCGTAGTCTACGGGCTCACACGGAAAGGAGCAGGTCATGTCACCGGCGAACCCGGCGATCGACCCGGAACGGGTGCAGCAGTTCGTGAACGACGCCCACGGCGACCTCGACAGCGTCACCCGCATGCTGGACGAGGAGCCGGGCCTCCTCAACGCCTGCTGGGACTGGGGCGGCGGGGACTGGGAGACCGGCCTCGGCTCGGCGGCGCACATGGGCCGCAGGGACATCGCCGAGCTCCTCCTCGACCGCGGCGCCCGCATCGACCTCTTCGCCGCGGCCATGCTGGGAAAGCTCGATATCGTGAGGGCGGTGGTCGAGGACGACCCGGCGGTGATCGACCGCAAGGGGCCTCACGGGATCTCCCTGATGAGCCACGCGAGGAAGGGAGGCAAGGCGGCGGCGGAGGTCGTGAAGTACCTGAAGAGCCGGTAGGGGCCCTACTCAACCAGACGAAAGGCAAGCCATGGCCAAGGCGAAGAGCAGGAAGAAGACGACGAAGCAGAAGGCGGAGCCTCCCGTCCTGCGCCACATGTGCTCCGTGGGCACGCTGCTCGGCTACGGGGACAAGGGCGGGGAGTGGACGATTCCGCAGAAGCTGCGGCGGATCCGCAACGCCGGCTTCGACGGCTTCCTCGGGCGGGTCACCATGTTCGGGCCCGAGGTGGTGGAGGAGTCGGGCCTGATCTTCGCCTGCACCACCGACATGGGCGGACCCGGGGAGGTGGAGCGCAAGCTCAAGCGCATCCGCAAGTACAACGCCCGGGTGGTGAACGTGCAGATGCTCGACCACGACACCGGCACCGAGGAGGCGGTGACCTGCGCCCGCGAGGTCATGCGCGTCGCCGGCGAGCTGGAGATGGACGTCTCCATCGAGGTCCACCGGGACACCTGCACCGAGACCCCGGAGAAGGCCTACGCCCTGGCCGAGGGCTTCGAGAAGGCCGAGGGGCGGCCCCTCAAGATGACCTGGGACTTCTCCCACCCGGCGGTGGTCAAGCACCTGTCGCCGCCCTACTTCAAGCGCCTCGTGGAGCGCCCCGACCTGGTGCAGCTGGCCAACCAGATCCACTTCCGCCCCTTCAACGGCCATCACGCCATGGTCCCCGCCCTCGGGCGGGGCGGCAAGCTGACGCCGGAGTTCAAGGACTGCATGGAGTTCGGCGACCAGTTGCTGGCCCTGTGGCTGAAGGCGTCGCCGCCGGGCCGCGAGCTCTTCGTCTGCCCCGAGCAGATCGCCGGCGGCTACCACCTCTCGGTCTTCGGCGACCGCTTCAAGGACGTGAAGGCGATCAAGGCGGAGCTGCAGAAGAGCTGGAGGCGCAACCTGCGCAAGTGGAAGCCGCCGCGGAAGAAGCGGGCCAAGAAGGCGAGCCGGCGGTAGCTCGCGCCCGGGCCCTCGCCGGGCGGCAGGGCAGGCCGTCCAAGTGGCCGGCGCAAGGGAGTGGGTGAGCCCGGGCCGGCCCGCCGCCGGGTCGCGGGAGGACGGCTCCCGGCACCCCGAGGGATCCGCTCAGAACAGCCGCTCGGCGCCCTCCAACTGCATCAGGCTCCAGATCTCCCCGGAAGCCAGGGGCCGCGTCTGGAGGACGGCGCTGCCCCCGGTGCGCAGGGGGAAGCGGTCGTGCTCCCACGGCACGGCGTCCAGCCCGAGGAGGTGGGAGACCACCACGCCGGTGGTGCCGCCGTGACAGACCAGCAGCAGCGAGATCTCCGCGTCGGGTATCCGCCACAGGCGGTAGCCGTCGGCCTCGAAGGGGCCGGCGCCGAGCCCCGAGAGGAACTCCTCGAGGCCGGCGATCACGCGCTGCCGGAAGTCCCGGAAGGACTCGCCCCCGGGCATACCGTCCCACCACTCGGCGGGGGGCCGGCGGCGAACCTCCTCAAAGGCCGCCTCCACTTCCTCCCCCGGCCGGCCCTCGAAGACGGGAGGCGCCTGCTCGGCCAGCCAGGGGCGGACCTGCGCCTCCAGGCCGAGGCGGCGTGACAGAGGACCGGCGGTCTGCAGGGCCCGCCGCAGGGGGCTGACGAAGAGGGCGTCGAAGCGCTCGCCGGCCAGCTCCTCGCACAGGGCCGCCACCTCCTCCTCCCCCAGCGCGGTCAGATCGGGATCGTCGACGGCGCGGCCGTCCAAGATCCACCCCGGCTCCCCGTGGCGCACCAGGCGCAGGCGGATCACGCGGGCCTGCCGGCGCCCGGCCGCGAGTCGGGGCTCACAGGTACCTGGCCACCCTCTCCTCGGCCCTGGTCATCACCTCGACGACGGCGGGCCGGCCCTCGCGGTTCGCGGCCACGGCGCGCCCGATGGCGGCGCGGACCTCGCCGGGCTGGTCGACCCGCTCGGCGTGGGCTCCCAGCTCCCGCGCCACCCCGGAGTAGCAGCCGCCGAGGCGGTCGACCCCGTGGACCCGGCTGGCCTCGGGCAGGTTCTTGTCGTAGTGGGTCATGACGCCGTTGTTGAGGACCACCGTCAGGATGGGGATCTCGGCGCGCACCGCCGTCTCCACGTCCATGCCGGCCATGCCGAAGGCGGCGTCGCCCATGACGTTGATCACCGTCTTCTCCGGCGCCCCCAACTTGGCGCCCAGGGCCAGCCCGAGGCCGTATCCGAGCTGCGTCGACTTGCCCCAGCCGAGGTAGCCCCTCGGGGTCACCGTCCGCCACATGGGCAGCAGCTGGTCGCGCGGATACCCGGAGTCGTGGGTGACGATCGCATCCGCCGGCGGTACGGCGGCGGCCATCTCGGTGAACACGCGGTAGGGGTTGATGGGGACCTCGTCGGAGAGCAGCAGCGGCCGCCACTGCTCCTCGAACTCCCTCCGGACCTCGGCCACGGCGGCAGCCACCGGACGGCGGTCGCGGCCCTCCTCCCCGGCCTGGCGGCGGACCTCCTCCGTCATCTGGCCGAGGACGAGACGGGCGTCGCCGAGGGCGCCGTGGTCGACGGCGTGATCCCTGTCGAGATCGGCCGGATCGTTGGTGACCTGGGCGACGACCGCCTGCTCCGGCAGGGGAAAGGCGAAGGTCGACTTCGTCAGGCTCGAGCCGATGGCGAGGACGAAGTCCGCCCGCTCCAGGAAGCGCGCCGCCATGAGCGTCCCCGAGTGCCCTCCCGAGCCCAGGGCCAGCTCGTGGTCCTCGGGGAAGACGCCCTTGGCGGCCATGGTCGTCATCACCGGCACCGCCGCCAGCTCGGCGAAGGCGGCCAGCTCGTCCCAGGCCCGGGCCCACAGGGTCCCGTGGCCGGCGAGGATCACCGGGCGCTCGGCCCGCAGCAGGGCGGCCACGAGATCGCGCACGTCGTCCTCGTCCCCCTTCGACCGCCGCTCCCGCGGGGGCTCGTACCCGAAGTCCGGGGCCTCCTCGCCGCCCAGGTCGGCGGGGATCTCCACCAGCACCGGCCCCGGGCGGCCGTGGCGCATCTGCGAGAAGGCGACGCGCATCAGCTCCGGGACGCGCCCCGGCAGGTTGATGTTGGCCGCCCACTTGGTGACCCGCCGGTAGCCGAGAGCGGCCTCGAAGTTCGGATGGGCC
>JAJDTN010000417.1 GCA_022827165.1 Candidatus Latescibacterota bacterium
TCATCATGAACATCTGGTCGAGGCCGGGCATGTTGAACTGCTCGAACTTCTCCTTCGCCGGCGTCAGGGGCTCGTTGTTCAGGTCGCGCACGTCCTCGAAGAGGTCGGGGTCGTAGATGCCCACGACCTTCCACCCCTGGCCGAAGACGCGCACCAGCGGCCCCTCGCCGCGCTCCACCGCCTCCACCGGGACGCCGAGCTGCTCGGCCACCGGCGCCGCCAGGATGGTGCTGCTCTCCCCGGGGTCGTCGAACCAGCGGCCGGCGAGGAGGGCGCGGTCGATGCCGGTCACCTCGGTCTCCTCGGGGGTCAGGCCGAGGACGCCGAGGGCCGCCGCCTCCCGCCCCCGGTAGCGCATGGGGATGTAGCCCTCCTCCTCGAAGCCCATGGTCATCCAGGTCCGCGCCGCCACGGTGCCGGACCCGCCGAAGTGGGAGAACAGGTAGTCGTACACCGGCGGCTCCCAGGACCACCAGTGGATGTCGTGCATGAGGACGCCGCGGTAGAGGGGCTCCCAGTCCTTCTCGAAACCGACGAAGCGGATCGCCGGCTTGAAGGAGGTGAAGGAGAGGACGGTGAAGGTGAGCATGGTGATCGTCGTCAGCGTCAGGCCCGTGCGCAGGACGCGGCGGCGCATGTTGGAGATGCCGAGCATGAAGGCCACGTAGGCGGTGCCCGAGCGGCTGAGGTCGCCGCTGGCGGTGCCCGCCGCCCGCTGGCGCAGCTCGGTCATGTAGCTGTTGAACCGCGACATGACGAGGGTGATGACGAAGACGGCCATGACCATCACCATGAGGGCCAGGAGCACGATCACCGGGTGGGCCAGCTCGAAGGCCGGGTGCACCTGGGCGAGGATCATCCAGATGACCAGCATGATCGCCGTGAACCAGGCGATCTGGCGGCGGATGTCGGGGGCCGCGAAGAGCAGGCGCTCGGCGAAGAACGCCGCCGGCACCAGGAGGGCGACGAAGAACACGAGGCCGAGGATGATGTCGTCCTGGGTGCCGCGCACGTCCGGGTAGGCGCGGTACTCCAGGCCGATCGCCTCGCGCACGTACTTGGCGTAGCGGTCCCAGTCGAGGGCGGCCATCGCCTCCTCGGCCTTCTCCAGGGCCGTCAGCGAGCGCTGGTGCAGGGCGTCGAGGCGCGGGTTCTCGATGGCGAACTGGCGCATGCGCTCCATGCGCACGTCGTCGAGGCGCCACATGTCCTTCGTCGACTGCAGGCTGGCGTACGGGATCAGGCGCCTCTGCGACAGGTCGAAGCCGGCCCCCTGGGCGGTGAGCTCGTCCACGGCGCCGGCGTTGTTGAGCAGCACCATCGACTTGTCCACCATGCGCAGCGGCTCCCCCGGCTCTCCGTAGAGGACCATCATGCGCTCGAGGTAGTCGCCCATGACGAAGCCGTACTGGCGAGGCACGGCGCCGCGGTCGTCGAGGACCTTCATGCTGCGGCTGGAGTTGCCGAAGGTGAAGTGGAAGCCGGCGTGGATGCGGTCGTGGATCTCGACGCTCTCGGCCTCGAAGAGGATCGTCGTCCACACCGTCTCGGCCTTGGTCAGGCCCTGCTCCCAGGCGCCGATCTTCTGGGCCCGCTCGCCGTGGTCGGTGGCGAAGGTGACCTCGCCGGTCTCCTTGTCGAGGAGGAAGCCGCGCACCCCGACCTTGCCCTTGGAGAGGCCCTTGACGGTGTAGTTGCCCTCGTCGTCGGCGAGGGCGATCCAGGGCCGCCACATGTCGGGGTAGTAGTCGTGGAGGATGACCACGGTGCCGTGGGGCACCGGGTCCTCGGGGGTGGCGGAGCGCCTCGGCAGCAGCCGCAGCCGGCCGTCGATGGCGACGCGGCGGTCGGGCAGGTTGCGGTCGTGGGCGGGGCCGAGCTTCTCCCACTCGGGGCCGAAGAGGCCGGGGTCGGCCAGGGCCCGGGTGAGGACCTGGTTGATCATCTCGCTCTGGCGCTGCACGTTGCCGAAGTCGACCCGGTCCGGCCGGTCCAGGGGGCTGTCGAGGACCGCCCGGCGGTCGGTGGTGGTCACCAGGTTGAGGGTCACCAGGCCCACATCGCGCGCGATCCGGCCGTCCTCGATGAAGACGTCGTCGTCGAGGTAGCTGTCCCACGACAGGCCCTTGATGGGGCTGACGAGGTTGACGAGACCGTTGGGCTCCCGCCCCAGCGCCGCGGCGGCCGCGTCGGCGTGGCGCGAGAAGCTGCGCCCGAGGGAGACGAAGAACCGGCGGTGGGCGGAGAGGCGGGCGCTGTGCACCAGACCGACCTGGTCGGACTGGCTCGACAGGTCGAGGGCCAGGAAGAGATCGATGTCGAGGCTGTCCGGCTCCAGGCGGATGCCGAGGGAGTCGGGCTTGATGCGCCGGCGCTTGAGCTGCGCCGTGAGACGCTCCAGGTCGACGGACTCGAGGACCGGCCCGCCCCCCGAGTCGCCCAGCCGCACCCCCAGGGTGTCGAGAGGGATGCCGAGGTCGGCGGTCTGCCGCACCAGCTTGCCCACCTTCAGCGAGTCGGCGACGAAGCGTTTCGGCATGCGGTTGCGGAACAGGGGCAGCCGGCGCGCGTGCCGGTCGAGGAACTGGAACAGCCCCTGGTCGCCCTGGAAGTGCGAGCCCGTGGCCACCAGCACCACCGAGCGCGCCGGCGGTTGGTCGCGCAGGTGGCGGGCCAACTCCAGAAGGGCGGCGACGCCGCAGGCGGCCTCGGCGGCGGGCGCGTCCGAGGGCACCACCGAGAGGCCGTCGTAGTAGGCGTGGACGGCTACCAGCTCCTCCGAAAGCTGCGGGTCGACGCCGGGCACGCGGCCCCAGATCGCCCAGGTGGTGTGGCTCTCGAAGTCCATGCGCGCCCGCAGGCGCACCGCCAGCTCCCCCTCGCCGAGACGCTGGCGCAGGCCCAGGGCCGCCTGCCTTCCCAGCCAGAACCGGGGCACGTCGACGGGGGTCCAGCTCCACTTGGTGCGCGACTCGAAGTTCGTCGTCTCCTCGGGCTCGACGAAGACGATCGCCCCGGCGCCGAGGGCGGCGGCGTTCTTCCAGTTGGTCCAGGTGTTGTACTCCATGAGGACGACGGCGCCGTCCATGACGTGTCCGTTGAAGTCGGCGTGCTCCCCGGCGCCGCCGTAGAACAGGTGTCCGCGCCGGCCCTCCGGTCCGAGGGTGTTGGTGCGCACGAGATTCGGCCACAGCGACTGCAGCGGGATCGTCTCCACCACCTCGCCGTCCTCGTCCAGCAGTTCCATGGAAGCTCCGTGGTCCATGGGAACGACGATGTCGTAGGGCTCGCGCTGCACCTCCTGCACGCCGGCGGCCTTCAGCTCCCGCTCCACGAAGTCGGCGGCGAAGCGGTCCCCCGGGTAGCCGGCGATCCGCGACCCGTGGGAGGAGAGCTGGCGGATGGTGTGGGCGATGCGGCCGAAGGCGTCGTCCGCAGGGGCTTCCTGGACTTCGGCGGGGACCGGCGAGGCGGCGGCCGGCGCGGCTTCCGCGGAGGATGTCACCGGGGAAGCCAGGACCGGCGATGAGAGGGCCAGCGCCAGCGCCGCCAGAGTGGCCAGAGCGGTGAGGACGCGGCTCCACGGGCGGCGCGGTCCGGCGGCCGACGGTGGCGCGGGGCACGGGGAGGCGCCGCGAAGACGGGCGGTGCTTCTCATGCCTCGCTCGTGCGCCTGAGGAAGAAGGCGTCCCAGTCGCGGGTCGGCTCGAAGCCGAGGATGCGGCGCGCCTTCTCCCACGTGTAGGTCCCGGGGCCGCGGTACGAGAGCACGGGGAAGCACTGGAAGTCGTCGGGGATCGACTCCGCCTCCAGGGCCAGCCTGCAGATGTGGTGGAGATCTTCCCAGACCACGGTGAAGGGGGGCGCCGCCCGCGGCCCGTCCGCCGGCTCCGGCGCCGGGCCCAGGCCGTTGAAGACGAAGTAGGCGGTCTGGATGCCGTGGGCCTGGGCGAAGACCCGGCAGATCTCGGCGCTCAGCCACTTGGAGAGCATGTAGAGGCTGCTGCCCGGAGTGGCGGGGGCGTCGTCGACGCCGAAGTCGTGATCGTAGGCGTAGCGCAACCCCTGGGGGCCGGAGTGGATGACCTTGCCGATCCCCAGCTCGGCGGCGGCCTTCATCACGTGCCAGGCGCCGGCGGTGTTGACGTCGTAGCTGTCCACCGCATGGTCGCGGACGACGGTGAAGTTCATGATCGCCTCCATCCCCCGCGCCGCCTCCAGGACCTGCTCGTAGCAGCGCACGTCGACGTGCTCGATGGGGAGGCCCGCCGGGTGGGGCTTCACGTCGGTGAGGCGCAGGTCGTAGTCCTTCTCCAGGCCCGGCGCGAGATCGGGCCCCACCAGGCCGGAGGCGCCCAGGAGGAGGACCTTCTTCTTCATGCGCCGGCCGCCGCCGCCCACTGGTGGCGGAAGTCGTGCCGCGGCTCGAAGCCCATGCCGCGGATGCCGTCGAGGAGGAACTTCGGGTGCGGAGGCAGATGGCATACGTGCCGCACCTGCCAGCGCCCGGTCCAGTTGCGGGCTCCCGCGTGGTCGCGGCCCAGGGCCAGCTCGACGGCGGCGGCCGCATCCCGCGGGTCGAGCCAGGTGAGATCCGGTTCGGTGCCGGCGGCGACCTCGTCCTCGCGGACCAGGCGTCCCAGCCGCAGCACGGTGACGCCGAGGGCGTAGTCGCGGGCGAACTCGCGGGTGACCTGCTCGGCCAGGTGGTACGCCAGCCGCTTCATGGCGGTCCCCGGCCGCGGCCGGTGCTGGTCGGAGACGTACACGTCGTCCGGCACCTCGTGGAAGACCTCCAGGGAGCTGCAGTAGACGAGGCGGCGGACGCCGGCTTCGACGGCGGCTTGCAGCAGGACGCTGGTCCCCCGCGTGGCGCGGTCGAGGAGGGCGCGCTCGCCCTCGCAGGAGTCGGCGGGAGGAAGGGCGGGGGGACCGGCGGGACCCGTGTGGACGATGGCGTCGACGCCGCTCACGGCGTTGCCGGCGCCTTCGGGGTCGCAGAGATCGGCGTCGACGATGTCGATGCCGGAGGGGCCCGGTGCTTCGGAGTCGGGGTGCCGGGCGACCCGGAGGCGGTGTTCCCCGGAGAGCCTACGGAGGAGGATGGTTCCCATGCGGCTCGTACCCTCGGATACAAGAATCCGCATGTGGGAAACGGCTCCTGGGGCCCGCCGGAGGCTCGCGGTCGGGCGGCGGGCGGGATGAGGGGGAAGGGCTGCCGGCAGAGTGAGTTACGCTTGCAGCGGGCAACCTATCGAGGCCCCGGAGGGGCGTCAAGTTGAGGCGCCGGGACAGCCGCGGGCCCCGGGGAGTCCCAGGGCGCGGGTTCCGGGCCTAGGCGCAGAAGTTCACCGCCGTGGCCGCATACACCCGCGCCACCCGCACCAGCTCGGCCACGGGGACCCGCTCCTCGGTGGTGTGGGCGCCGGTCGCCGCCGGGCCGTG
Organism: Candidatus Latescibacterota bacterium; assembly: GCA_022827165.1. The sequence goes on from JAJDTN010000417.1 coordinate 5,446, forward strand.
GGTGATGGCGGGGATCCCGGCCTGGGCGCAGAACCGGTTGCCGTCGTCGAGGAAGGGCTTGTCCGCCCAGGGCAGGGCGGCGCCGTCGTTGGCCTCCACCGCGGCCTGGAAGGCCTCCACGAGGGGGTCCTCGCGCCGCAGCTCGAAGGCCTCCCCCACGATCTGGAACTCCACCGCCGCCTCGGCGCCGAAGCGGGAGGCCACGGACGCGGCCAGGGCCGTAAGCTCCTCGCGGGCCTCCTCTCCCCGGCCCTGGGTGACCCACCGGCGCGTGCCCCGAAGCCGGCAGGAGACCGGCGCCTGGTTGAAGATCTCCCCCGACTCGAGCTGGCCGACGAAGGCGGAATCGCGGCCGCTGACCTCGTGGCGGATGCGGCCCAGGCGCGCGTCGAGGTCCTTCAGCTCCCCCACCAGGGCGGCCCCGGCGGCGACCACGTCCGGCGTCCCCGGGGGCCGCAGAACCTCGTGCACGGCCTCCCCCGGGCGGGTCACGCGGATGTCGAAGACCCCCATGCCGCGGCCGGCCCCCGGCAGCCGGTCGGCCAGGTACTCGGGCAGAAGGACGCCGTCGCCCACGTATCCCTCGCGGATGAGGGCTTTCAACTGGCGGCCGTCGCCCCAGGGCGCCTCGTGGTGGTCATGGGCGGTGAGCAGGATCCCGCCGGCCCGCGGGGCGCCGGAGTCGCGCAGGGCTCGCATCGCCTCCGCGGCGGCGGCGATTCCGCCTTTCATGTCCGACGCCCCCGAGCCGGTGAAGACGCCGTCGCGCACCTCCGGCGGCTGGAACGGCAGATGCACGGTATCCAGATGTCCGTTGAACTGCAGCCAGCGCCCCGGGGCGCCGCTGTCGAGACGGGCGACCACGGCGGGCGACTCGGGCCAGTCGGCGTCGGGCCGCTCCACCTCGAAGCCATCCGCCCGCAGCCGCCGTTCCAGGCGATCCGCCGCTTCACGGGCGGATCTCGTGGGGCTGGGCGCGGCGACAAGGTCCACGGCGGTCTCCATCAGGCGGGCCTCGTCGACGGCCGCTACCGCCGCCTGGTGATCCTCGCCGCCAGTCATCTCTCTCTCCTCAACACGGGTCCTCCCCCTTTCACCATCACGCGAACTTTGGTAGTCTAAGCCGCCTCATGCGACCCACACCACCACCCTACCGCATCATCTACAACTGGGACGGGGCCCCTCACGGGTACGACGAGGTCCCCCAGTCGATGGAGTCCTTCCTGGAGCGCGTGTACGCGCCCCTGGAACAGACCCAGGTGGGCGCCCTGTTCTGGTGCGTCGGCGAGCACGCCGCGCGCTGGCCCTCCGACGTCCTCGAGCAACTCGGCGACATCCACGGCCGGCGCTACGAAGGGGCCTGGCCGCTGGCGCACACCGAGAACATCCGCCTCATGCTGGAGCGCGGCGAGGACCCGCAGGCGGCGCTCATCGAGCGCGGCCACGGCCTGGGGCTGCAGGTCTACGCCTCGGTGCGCATGAACGACAACCACTTCAACGGCGCCCGGATCGCCGACCTGCCCACCCTGCACCACACCGAGCTGACCGAGCTGCGGCGCCGCCACCCCGAGTGGCTCCTGGGCGACCGCACCTCCGAGTGGTTCGCCCTCTCCTGGGACATGTCGGTCCCCGAGGTCCGCCGCCACCGGCTCGACCACATCCGCGAGGTCTGCGAGCGCTACGACTGGGACGGCGTCGAGCTGGACTGGCAGCGGCACCCCTTCCACCTGCCCGACGACGACGCCTTCCGCCTGCGCTACGTCCTCACCGACCTGCAGAGGGCCGCGCGCCGCTGCGCTGACGAAATCGGCCGCAAACGCGGCCGTCCGCTCTTCGTCGCCGTGCGCGTGGCCGCCAACCTGCATGTCTGCGAGCAGATCGGCTACGACCTGCCCGCCTGGCTGGAGGAGGGCCTGGTGGACCTCGTCATTCCCGCCGGCGGCTCGGGCACCGACGACGACGTCGATGTGGCCGGCTTCACCGATCTCTGCCGGCCCCACGGCGTCGCCGTGTACCCGGGCTTCGACGGCGGCCTCCCCGGCCCCTGGGTCGGCCCCGAGCCGGCGGACGACAAGGACCGGCTGAGGACCCGCGCCATCGCCGCCCGCCACTGGGACCACGGCGCCGACGGCATCTACGCCTTCAACTGGCACGCGGGCCGGGACAACCGCCGGGAGCTGCTGAACCAGGTCGGCCGCCCCGAGAGCCTGGCCGCCACCGACAAGGTCCATGCCGCCACCCACCGGGTCCTGCAGCACGAGGGCCCGTGGCGCGGCGCCTCCCGCAACGACCGCGTGCGCGGCACGGTCCCTGTGGCCCTCAGGGAGACGATCACCGAATCCGGCCCGGTGATCCCCCTCGACGTGGCCGACGACTTCGAGACCCACCCGCCCCGCGCCCTGGAGCTGCGCGTCCACCTGAGCGACTGGACCCGGGGCGACGAGGTGGCCGTGCGCTGGGACGGGGAGGAGCTGCCGTCGGCCACGGTGACCTACGACACCACCGGTGACCGCCACGGGCTCTCGGGGGTGCACGCCGCCGCATGGGTGCGATTCGCACTGGCCCCCAGCCAGGTGAAGAGCGGGCGGCACGCGGTCGAGGTGGTTCTGCGGCAGCGGCACCCGCAACTGGCGAGCGATCTCGTGTTGACCGACGTGGAGCTGGTGGTGGCCTACTCCGAAGCCCTGGCGGGCACCCTGCTGGACGCCGGCTCTCCCTGATCCCCGGGCGCCTGGCGCCCGGGACCCGTTGCGGCCCTCCTCTCCATTGAAGATCACCGCCCTCGAGCTGACCCCGGTGCGAACGCACCGCGAGATGGGCCTCCGCGCCCCGAGCGATCCGGAGCCGGCCGAGTCCCGCCACGTCGTCGTGCAACTCCACACCGACGCGGGCGTCACCGGCCTCGGCGAGATGTCGGACGTCCCCTGGGAGCTGGACGCCGGGTCCGCCGCCCGCCTGCAGGCCGCCCTGGAGCCGCTGCTGGTCGGCGCCGACGCCGGGCGCCGGGGTCCGCTGCTGGAGGAGCTGTCGCGCCGGCCATGGGAGCACCAGGTCCTGTGCGGCATCGACATGGCCGTCCACGACGCCGTGGCGCGCAAGCTCGGCGTGTCCCTGGCCGCCCTCCTCGGGGGCGCCTTCCGCGACCGCGTCCCCTTCGCCTATCCCCTCGCCCCCTGCCGCGACGAGGCCGACGTGGCGGCCAACCTCGACCGCATCGAGCGCCGCCTCGGCGAGGGGCACTCCGCCTTCCGCTACTACTTCGGCATCGACCTGGAGCGGGACGAGAGCCTCCTCGACCGCGCCCGCGCCCGTTGGGGCGACAGCATGAAGCTGACCGCCCTCGACGCCAGCGGCCGCTTCTCGCCGGACGAGGCCGTGGCTGCGCTGAAACGCCTGGCGCCCTTCGCCCCGGACGTCTTCGAGTCCCCTGTGCGCGGCCGGCACCACGCGCCGGCGGAGGACTTCCTCGCGGTGAAGAGCGAGATCGACGTGCCGATCTCCGAGCACACGGCCGACGAAGCCTCGGCCCTGCGGATGGCCCGGTCCGGGGCCGTGGACGTCTTCAACACCGGCCTCGGGTACGCCGGCATCGAGCCCTGCCGCCGCACCTTCGCCATGGCCCGCCAGTTCGGACTGCGGACGCTCATGGGCAGCACCGTGGAGATGTCGATCGGCACGGCCGCGAGAGTCCAGGTAGCGGCGGCCACGGCGAACCTCGATCTCGGCTGCTACATGGCGGGACCCCTCGTGTACCACGAGGACGTCACCGTGGAGCCGGTCCGTTACGAGGAGGGGCAGGTGCTGGTGCCCGACGGCCCGGGGCTGGGCGTCGAGCTGGATCCGGGGAAGCTGCGGTCACTGCGGATCTGAGGGGAAGCGCAGTCCCCTTCAGTCATCGCCTGCATGGAACTGCGTCGACCGAAGCGATGACCACAGTTCCTTTGCCGCCCTCCTTCCGTGCTCGTAGCTTGCTCATGGCAGGCTCCTTTGGTTACCGGATGAACGAGTCAGCAGTCCGGCTCCGTATCGAGCCACTGGATGAAGGTGGCTATCTGGCCACGAGTCCCGATGTCCCGGGCCTGGTTGCGGAAGGACGCAGCGTCACCGAGGCCGCCGAGATTGCGCAAGGTCTCGTACGCAAAATCGCAGAGTCGTGCCTTGAGCACGGGGACCCGCTTCCTGGTGCATTGGCGACGCTTCCGGAGGGCCACGCCTCAGTTGATCTGATGGTACCTGTCAGTATGCCGTAATGGGCCGGCTATCCGGGTCTGCCTGACGCCGTCCTACCCCAGAATCTCCACCGTCGCCGCCAGAAGCACCTCCCCCTTCATCAGCTGGCACTTCGCCTCGCCGATCGTCCCGTCGACGATCTGGCCGCGGGCGCGCAGCAACTCCTCCATGCGGTCGAAGGCGGGGGTGTGGCCCATCATCTCCGTCAGGGTGACCTCCATCTCCCCGTGCTCGGGATGGTTCAGGACCACCACCCCGGGTGTCTCCGGCGAGAACCTCCCGTGGCGGTCGGCGCCGGCGTAATCCTCGCCGATGTGGATCGACGAGTTCGAGGATTGACTCACCCCGAGTAGGAAGATGTGACCCCCCTTCTTGATCAGGCGGTCCAGGGCGCAGTCCCTGCCGAGGGCGCCGCGCTCCAGATCGTCCTCCACCAAGCTCTCCGCGTCGGGACCGATGGCGGTCACCGCGTGGGTCGGGTGGAGACTCCGCACCGCCCCGGGGAACCGCCTCGCCGCTTCGGTGACGGCCCCGTTGAGCGAGGGCGACTGCAGGGGATCGAAGTACTCGCAGCTGCTGTGGGTGAAGGTCGGCACCATCAGCGTGCCTTGCGGCCCGAGGACGTCCAGGAAGGCCTGCACCACCGCTGCCGCTCCACCCTCGACGTGTCCCATGCTCGACAGGGAGCTGTGGACCATCACCCGGTCGCCGTTCTTCAGGCCCATGGCCGTCAGACTTCTTGCGATGTCGTCTCGCGTGACGTTCATCGGTCCCACACGCCGTAGTCGACGACCAGCTCCACGTCCTCGACCCCCACCTTGCTGCGCAGGTCCGAGGGCCGCTCCAGCAGGCCGATCTCCAAGCGGTTGGTCCCCTGCTTCAGGGCCGTCCGCTCGACCTCGATCTCCAGCCACATCCCGGTGTAGGGGGCCACCGCCTGCATGGGGCTGCGCCTCGCCCCATCGAGGGAAACCGCCTCCCCGTTGAGGCGGACCTCCAGCCGGTCGTCCCGCACCAGGTCGTTGAAGCACAGGCGCAGGCGGGTGGAGTTGATGCGGGCGTTGCCCTCCATGTCGTCGGCGATGGTCAGGGGGATCTCGTGCAGGCGGCCGAGGTCGAGGGCGGGATCGATGGAGACCGGCAGGTGGGAGGGGTAGTCGACGCCCTGCACGTGCTCCACGTCGGTGCGGCGCCGCAGGAAGTAGTGCTTGTCGCCCTCGGCGATCTGCTCCGGCGTCGACAGCTGGCCGAGGATGGAACGCTCCTGGTCGCCCAGGGGCCAGGACATGAACCAGGTGTAGAGGCCGTCCACCCCGAGGCGCCAGGCGTTGGCCGCCGCCGCCCGGAACATCGACGGCGTCGGGTATTGCCGGGCGTTGAAGCGGCGGCTCTCGTCGGCGTAGTAGGGGTGCAGCATGTAGTACACGGAGACGTCCCGTTCGTGGGCCGCCTGCACCAGCCACTCCACGGGCATGGCGGAGTCGAGGATCATGTGTGCGTATACCATGGGCACGAGGTAGTCCACCAGGCCCTCCTCGAGCCAGCGCTCCACCTCGAGGCCGGTCTTGTGGTTCACCTCCTGCGTCGGGTAGACCCGCGCGCCGACGAGGCCGGCGTCCTTCCCGGGGCGGCTGCGCGAGGCTTCGGACGCGTGCCGGAGCCACTCCGTCATCACCGGGCCCAGGCCCTCCGCCTCCTCCTGCGGGAACCAGAAGGCGGTGCCGCCGGGCGCGGCGGCGAAGTCCAGCTCCACGCCCTCGGTGTCGTAGTCGGCGGCCAGCTCGGTGACGCCGCGCAGCATGAACTCCCGCACGTCTTCCTGCGCCATGCCCGGGCCCCCCTCGCGGGGCGAGACCTCCTTGGGCAGGCCGGCGTAGGCGCCCATGCGCAGGGAGGCGATGAAGTCCATGCCGCGGTCGTGGGCGCGGTCGACGAGGACCTGCAGCGGGTCGAGGCCGCGGTCGATGAGGCTCTGCATGTTGTGCCACACCCGCCAGTAGGCGCACTGCTCGAAGCCGCCCTGCATGTCCTGGCCGAAGGGCAGGCCCACCTTGGACGGGTAGAACCAGCCGTCGTCGCGTGCCATGCCGTAGACGAAGGTGTCGACGCCGGTGTCGGCGATCTCGTCGACGGGGGCCCAGGCGTCCTCCAGGCGCATGGGCGGCTCGTGGACGAAGAGGTAGTAGTGGCGCGCGTCGTTGAAGTAGATGGTGCGGCGCTGGCGCATTGGAGCCTCCTTCAGGTGACGCCCGTGTTCCAGGGGCCCAGGTCGAGGTCGACGAAGCCGCGGTGGAAGTGGCGGCCCATGAGATAGTGGACCTCCAGCTCCACGTCGCGCAGGCTCAGGGGCGGGATCACCTTCGGCTCGCGCTTCACCAGCTCCACCTCGATCTCGTTGGCCCCCCGCCGCGGCCAGTGGTCGGGCCCGAGGCGGTAGATGAACCAGTAGCAGGTGCCGGTGCGGTATCGCGGCCCCCCCATGCGGTACGACTCGTTGATGGTGCGCAGGCCCTCGGCGGGCAGCTCGCGGCCGTTGAGGCGCATGCGCACCTCGTCGGTCTCGGTGGCGCTGAGCAGGCGCAGGCGCAGGATCACCTCGTGGACGCGGCCGTCGGCGTGCCAGCGCGGCAGGTCGTCGGAGACCTGGAGAGGGATGCGCAGCGGCTCTCCCTCGATCAGCTCCGCCGGCAGCGGGCAGCGGGCCCCCGGCTCCAGCTCGGGGTTGGGGTAGCGGTGCGTGCCGGTGGGCACGTAGTAGTACTTGTCCTTCGGCGCCATGATCTCCGGATGGGGCAGCTCGCGCAGCTTCTCGTAGAAGTCGGCCTTGTAGGGCCAGCAGCCGAACCAGTGCCCGAGGTAGAGGCCGTGGACGCCCTGCTCCCAGTAGTTGTTGGCGCAGGCGCGGATCATCTCGATCGGCGCCTGGTTGAGCCGGTCGGAGTCGACCAGGCTCTGCACCGTGGCCATGACGTGCACGTCCCCGCCTTCGGCCTCGCTCACCAGCTCCCGGTAGTCGGCGTTGCAGTCGACCAGCTCGGGCCCGTGGAAGGTCTGGCCGATGACGATGTCCACCAGGCCCTCCCGCATCCATCCGGCCAGGTCGAGGCCGATGTCGTAACAGCCCTGCAGACTGGTGGGCACGCGCACGGCCAGGCGCCGGCCCTCGCCGCTGCCGCGCACGGTCTCGGAGACCTGGCGGACCCAGTCCGTCATCACCGGCCGCCCGTCGGCGACCTCCTCCGGGTGGAAGTAGTAAGGCTGGTAGTTGAGCTGCAGCTCGAAGCCGTCCACCGGGTAG
>JAJDTN010000029.1 GCA_022827165.1 Candidatus Latescibacterota bacterium
CTTGATGAGGTCTTCACTCTCTTCATCAGTGCTGACGGATTGCAGATATCTCTCCAACTGGTCGCCGTGATCTCTCGTGCCCATCTTGTCTTCGATGAGAAAAGTAACCCTCTTCCCATCCACTTGAGCTTGGAAATACACATCGATTTTGTTGTACTGACGGTAGGGCTCTTGCACGTCACTCACTACGCAGGGACCATCGTGGGTGGTAGGCTTCGCGTTGGGTCCCAAGACCGGGACGCTCCCTCTACTGCTCAAAGCACCTGCTCGAAAGAGGGTGCGCACGAATGCCAACCCACACTTCTGAAGGTCGCCGGTTGTTTGGCTGGCACAGGCAACGAGCCAGCAGATGAAGGCGTCCTGCGACAGTTCCGTTGTGGCATAGTGGAAGATGTTTGGCGTAGCCATCGTGATCTCCTCCTGGGTTTCCCCTTTGTTGGTTGAGGTTCATTCCTTCCCCGGTCTACGGCACTTCACGCAGACAGTGCCAAGAACGGTCCCCCAGAACCGGGGAACTACACACGTGTGTCCTGTCTGCCGGAAGTCTCGGCGACTGAGGTCCAGGTGTCAAGGAAGCCCTGCAGAATGGGGCGTATATGCTTACCCCGGGCATGGCCGGGACTGCCCAAAAAACTCAATCCAGGTAGTCCATCTCCGGCCGCAGGTCCCACCGGAACACATCCGCCGGCCGCACCCGCCGCCCCCACTCGGCCAGGATCCGCCCCTCGGCCCGCCGCCGCGCCATCTGCTCCCGCACCCGGGCCGGGTCCCAGCCGTCGAGCACGAGTCCCTCCAGCTTGGCCCGCACCGCGGCGCAGGAGGGGTCCGCCGCCCGGTCGCGGGTCTCGCGGGGGTCCTCCTCCAGGTGGAAGAGCTGGCAGGGCTGGCCGTCGTAGTAGTTCAGCTTCCAAGGCCCGCGGCGCACCATCCGCTGCACCACCTCCCCCGCCACGGGTCCGGCGGCGCCCGCCCCGTCGAGGCAGAACTCGCTGAAGGCGATGTCCTCCCACTCGGCCGCCCCCGGCGACTGCAGCAGCGGCAGCAGGCTGCGGCCCCGGGAGTGGGGCAGGGGCGGGCACGCCAGGGCGTCGAGCATGGTGGCGTTGAGGTCCAGGCTGCTGGTCACGCGCCCGCAGCGGCCGCCCTCGGGCAGCCGTCCGGGCCACGACAGGATCGCCGGCACCCGCACCGAGTCCTCGTAGAAGGTCTGCTTCCACCAGAGTCCGTGCTCGCCGGCCTGCTCGCCGTGGTCGGAGGTGTAGAGGACGAGGGTGTTCTCCGCCAGGCCGGCGGTCTCCAGGGCGCCGAGGATGCGGCCGAGCATGTGGTCGAGCCGCGTCACCAGGGCCCAGTAGGCGGTGCGCGCCCGCAGGATCTCCTCCTCCATCACCTCCTCGATGCCGCAGGCCTGGCGCCAGGCGCGCAGGTGCGGGTGCAGGGCGTCGGAGAACGGCTCCGGGGTCCGCGGCAGGGTCATGCGGCCCTCGTAGCGGGAGTAGTCCCCGGCCTTGGCCACGAAGGGCTGATGGGGCAGCATGAAGCCCACGGAGAGGGAGAAGGGGGAGTCGTCCCCGGCCTTGCGGCGGGCCCCCTCGGCCTGCAGCCACTCCACGGCGCAATCCGTCACGTCCTCGTCGTGGACCTGGTAGGCGCTCTGGCCCGGACCCGACTTGACCAGGCTGACCCGCGCCGGCCCCGCGGTGCCGGTCAGCTCGCCGTGGTCGACGCCGCGGCCGCCGAGGTGGTTGGGGCCGTGATCGCCCACGAGGCGCTCGGCGTAGCCGTGGAGCTGGTCGGGGCCGAGGGCGTGCATGCGGCCGATCAGCGACGGCCGGTAGCCGCCGGCGCCCATGGAGTGGGCCAGGGTGGGGATGGCGGAGTCGAGGACATGGCTGTTGGTCCAGACCCGGTTCTCGAAGGGGTGGCGGCCGGTGAGGGCGGACATGCGCGACGGCACGCACAGGGGAGAGGGGCAGTAGCAGGCGTCGAGGACGACGCCCCGGGCGGCGAGGCGGTCGAGGTGGGGGGTGTGGACCAACTCGTCGCCGTAGCAGCCGGCCACGAAGGGGCTGTGCTGGTCGGAGTGCAGGTAGAGGAGGTTGGGCCGCTCGCTCACGTGGGGGTCTCTCGCGAAGGCCCGCACCGGTGGCGGCGCGGGGCGTCGGGGAGCCGGAAATCTAAGGGGATGGAGAGGGCCCCGGCGACGGCGCGGGGCCGTGCCCGGGGAGGCGCGCGGTCGTGCGCGGGGCGGGAATCTCAGGCGATGCGAGAGATCCCGGCGACGGCGGGCGGGAGTGGGCCGTGCCCCGGAGGTGGGTGGGAACCATGGGCGATGCGGGGCCTTGGGCGGGGCGGCGGGGCCGTGCCCCGGGAGGCGGATCGTGTCTATTCTATTCGGGAGGATCCACCGACCCCCACCAAGACGAAACGAGGCGATGGATGGAACTGAACTGCCCGGAGCGCAATGCCGAGCTCACCCGCGACTGCGGCCTGCCCAGGGACCGCTTCGGCCGGCCCCTGGTGCCCGACGACATCCTGGAGCGCATGAAGAGGGTGACCACCGAGGAGGCCTGGGGCGTGCTCATGGGCCACGAGTTCCGGCTGCAGTACGACGGCGGCTGGATGAACCTGCACCCGGAGCGGATCCTGGTGGGCCGCGCCGTGACCTGCCGCTACGTGCCGCAGCGCCCCGACCTGCACGCCCTGGTGGAGGAGGAGGGCAAGGAGAAGGAGCGCGTGGGCGGCCAGAACTCCTGGGTCATCGACACCCTGGAGAACAACGACGTCCTCGTCGTCGAGCTCTTCGGCAAGATCGAGCGCGGCACCTTCATCGGCGACAACCTCGGCACCGCCATCGCCACCCGCACCGGGGGCACCGGCCTGGTGGTGGACGGCTCGATCCGCGACGCCCAGCGCGTCGCCCAGCTGCCGATGAACGTGTTCTGCCGCGACGTCCACCCCACCGCCATCGGCGACGTGACACTGGCCGAGATCAACGGCCCCGTGCGTATCGGCGAGGCCACGGTCATGCCCGGCGACGTGGTGCTGGGCACGCCCTCGGGGATCGTCTTCGTGCCGCCGAAGCTGGCCGTGGAGGTGGTGGAGAGGTCGGAGGAGACCCGCATGCGCGACTACTTCGGCAAGATGCGCATCCGCGAGGGCGTCTACACCCCCGGCGAGGTCGACCGGGCGTGGTCGGAGGCGATGACGGCGGACTACGACGAGTGGAAGGGGACGGTTCGGGTGGAGGACCTGGAGCCCTGACCCTCACTCCCGGCGCAGGGTGATGTCCTGGCCGGCGTCGATGCGGACCTTCAAGGAGCCGCCGCCGGTCTTGAGCCGGGCGCTGCGCTGGTCGGTGGAGAGGATCACCGGAAAGTCGGAGACGATGCGGCCATGGCGCGTCCTCAGGGAGCCGCCGGGCTCGGCGCCGGCCGGGAGGGTGAGGGTGACCGGCTTGCCGGAGGTGGCCAGGACGATCCTTCGGCCCTCCTTCGGGCGCGTGATCCGCGAGACCTCGATGGGGCTGTGGTTGCCGCGCACGGTGATCGAGCCGGAGGCGTTCTTGATGACGACCGGCTTGTAGGAGTTGGTCACCGTCACGTCACCCTCCACTCCCTCGACGGTCACGCCGGCGGAGTTGGCGTTCACGGTGAGGCTGCCGGCCACCTCCTCGACGCGGACCGGCTTGTAGGAAGTGACGATGGCGGCGTCGCTGTCCACGGACTCGACCGTCACGCTGGCGGAATTGGCGCTCACGGAGAGGCTCCCGGTCACCTCCTCGACGCGGATCGGCTTGTACGAGGTGACGATCGCCGCGTCGCCCTGGACCCGGTTCACCTCCACCTCGCTGGAGTTGCCGCTGACGGCGAGCCCGCCGCGGACGCGGTATACGCGGATCGGCTTGTAGCTCGACTCGACCCGGGCGCTGCCGCCGATGCCGTCCAGGCGCACGCTGCCGCTCGGGCTTACCACCTGCACCGAGCCGGAGACCTCCTCGAGGTCCACGCTCTTGTAGGAGTTGCGCACGGTGCAGTCGCCCTCGATGCCGCGGCCGATGACCTCCCCGCTGAGGCTCTCCACGGCCACGTGTCCCCGCACCCCCTCCAGGCGTACCCCCTTGTAGCTGGTGCGGACATTCGCATGGCCGTCGACCTCCGAGAGGGCGACCTGGGTGCTGTTGCCGCTCACGTCCACGGGTCCGCGGAAACGGCTTACCTCCACCTCGCCGTAGTCGTTGGCCACCGACAGGGAGCCGCCGCCGTCGCGGATCTCCACGCCGCCGGAGCTGTTGTCGAGGTGCAGCTCCCCGTCGATGCCCTCGACGCGCACGTCGCCGTAGCGGTTGAAGAGATCGACGGAACAGCGCGAGGGCACGCGCACCCGCAGCCGCGCGGAGGTGGACAACCGGAGGTTGCCTCCCTCGTCGTAGAACATCCTGCGCAGGAATCCGACGGCCGACCGGCCCTCGCCATCGACGTGTGGTTCCGGGACGTCGAGACGGGCGTACATCCCGCCCCCTTCCCTCTCCAGGAGCAGGGAGGCGGCCCGGAAGTACTCCTCCACCGCCGCCGAGTCGCCGCCGGTGATCTCGATCACCGCCTCCACGGCCACCGAGTCGCCGCCGGTGCCGGTGATCGTGACGTCGGCGCCGTGGGCCTCGATGCGCAGGCTCTGGCCCGCCGCGGCCGGAGCGCTGCGGACGTAGGTGTGCCGCCTCGTCTCCCGGTCCTCGGCTCTCGCCTGGCTCCAACAGGAGGCCGCGAGCAGCAGCAGCACCGTCAGGTTGGGAATGCGTCTCATGGGGGTCCTCCTCTACAGGTGCGCGTTGACGAGAGGCAGCAGGCGCGCCCAGCGGGGGTTGTTGCCGGCGTAGTTGAGCACGCCGAGCTGCACCCCCTTCAGATCGCGGCTGTAGTTGACCAGCCCCACGGAGAGGCCGGTGAAGCGCTCGTTCACGGGCTCGAACCAGCGGCCCGAGCCGCCGGGCAGATGGCGGCCGCCCACGGCGATGCCGTTGGCCGCGCTCACGGAGAGGCCGCGCATATTCGGGGCGAAGGCGGTGACCCCGCCGGCGATGATTCCGCTCAGTCCCTCGCCGGCGCCGACCCCGACGAGGCTGACCAGGATCCCCCGGCCCGAGCCGCCGGCGCCGACGCCGACCCCGCCGACGGCGAGACCGGTCAGGTCATGCCCCGCGCCGACGACGCCAACGGAGCAGGCACCGCCGCGCAGGTCGTTCCCCACGCCCGCGCCCAGCCCCCCGGCGAGGATCCCGGTGAGGTCGTGGCCCACGCCGGCGCCCAGGCCGCCGAAGACCAGGCCGCGGGCGTCGTGACCCGCCCCGGCGCCGAGACCGCCGCCGACGATTCCCGTCAGGTCGCCGCCGACGCTGGCGCCGGCGCCGCCGAGGACGATGCCATGGGCGTTGCGGCCGACGCCTGCGCCGACCAGACCGATCACGGCGCCGGCCTGCAGGTCGTGTCCGACCCCCGCGCCGAGTCCGCCCGCCGCCACCCCCGCGAGGTTGTGCCCGGCGCCGGCGCCGAAGCCAGCGAAGATCAAGCCGCGGGCATCATGTCCCGCGCCGGCGCCCAGCCCCCCGGCGGCGATCCCGTGCAGGTCGTGCCCGACGCCGGCGCCGATTCCGCCGAGGATGAGGCCGCGCCCGTCGTGGCCGGCGCCCGCGCCCACGAGGCCGATGACGGCGCCGGCCTCCAGGTCGTGCCCGGCGCCGGCGCCGAAGCCGCCGAGGATGATCCCGCTGGCGTCGTGTCCGGCACCCGCGCCCAGCCCTCCGGCGAGGATCCCCCGCAGGTCGCCGCCGACGCCGGCGCCGAGCCCCCCGAGGATCAGGCCGTCACCGTCGCCCTCCGTCCAGGCGCCGCCCGCCGACAGCAGGGCGCCGGCGGCGTCCCCCCGGGCCCGGGCGACCAGGCCGCCCGCGAGGATCCCCTGGGCCCGCCCCCCGGCCGAGGCCAGACCCGCGGTGACCGCCGCTCCGTGAATGTCGCCCCGGGCCCCGGCGCGGGCCCCGGCCAGGGCGATCCCATTCAGGTGGCGGACGGCGACCACGCCCCCGAGGCCGACGCCGATCCCCTGGATGTCGCGGCCGGCGTCGACGCCGATGCCGCCCACGGCGATACCGCTGAGGTCCTGCTCGGTGATGGTGAACAGGCCGCCGAGGGCGATGCCGTCGAGACGCCGCGCGTACGGCCCCACGAGGCCGAGGGCGGCGCCCTGGATCACGGCGTCCGGGTTCCGGCGCGCCTTCCACAGGGTCAAGTTGATGCCGGTGACGCGCCGCACCTCCTCGTCGACGAGGTTGACGCGCACGCCGGTGATGCGGCTGGAGTTGCCCAGGCTGAGGCCGACGCCGCCCACCGCCAGGTCGAGGGAGCCGGCCTGCGCGGGTAAGGGCGCGGCCAGCAGGGGCAGGAACAGGGGCAGGAACGCTCTTGGCAGGGTCATCGGTTTCCTCTCTCTACAGCTGGAGCTGCACGATCTCCTCGAGGGTCTCTCTCTTGTCCCGCAGGGCCAGCAGCAGGTAGCGGCGGATGTGGGTGTTGGCCGGGTTGCCGTGCAGGGCCCGCAGGCAGCGGTCGATCTGGGTGTCGATGGTGGCGATCTTGTCGCGGTAGAGCAGGGCCAGCTCCGGGTCCATGCGCTCCATGCGCTCGCCGGCGATCTGCTCCAGCTCCTCGATGGCGGCGGCGTACTCGCGCTCGCGGTCGCGGACCTTCTCCAGGGCCTCGGCGGTGTAGAGGCCGGTGGCCGGCTCCGGCGCGCTCCATCGCTGCTGCTGCTGCACGAGCGCACCCAGCCCCAGCCCCACCACGAGGACCGCCGCGGCGCGGTAGACCCAGGTCCGCCGCCGGGCGCGCCGCTGCTCGGCGCGCAGGGCGCCCTCGACCCGCTCCCACAGGAAGGGGGGCTCGGTGATCTCCGTGAGGGTGGCGGCCAGCTCGGTGATGATCTCCTCCTCGCGCATCTGCTCCCGGCAGTCGGGGCAGTCCTTCAGGTGGGCCTGGAAGGCGGCCTCGTCCAGGCGTCCTGTCTCGCGTTCCTGGTAGCGGTCGCAGCTCACGGCGAATCCTCCTCGTCGGTCAGGATGGCGCGCAGGCGCTCCTTCGCCTGGAAGACCTGGGCCTTCACGGTGCCCTCGCGGATCTCGAGCATCTCGGCGATCTCCTTCTGGGGGAAGCCCTCCACGGCGTAGAGGACGAAGCAGGCGCGCATGCGCTCCGGCAGGGAGAGGATGGCCTCCTGCAACTGCAGCCGCAGCTCCGGCCCCGGGCCCGGCGGGGGCTCGGGGGGCCTGAGGTCGAGACGGCGCTGCCGCGCCCTCAGCGCGTCGTGGCAGACGTTGATCAGGATGCGCATGAGATAGCTGCCGATACCGGCCTCGCCGCGGAAGCGGCCGATGTTCCGGTGCAGGCGGATGAAGGCGGTCTGCACGGCGTCCTCGGCGTCGGCCTGATCGCCGAGCATGCGCAGGGCCACGCTCAGCAGCCGCCGCCAGTGGTCGCGGAAGACCCGTTCGTAGGCGCCCAGGTCGCCCCGCCGGCAGGCGGCGATGGTCTCGCGCTCGGCTTGCTGGGGATCGGCGGGCAAGGGGCCCCTCTTCGGGAGGCTCGCCGCGAGGGCGAGTGCGGCTGGCATCGGCGACCTTTTGACAGTTGGACGGCCCCCGGGGGCCGGAGGTTTAGTCGCCGGGAGGGGTCCGGTCGCCGCGGGTCAGGCCAGGAACCGCTGCAGCACGTTGCGGGTGATGCGCGAGACCTGCTCGTCCACGGGCAGCGACGCCGGCCACGAGATCGAGCCGACGGAGAACACGTGGCCGCCGGAGGGGGTGTCGAAGCAGACGATCTCGGCGCCGCCGTCGTCGGGGTTGAGGCCCTTGGCCAGCGGTTTCGCGTTGGCTGGCGAGCTGGCCGAGACCTTGTCGGTCTCGTGGCCGGAGGCGCCGCCGGGGCAGCGCATGTGCAGGCACTCTTCGCCGAAGAGGTCGCCCTGCCGCAGGCCGGTGTTCTCGAAGATCCAGTGGTCGGGCTCGATGACGCGGTACGGGGCGCCGGTCATGATCCCGGTCTCCGAGCAGGTGACGCCGAGGAGGTTGGCCTCCGACTCGTGGCGCAGATGGAAGCGGCTCTCGTAGCCGATCTTCTGCAGGTGGAAGAAGCCGCCGCCGTAGGGTCCGTTGTGGACGGTGATCGTCGTCTCGTCGAGGAACTCCACCTCGCAGTTGAGGCCGTTGCCGCCGAGGTAGAGGAGCTTCCCGCCGCCCTCGAAGACCCACTCCTTCAGCGCGAAGTACATCTTCGCCGACCAGTACTCGGGGTGGGCGCTCACCGCCAGGGCCCGGTACTGGCCCAGGTCGAGGGTGCCGTCGTGGAGCTGGGTCTCGGCGTAGAGGTCGTAGTCGCAGCCCTCGCGGTCGAGCCAGCCGAAGAACCGCCACTCCGCCGGGGCCACGTGGCAGTTGCTGCGCCCCTCGATCGGGTCGGTGATGCGCTCGTCCTCGTCGATGTGGTTGATCGGCTCGGGGCGGTCGAAGGAGAGGGGCGGGTAGTGGTCGGCGGCGAAGAGCGCGTGGTCGGGATCGGTGTAGCGCGCCAGCTCCAGACGCGCGTTCATCGCCGGCGAGGGCGTGAAGCCGTCGGCGTGGATGTAGTTGGAGCGGCCGCCGAAGTTGTTGTAGCAGTTCCAGTTGATGTTGGCCGCCAGGACCGCCAGCGGGGCCCGCGGACGCTCCGGCGCCACCAGCCAGGGGAAGGAGAAGAACGCCCCCGACTCGCCCTTGGCGTGCAGGTAGTAGAGGCCGGAGCGCTCCGGGGCGGTGAGGAACTGCTTGTGGGCGCTGCGGGCGTATCCCCGGTGGTTGAACTGCACCCCCGTCTGCGTGTAGTCGCCGTCGGGGGTGATCTGCACCGTCGCCCGCGGGCCGTGCTCGTCGTACCAGCCGATGGTCCGCACCAACTCCTTCTCCCAGCCGTAGCGCCACAGCTCCAGCTTGTAGGCCTCGTCGGAGTGGACGCGGAACTCGGACCTCTCCCCGGAGCGGACCCACTTGGGCCACATGTTGCCGATCAGCTGGTCGCGCAGCAGGCGGAAGTGGTGGGGCTCGGCCAGCGGCAGCTCCAGGGTGGTGCGCTTGGCGCCGTAGCCCTCGCGCCCGAGGGCGACGTCCCAGCGCCCCGGCCCCAGGTCGGCGCGCACGGCGCCGGTGATGCTCGACCGCGCCTCGACGACGCGGCCGCTCTCGTCTTCGAACTCGAAGAGGACGTCGGGGACGGCGACGTAGCGCTCGTCGCTGACGTATCCGATCAACAAGGCGAATCTCCTTTCAGGGGGGCCCGAGGTCGGCTTCGAGCCCGGCGTACCAGGTGCGTCCGGGGGCGGGCTCGAAGAAGCGGGCGCCGAAGCCGTTGGGGGTGATGGAGCCGTTGTACGCGGCGTCGAGGAGGTTGTCGATGCCGGTGAAGAGGCGCACGCCCCCGAAGCCGAGGGTGAGGGGGGCGGTGAGGCGCAGGCCGGTGACGGCGTAGGTGTCGTTGTGGAAGTCGGTGGGGGCGGCGGCGCTGCCGGGCGGCGGTCCGTTGTGGTCGTTGGCCCAGTACCCGGCCACCCACTCGGTCTCGATCTCGGCGCGCAGTCCGAGGGGCAGGTCGCCGGCGGCGTCGAGCAGCAGCCGGTGAGGCGGCAGGCCGGGGACCCGGTTGCCGGAGAGCTGCGCCGCATCGCCGCCGGAGCCGACCACGTAGTCGTCGAAGCGGAAGTCCATGAAGGTGTAGGAGAGGTCGGCGCGCCAGGCGCCGCGGCGGGCGCCGAGGGCGGCCTCCAGCCCGCGGCTGGTGGTGCGGCCGGCGTTGCGGTAGTAGACGGCCTCGCTCGCGGGATCGTCCACCTGGAAGGGGATCAGCATGCCGTCCACGGCGAGCCGGTACACGGCGGCGTCCCAGGTCAGGCGGCCGGTGCGGTCGCGCCCCCTCAGGCCGACCTCGAGGCTGGACACGCTCTCGGGGTCCAGGTCGGGGTTGAAGCCGCCGCCGCCGTCGGGGCGGTTGCCCAGCTCCACCGTGGTCGGCGTCTGGAAGGCGGTCCCGTACGAGGCGTAGAGCAGGGTCCGCGGCGTCAGCTGCCAGCCGAGGCCGGCGGCGGGGCTGAAGCGCGAAAGGCTCCGCGTGCCGGAGTCGTCCCCGTCGTCGAGAAGGCGGTCGGCGGCCTCGAAGCCGTAGCGGTCGAAGCGCCCCCCGAGGCTCAAGGTCCACCCGGGCTTCGGGTGCAGGGCCAGGGCGGCGAAGGCCCCGGCGCTGCCCAAGGACTCCTCCTGGTCCTGCAGCAGCGCCCCGAGAGCCACGCTCTCGGGCACGCGGGCGGGCTCCGTGTCGGCGTCGGCGAGCCCCTCGTTCTCGTGCTCGCGGCGGTCGTCCCTCTGCGCCTCCAGGTCGACCCCCGCCTTCCAGCTGCCCGCCAGGCCGGCCAGGCGCAGCGGCCGCCCGTGCACCGCCCGCATCCCGCCGGCGCGGCGCTCCAGGTCGATCACCGCCCCGGGGATCGGGTTCAGCAGCCCGCGGTCGACGCCATAGAGGGTCAGCTCCGTCCTCCCTCCGCCGCCGGTGTGGCGCAGGGTG
>JAJDTN010000399.1 GCA_022827165.1 Candidatus Latescibacterota bacterium
TCGACGTCGTCGAAGGCATGCAGTTCGACCGCGGCTATCTCTCCCCCTACTTCGTCACCGACCAGGAGTCGATGGAGGCCGTCCTCGAGGAGGCCTACATCCTCATCCACGACAAGAAGATCTCCATCATGCGCGACCTCGTCCCCGTGCTCGAGAAGGTCGCCCAGCTCGGCAAGCCCCTGCTGGTGATCGCCGAGGACGTGGAGGGCGAGGCCCTGGCCACCCTGGTGGTCAACAAGCTGCGCGGCACCCTGCGCATCGCCGCCGTCAAGGCTCCCGGCTTCGGCGACCGCCGCACGGCCATGCTGGAGGACATCGGCATCCTCACCGGCGGCCGCGTCATCTCCGAGGACGCCGGCCTCAAGCTCGAGGGCGCGACCCTGGAGGACCTCGGCCAGGCCAAGCGGGTGGTCATCGACAAGGACAACACGACCATCGTCGAGGGCTCCGGCAAGGACGCCGACATCAAGGGCCGGGTGCAGCAGATCCGCATGCAGATCGACGAGACCACCTCCGACTACGACCGCGAGAAGCTGCAGGAGCGGCTCGCCAAGCTGGCCGGGGGCGTGGCCGTCATCCACGTGGGCGCCGCCACCGAGACGGAGATGAAGGAGAAGAAGGCCCGCGTCGAGGACGCCCTGCACGCCGCCCGCGCGGCGGTGGAGGAAGGGGTCGTCGCCGGCGGCGGCGTCGTCTTCATCCGCGCCATCAAGGCCCTGGACGAGCTGGAGCTCGAGGGCGACCAGGCGACGGGCGCCGCCATCATCCGCCGCGTGCTCGAGGAGCCGCTGCGCCAGATCGCGGCCAACTCCGGCCTCGAGGGCGCCATCGTCGTGCAGAAGGTGGCTTCCAAGGCCGGCGCCGTGGGCTACAACGCCCTCACCGACACCTACGAGGACATGGTCAAGGCCGGTGTCACCGATCCGGCCAAGGTGTCGCGCACGGCGATCGAGAACGGCGCCAGCATCGCCAGCCTGCTGCTCACCACCGAGGCGCTGGTGGCCGAGATCCCCGAGGAGAAGCCGCCGGCTCCGGCGGGCGGTCCTCCGGGCGGCGACATGTACTAGGAGCGGGCAGCCCCGGCTGCACCGCGTGATCGACAAAGAAGGGGTCCACCGGCCGTCCGGTGGGCCCCTTCGTGCATGTACCGCGGAGGGCGGGGAGGCTCCCCGCGCCCCTCACAGCCAGAGCTGCTGACAGGCGGCGGTGCGGTCGCGGCCCTGCTCGAGGACCTGGAAGCGGAGCCCGGGGGGCGCGCCCGGCGGCCGGGCGGTCAGGCCGAGGGGCTGGCCCTTGTGCACGTAGTTCCCGGTCTCGACGGACAGGGCGCCGATCCCGGCGTAGCTCGTGATCAGGCCGTGGCCGTGGTCGAGACTCACCTCGTACCATCCCGAGGAGTGGTCGAAGCGCGTCCGCTCGACCCGCCCCGCGGCGCTGGCCCGCACCAGGGCTCCGCCCGGGGCCTGCAGCAGCACGCCCGGGTCGGTCTGGCTCCAGACGGGGGTGCGCACCGGCTTCAGGGTCGGCACCGAGGTCAGGTTCCCGTAACGGAGACGGTGGATCAGGGGGATGAAGGCCTGCCGCTCCGGGGGGGCCTGCCCGGCGGCGGCCGGCCCCCCGGCGTCAGCCCCCCGCAGGCCGAAGGCCTCGGCCGTGAGCATGCGCAGCTGGTCGTTGCGGGTCTTGAGCCCCTGGAGGATCTCCTCGAGCTCCCCGATGGAGGCCACCTCCTCGGCGAGGATCGCCCGTTCGCGCTCCAGCCACTCGACCCGCTGCGCCAGGGAGTCGGCCCTCTGCTGGGCGCGCCAGCCGAGGGCGAGGAGTCCCACGAGGGCGGCGGCGATGAGGGCCACCCCCCACAGGTAGAGGCGGGCGACCCTGAACTCGTAGGTGGGCCCGCCCTCCTCGGGGATGACCAGCAGGGTGAAGCCGCGCCTGAGCAAGGGGTCCCGCCGGCCTACCCGAAGATGCGGCGCCGCAGGCCGACGAAGAACTCCGCCTCCCGCGCCACGGCCGCGTCGAAGCCGTCCGCCGGGAGGTGGAACTCGCAGTGAATCGACGCCGGGCCGCCGAAACCGTGGCCGCGCAGGATCTCGAAGACCGAGGTGAAATCGGCCATCCCCTGACCGGCCTCGACCACGTCCCGGACCTTGCGGCCGTGCCCGTGGCGCTCCTCGCGGCGCAGCAGGAAGTCCTTCAGGGCCACCGCCGACAGGTGCTCCCGGTGGATGGCCAGGGCCACGGCGAACTCCTCGCCCTCGCCCACCAGATGCCCCGTGTCGAGGTAGGCGCCGACGCGGGCCGGATCTAGGCCGCGCAGCAGGTGGGCGAGCATGCCGGCATTCAGCCCCAGGCAGCGGTTGGAGTGGGTGTGGTAGACGACCTGCACCCCGTGGGCGGCGGCCAGCTCGCCCCAGCGGGTCAACTCGCCGCGGCAGGCGGCGACGGCCTCCCAGTAGTCGGCGGCGGGATCGAGCTTGAAGTAGCCGAGCTTCACCCGCGGCACCCCGGCCGCGGCCATCGCCTCGAGCAGGGGTTCGGCCCCGGGAGCGCCGGGGTCGACCAGGCCGGTGTCGGCCGTGATCAGGGGGATGTCGAGCCCCCGCCGCCGCAGGCTCTCGGCCGCCGCCGGCAGGGCCTCGGAGACGTTGTCGGGATTCACCGGGTGGCCGGGCCTCACGGCGAGATCGTAGCCGTCGATGCCGAGGCGGCCGGCGAGGTCTCCCAGCTCGTCCACGCCGAGCGCGGCCAGCATCTTCGAGAACACGATCAGCTTCATCGGTCGGGGCGCCGGCGGCTCAGTCGGCGGTCAGGGTCATCTCGGCGCGGCCGCCGAGTCCGTGGACCACGGGGAAGGTCATCTCCCGGGGCCTGCCCTCGGCGGGGCGGTAGCGCACCGTCGGCGGGAAGTAGGCGTAGAGCGCCGTGTGCCGCGGCCGCGAACTGTTGTTGGCCCCCGAGCCGTGCACGACCAGGCTGTGGAAGAGCAGGGCGCTGCCCGCCTTCAGGGGGACCTCCCGGCACTGGCTCATGTCGAGGTCCTGGCGGTCGGTGAGGGGCTGGTCCCGTTCCCGCGTGATGCGGCCCCACCTCTGCGCCCCCCACTTGTGGCTGCCCGGGATCACCTGGATGCAGCCGTTGTCGGGATCGCTGTCGGTGAGGGCGATGCTCACCGTCACCAGCGCCGGCGGCTCCATGGGCCAGTAGGGCGAGTCCTGGTGGAGGCCGTGGGCCGATCCGTGGTGGGCGGGCTTGAGCATGAGGGTGCTGCGGAACAGCAGCAGATCGTCGCCGATGAGCATGCGGATCGTCTCGAGCAGCCGCGGGTGGGCGGCCAGATCGCGGAAGACCTCGGAGTGCTTCCCCGTCCTCTCGATCTTGCGCAGCACCGGACGCCCTTGCCCCGCGCCCGAGGCCGCGTAGGGCTCCAGCTGGAAGCTGCGCCGGCTCCGCTCCTCGTCCGACAGCCCGGCGGCCAGGGTGTGCAGGCGCTCGATCTCGCGGGCGCAGGCCTCGACCTCGTCCGCGTCGAGCATGCCCTCGAGCACGAGGTAGCCGTGCTCCTCGAAGAAGGTCCGCTTCTCTTCCGCCGGCAGGGTGGCCGTCGTCATCGTCTCGCTCCTGACGTGGGTCCGTGGTTCGCCGGCGGGGAATCTACGGGACGGTCCGCGGCCCTGCCATCCCGGCGCCCGTCCCCTATCATTCGCGCAACCGCCCCCCCATCCTCCCTCCCGCAAGGTGCAACGCATGCGATCCAGATCCTCGATTCCCATCGGTGCCGCGCTGCTGGCGGCCTGTCTGGCCGGCGCCGAAGAGCACCCGGTCCCGCGGGCCCCCGACCAGATCCGGCCGCTCCTCATCGGCAGCGAGGCCCCCGGCGGCGTGTGGCCCGATGCCGCCGGCGAACCGTTCGATCTCGGAGAGGCCCTGAAGGCGGGTCCCGCGGTGGTGGTGTTCTACCGCGCCCACTGGTGACCGCACTGCCGCAAGCAGTTGGTTCAACTGCAAGCAGACTCCGAGACGCTGAACGAGCTGGGATTCCAGATTGTCGCCGTGTGCATCGATCCACCGGACGTGCTGGCGAAGACCGCGGTGGACTGGGGGCTGGGGATGCCCCTGCTCTCCGACCCGGAGCTGAAGCTGGCCCACGCCTACGGTGTCGCCTTCCGGCCCGAGGGCCGGCCGGGGTTGCCCGTGCCCGCCGTGTTCCTCGTCACCGAGGGCCGGGTCCGGTTCCAGTACGTGAATCCGACCTACCAGGTGCGGCTGGCGCGGGAGGTGCTGCTCGCCGCGGCCCGGGAGCTGTCGCCGCGGCGGCAGGAAGAGTGAGTCCGGGCGGCCTTCAGACCGCCGCGTAGGCGAGTCCGAGCACGGCCAGCACCAGGCTGCAGGCCAGCCCCAGGCCGAAGGGCCGGGCGCCGCCGACGGCCAGGGAGCGCAGCTGCGTCATCAGGCCGACGGCGGCCATGGCGGCGGTGATCAGCCACTTCGCCCCGCCGGAGGCCAGTTGCGCCAGGTTGTACGTGCGGTCCCCCTCGCCGAAGAGGAAGCGGTCGGTCATGTGGAAGGTGACGTCGGGCAGGAACCCCGTGGTGCGCAGGAAGGCGGCGAGCACGAACAGCAGCAGGAAGCCCGGCACCAGCCCCTTGTAGTCGACCCGCCGGCCCACGTACGCCGTCCGGCGGCGGCGGTGGCGGGCGTAGAGGGCGCCCAGGAGGACCACCGCCGGACCCAGCATGGAGATGCGCACGAGCTTGACGATGGTGGCCACCTCGCCGGCGGTCTGGCCGTCCCCCGGGTGGGCGAATCCGGCGGCCAGCACCTGGGGCGTGGCGTGGATCGCCAGCCCGCACCAGAGGCCGTAGATCTCCGGCGACAGGGCCAGCACCGCGGCCAGGGCGGGGAAGGCGAGCATGGCCATCACCCCGAGGAGGTTCACGGTGGCCACCGAGACCGCCACCTCCCGCTCCTCGCACTCCAGGACCGGCGCCGCGGCGACGATCGCCGAGGTGCCGCAGATGGCGGTGCCGAGGCCCAGGAGCAGGGCCGGCTTGCGGCCCAGGCCGAAGCGGGGGCCAAGGGCCCGGGCCAGCAGGACGACGAGCACGATGAGGACGACGACGGCGGCGAGCACGCCGAGGCCGATGCGGACCAGGTCGTGGAAGTCGAGACTGGCGCCGAGGAGGACGATGCCGACGAGCAGCACCCGGCGGATGACGAAGTCGGCTCCGGGCTTCAGGGCGGCGGTGGCCGGCACCAGGTTGCGCAGGGCCATGCCGAGGAGCAGGGCCAGCAGCACAGGGCTGAGGGGGTGCTGGCCGCCGGAGAGGGTGAAAGGCGGCCAGGGCAGGTCGTTGAGCTGAAAGGCGAGCCAGGCCAGGACGCCGCAGAGGAGGGCCCCGGGCACGGGGTGGCCGCGGTGCCACTGCGCCAGCTGCCGCCGGAAGCGGCTCTCAAAGGCTCTCTCCGTGCGCTGAATCGCCACCGCCGCCCGTCTCAGAGCCAGCCGCCGCCGAGGGCGTCGCGGTCGCGGAAGTACTCGGCCACCGAGAAGTAGCGGGTGCCCGTGTCGCACAGGACGGTGACCACCGTGGCCTCCGGGGGCAGCTCCTCGGCGACCTGCCGGGCGGCGACGACGTTGGCCCCCGAGGAGATGCCCACCAGCAGCGACTCGCGGTTCGCCAGGGCCTCGGTCATGTCGAAGGCGTCGCGGTCCTCCACGGTGAGGACGCGGTCGATGATCTCGCGGTTGAGGATCGGCGGCACGAAGCCGGCGCCGATCCCCTCGATGGCGTGGGGGCCGCCCTTGCCGCCGGAGAGCACCGCCGAGGCCGCCGGCTCGACGGCGACGATCTCGATCCCCTCGATGGCATCCTTGAGCACCTGGCCGGCGCCGGTGATCGTGCCGCCCGTGCCGACGCCGGTGACGAAGGCGTCGATCCTCCCCCCGGTGGCCTCGAGGATCTCGGGGCCGGTGGTGCGGCGGTGGACCTCCGGGTTGGCCGGGTTCTCGAACTGCCGCAGCTCCAGGCAGTTCGGGTTGCGGTCGATGATCTCGGCGGCGCGGCGCACGGCGCCGCCCATGTCCTGGTCGCCCGGGGTGAGCACCACCTCGGCGCCGTAGCGGGTCACCAGGGCCCGCCGCTCGAAGCTCATCGTCTCCGGCATGGTGAGGATCAGGCGGTAGCCGAGGCTGGAGCAGAGCATGGCCAGGCCGATGCCGGTGTTGCCGCTGGTGGCCTCCACGATCGTCGTCTCCGGCTCGAGCACGCCGCGGGCCTCGGCGTCGCGCAC
>JAJDTN010000176.1 GCA_022827165.1 Candidatus Latescibacterota bacterium
AAGTCGATCCGGCGGCCCCCTGCCAGCTCCCAGATCACCCCTGCGAGGGGCCGCCGAGGGGCGCCGAGGAGGCGGCGCCCGGGCCGGCCTCCGCCTCGCCGCCGGAGCCCTCCTCGGGGGGCGCTTCCGCCGCCCCGTTGCCGGAGGCGGCCTCGTCCTTTGGAGCGGCCTGGGGCACCGCCTGGCGCTTCAGCGTCTGGCCGTCCAGGATGAGGTCGATCTCGGCGTCGTCGAGGACCTCGTACTCCAGGAGCGCCGCCGCCAGGTCGTCGAGGTGCCCGCGGTTCTCCGTGAGCAGCGCCGTGGCCCGTCTCTCGGCGTCGAGGACCAGCTCCCTGATCTCGCGGTCGATGGTCTGGGCCGTCTGCTCCGAGAAGTTGCGGGTCCGGGCGAACTCCTTGCCGAGGAAGACCTCCTCCTCCTCCCCGCCCAGGGACAGGGGCCCCAGGTCCTTGTTCATGCCCCAGTCGCAGATCATGCTGCGGGCCAGGGCCGTGACCTGCTTGTAGTCGGCCTGGGCGCCGGTGGAACGTTCGCCGAAGACCAGGGACTCGGCGCAGCAGCCGCCGAGGCCGGTGACGAGGTGGGCGCGAAGACGGGACTCGGTCACCGAGTGCCGCTCCTCGGCCAGAAAGGAGACCATGCCCATCGTCTGCCCCCGAGGCACGATGACGGCCTTGTTGATCGGCGGGGCTCCCGGGGTGAGCTTGGCGGCCAGGGCGTGGCCGGCCTCGTGCACGGCGGCCAGCTTCTTGTCCTCCTCGGTCATGATCATGCTCTTGCGCTCGGCGCCGAGCATGACCTTGTCCTTGGCGTCCTCCATGTCCACCATCACCACCTGCTCGCGGTCACGCCTCGAAGCCAGCAGGGCGGCCTCGTTCACCAGGCTCTCGAGATCGGCGCCCGACAGACCGGGCGTGCCCTTGGCCAGGCGCTCCATGTCGACGTCCTCGCTCAGGGGGACGTTGCGCGAGTGGACCTCGAGGATACCCTTGCGGCCGCGCACGTCGGGCAGGCTGACGACCACCCGGCGGTCGAAGCGTCCCGGCCGCAGCAGGGCGGGATCGAGCACGTCGGGGCGGTTGGTGGCGGCGATGAGGATCACGCCGTCGTTGGACTCGAAGCCGTCCATCTCGACGAGAAGCTGGTTGAGGGTCTGCTCGCGCTCGTCGTGGCCGCCCCCGATTCCGGCTCCCCGGTGGCGGCCGACGGCGTCGATCTCGTCGATGAAGATGATGCACGGGGCGCTCGCCTTGCCCTGCTCGAAGAGGTCGCGCACCCGGGAGGCGCCCACGCCGACGAACATCTCGACGAAGTCGGAGCCGCTGATCGAGAAGAAGGGTACCCCGGCCTCGCCGGCCACCGCGCGGGCGAGATGGGTCTTGCCGGTGCCCGGGGGCCCTACCAGAAGCACCCCCTTCGGCGTGCGGCCGCCCAGGCGCTGGAACTTCTTGGGGTCCTTGAGGAACTCGATGATCTCGTTGAGCTCTTCCTTGGCCTCGTCGGCGCCGGCGACCTCGCGGAAGGTGGTCTTGCGCTTGTCCTCCATCAGCAGGCGGGCACGGCTCTTGCCGAAGGAGAACAGGCCGCGCGGGCCTCCCTGCATCTGCCGCAGCATGAAGATCCAGAAGCCGATGAACAGCAGCCACGGCAGGAAGGAGATGAGCACCGAGTACCACTGGAAGGGCTTCTCCTCGAAGGTGAAGTCGACGCCGGCCTCCTCCCACTCGCGCTTTGTCTCGGAGTCGATGGGACCGAGCTTGACCACGAACCGACCGCCGTCGGTGAGAATCCCCCGGAACTCCTCGTCGCCGATGATCCTGGCGCTGATGATCTGCCGGTCCTTGAGGTACTCGCGGTACTGGACGTAGGAGACCTCGCGGCTGTCCGTCGGCATGCTGCCGAAGAACTTGGCGGCGATGATGAGGACGAGGATCAGGAAGATCCAGAAGGCCCGGCTCCGCGACGGCCAGCGCCAGGGCACCTGGGGGCGTTCCTCCCCGGGGCCGCCGCCCTGGTCGCGGCCTTCGCCCTGTCGACCTTCGCGCTCTGACATCGGGGCTCCTAGGACTCGAACTCGAGGTAGAGGATTCGCCGACTGCCCGCCGCGACGCGATGGCGGTGGCTCCGGGCGAGGCCGGCGACCCAGAGGATCTCCTCTTCGGCGTCCGGGGTGGGCGGCCTGCGGGTCAGCAGCAGGGCCTCTGGCCGGAGGATCCTCGGCCACTTGGCGTCGATGAAGCAGTCGCTGAGCTTCTTGTGACGCCCCTTCATGCCCAAGGGTTGCAGGCGATCGCCGGGCCGCGGACTGCGCAACGACAATTCCCCCTCCGCCGCCCCGGCGTCGAAGGCAGCGCGCCAGCCGTCCAGGGACGGGCGAACCTCGTCGAACCGCGCCGGATCGAGGAACCGCGCCTCCAGGGTGACCCTGCGCTCCGGAACCTGGGTGCGCCCCGGGAGCTCGACTCTGGCGTGGACACGGCAGGCCGGGCCGCGACGGAGGATCAGGCTGGCGCCGGTGCCCTGCACCCACAGACCGCCGGCGACCGACCGCAGGCCGGAGCCCGTGGCCGCCGCCTCGGAGGCCGCTTCCACGGCCGCCCGGGAGACCGGGGCGTGTTGCGCAAGCTCTTGAATATACTGACGTAACACACGCCGCCGGACGGCCCTATGATAGCCGAGGAGCCGTCCGGCATCAAGTGTGACCCCCTCCGGGTCCCGGCGCACCAGGGCCTGCCTCGCCGCCTTGCGGGCGACGCCGTCGAGATAGTCGTCCTCGTCGCGCAGCAGCGAGGCGGTACGCGACAGGACATCGACCACGGCGGGGTTGTGGCGCCGTCGCAGGCTCGGCAGCAACTCGTGGCGCACCCGGTTCCGGGGCACCGCCAGGTCGCGGTTGCCGGGATCCTCGCGGAACTCGATGTCCTCCCGGCAGGCGTGATCGCGGATCTGTGCGCGGCTGGCAGACAGCAGTGGACGGAGGACACCGGGGGCGCGCACCGGGGACATGGCCCCGAGCCCGGTGGAACCCGCCCCGCGGAGCAGCCGCAGGAGGAGGGTCTCGGCCTGATCGTCGGCGTGATGGGCGACGGCCACCCACCGGCACCCGGACTGCCGCCGGACCCGCTCGAACAGGGCGTACCGGGCCTCCCGGCCCTCCTCCTCCAGGGACCTCCCGGACCGCCGGGCCTCTCCGGCGACGTCGACGGCCTCGACCGTGACCGGCAGACCGAGCCCCTCGGCGGCGGCGGCCACGAAGCGGGCATCCTCGGCGGATTCCGCGCGCAACCGGTGATCCAGATGGGCGACGTGCAGGTGCAGCCGGCGCGATGCGCGGGTCCGGTGCAGGAGATCCAGCAGGACCATGGAGTCGATGCCGCCGGAGACGGCGGCGACGATACCGTCTCCACGGGCAACCCCGGCCTCCCCCAATGCATGGTCGAGGACGGCCTCGAGGTCCTTCTGCGGTCCGCTGGCTGGGCTCATGTCAGATCCGGGTGGGCGGCGGCCACGCCCCCCTGGGGAATCGCCCCGGCCTAGATCATTCGGAAACCGTGATCCCGAGCGGCTCGGTCCACTCGCTGACACGGTCGTCGATGTCGACCGCCCGCACACGGTAATAGTAGGTCTGACCGCGCCTCACGGTGTTGTCTTCCCGGGTGGTGCTGAACTCGTGAGGCAGGATCTCGGTGTAGTCGCCGTCCCAGGTGCTGTTGGCCACCGTCGTCCGCTGTACCTCGTAGTGCAGGATGGCGCCCTTCGACGCCGTCCAGGTGATCGTCACCACGGGTCGGTCGTTGGGATTGGACGGGGTGGCCGCGACGAGCCGCACGTGGGTGGGCATCTCGACGCCGCCCGTGGTCGCCTCGGCGGTCTCCGACCTCGGGCCGACATTGCCCTCGGCATCGAAGGCCTGCACCTGGTAGTAGTAGGTGGTCTGCTGCGCCAGGGCGGTGTCGACGAAGGTGCTCGTCACGCTCGAGTCGAGCGTCGCGAACTCGCCGCCCTCCTCGTCGGCGCGGTAGATGACATAGCCACTCACGCCGGTGAGCCTGCTCCCGTCCTCGTCGCGCCTCGGGGGCCGCCACGACAGCTCGAGCTGGTCGGGATGCTCCGGCACCGGCCGCCCCGTGACCCGGGAGGGCGCCTCCGGCGCCTGGACATCCAGCAGGACGGTGGCGCCGCTGAAGGCGGAGGGCGCGCTCTCTCCGGAGGGGGTCACCACGGTGACACGGTAGTAGAGGACCTGTCCGCTCGTCAGGTTGGAGTCGATGTAGCTCGTCTGGCCGGTGGTGAAGGGCGTGCCCTCGGCGCCGGCGAGACGCGCATACCCCTCGTCGGGACGGCGGGAACGGTAGACGTTGTAGCCGATCAGCTCGTCGTCGTCGCTGGGACTCCAGGTGAGGACGACGCGGCTCACCTCGCCGGTGGCGGAGACCGCGGCCGGGGAGGCGATCCCCGGGGTGGTGGCCGACACGGCGAGAGCCCGAGGACTGACGTTGCCGGAAGCGTCGGCGGCGCTGACCGAGTAGTAGTAGATCGTCGCCGGCTCGAGCCCGGTATCCGTGAAGGTGATCGATCCGGCATCGACCGTATCGACCGCGGTCAGGGCCTCCGGACCATCCTCGGACCGGTAGACGATGAAGCTGCTCAAGCCGGTCAGATCGCCGCCCCCAAGGTCGGTGCGAGGCCTGGTCCAGCGGAGGGACACCTCGGCCCGGCCTTCGTCGGCGATGGCCACGAGGCCGGTGGGGGTGTCCGGAGCCACATCGTCAGCCCCCGCAGTGCCGCTGACGATCACCGAGGGCTCGCCCTCGAACTGGGCGGTGACGGCCGTGACCCTGTAGTAGACCAACTCGCCGGCACCGAGACTGGAGTCGACGAAGGTGGTGCGGCCCGTGCTGAACGCCTCTCCGCCGTCTCCCTCCAGGCGCGAGAAGGGCTCGTCCGGACGCGCCGCCCGGTAGACGTTGTATCCGAGAAGGTCGGTGTGGTCCACCGCCCCCCAGCTCAACTCGATGCGGCCGATGCCGTCCACCACCGCCACATTCCCCGGGGCCGGAACGCCTGACGTGGTCACCCGGACGGCGGCGGACGGGACGCTCTCGTTGCCGGCGCCGTCGACCGCGATCAAGGCATAGCGGTAGGTCGTGAGCCCCGCAAGTCCGGAATCTTCGAAGCGGCGATCGTCCGAGCCAAGGGTGGCCGTGCGCACGAAGGAGCCCTCCCCTTCGGCGCGGAGCAGGACGAACCCCGACAGGCCGGTCAGTGGGCCCCCGTCCGCATCGTGGGAGGGCGCGCTCCAGCGCAGGGTGATCCGCGAAGGATCCGAGGGGACCGGCTCGGCTTCCACTCCCCGGGGCGCCCCCGGCGCGCGCTCGTCCGCAAGGGACGTGGCCCCCACGAAACCCGACAGCTCGCTCAAGACACCGTCCGAGCCCACCGAGCGAACCTTGTAGTAATACCGCTGGCCCCCCGGCAGGTTGCTGTCCACGTAGCTCGTCAGACCCGTCGTGAACGACGTACCCTCCGCCCCCGACAGACGACGATACTCCCCGTCCGACGTCGACGAGCGATACACGTCGTAGCCCGAAAGCGATGGCTCGGCCACCGCCGTCCAGCTCAACTCGATCCGCCCGATCCCCGAAGCCGCCTGCAACCCCGAGGGAGACGGCAAACCCGAGGTCGTCACCGACACCGAGGCGCTCGCACGGCTCGCGTTCCCGGAGCCGTCGAAGGCCACCACGCTGTACGAATACGTCGTACGGCTCTTCAGACCCGTGTCCCGATACGCCCGCTCATCCCGGGACAGCGTGTCCAACGCCACCGAGCCTCCCGTCCCCTCCGAACGAAGCACGACATACCCCGACAACCCCGACAGCTCCTCACCTCCCGCGTCCGACTCCGGCGCGCTCCAGCGAACCACCACCTCCCCCGGCGTCTCCGAC
>JAJDTN010000091.1 GCA_022827165.1 Candidatus Latescibacterota bacterium
GTCTCGGAGAACATCATCGAAGCCAGCTGGATCGCCCTGGCCGACAGCCTGCACTTCAAGCTCATGCGCGAGGGGCTCTGATGATCGAGATCGAGGGCGGCAGCGTCACCTCCCCGCGGGGGTTCCGTGCCGCCGGCGTCACCTGCGGTATCAAGCCCTCGGGGAGCCGGGACCTGTCCCTGACCGTATCCGACGGACCCGCCACGGGCGCCGCGGTGTACACGACCAACCGCGTTCAGGGGGCGCCGATCCCGGTCTGCCGCGAGCACCTGGCCGACGGCCGCGCCCGGGCGGTGATCATCAACAGCGGCATCGCCAACGTCTGCAACGGCGACCGGGGCCGCGCCGACGCGGTGCGCATGTGCGAGGCCACGGCGCAGCGGCTCGGCCTGCCCGCGACGGACGTGCTCGTCTGCTCCACGGGCCTCATCGGCGTGCCGCTGCCGATGGAGCGGATCGAGGCGGGAATCCCGCGGGTCGTGGAGAGGCTCTCCGGGGATGGCGGGGTGGAGGCGGCGGAAGCGATGATGACCACCGACACCGTGGCCAAGCACGCCGCCGTCCGCGTCGACCTCGACGGCCTGCCGGCGACGGTGGGCGCCGTCGCCAAGGGAGCGGCCATGATCTCCCCGAAGATGGCCACCATGCTCGCCCTGATCACCACCGACGCCGCCGTTCCCGCGGCGCGGCTGCGGCAGCTCCTGGTTGGCGCCGTGGGGCGCAGCTTCAACTGCTGCACCGTCGACGGCGACATGAGCACCAGCGACACGGTGATCGCCCTGGCCAACGGCGCCGCCATGGGCGGGGCCGACGCCTCGCCCGGCCTCTCCGAGGAGGCTCTCGAGCGGCTGGCCGAGGCCATGGAGCACGTCTGCCGCAGGATGGCGCGGGCCATCGCCGCCGATGGAGAGGGGGCGAGCAAGCTCATCACCGTCCGCGTTCTGCGCGGACGCAGCGAGTCCGAGGCGCGGCAGGTCGGTCTCGCCGTGGCCAACTCCAGCCTGGTGAAGACCGCCGCTTTCGGCAACGATCCCAACTGGGGCCGGATCCTCTGCGCCGTGGGGTACGCCGGCGTCGAGATCGACCCCGAGGCGGTGGCCGTGTCCCTCTGCGGCCGGCCGGTCTACGGCGCCGGCGCCGGTATCGACTTCGACGCCGGGGCCCTGAGTGCGGCCATGAAGTCGGAGGAGATCGACATCGAGATCGATCTGCGGGCGGGGGCGGCCCGGGCGGAGATCTTCACCAGCGACCTGACCTACGAATACGTTCGACTCAACGCGGAGTACACCACATGAACGAAGCCTTGTCCCTCTACATCCAGCGCGTCGCCCCGTCGGCGACGATGGCCACCTCGGCCAAGGCGGCGGCCCTCCGGAGGGAGGGTGTCGACGTGATCGCCCTCTCCGCGGGCGAGCCGGACTTCGACACCCCGGACCACATCAAGGAGGCCGCCAGGCAGGCCCTCGACGAGGGGTTCACCAAGTATACCTCGCCGCCCTCCGGGATCCCCGAGCTGAAGGCCGCCGTCTGCGGCAAGTTCAGCAGGGACAACGGCCTGGAGTACGGCCCGGAGGAGGTGGTCGTCAACAACGGCGCCAAGCACTCCCTGGCCCTGGCCGTGGCGGCGGTGCTGAACCCGGGCGACGAGATGGTCATCCCCACGCCCTACTGGGTGACCTTCACCGAGCAGCCCAAGCTCGTCGGCGCCGATCCCGTGATCGTCGAGACGCGGGACGAGGAGGGCCTCAAGCTCACCCCGGAGAAGCTGCGCGCCGCGCTGACGCCGAGGACCCGGATGGTCCTGATCAACAGTCCGTCCAACCCGAGCGGCGCCGTCTACTCCCGGGAGGAACTGGCCGCCCTCGGCGAGGTCGCCCTCGAGCACGGGCTCTACGTCCTCAGCGACGAGATCTACGAGAAGCTGGTCTACGATGGGGCGGAGCACGTGTCGACGGCTCAGCTGAGCCCGGAGCTGAAGGCGCGCACCATCGTCGTCAACGGTGTCTCCAAGACCTACGCCATGACCGGCTGGCGGATCGGCTACGCCGCCGGGCCCGGCGACGTCATCGGCCTGATGGACAAGGCCCAGAGTCAGACCGTCTCCCATCCCTCCTCGATCTCGCAGAAGGCGTCGGTGGCGGCCCTCGAGGGACCTCAGGAGGTGGTGGAGGAGATGCGCCTGGAGTACGACCGCCGCCGCCGCTTCGTCGTCGATCGCCTGAACGGGCTGGAGGGCGTCACCTGCGCCCTGCCCCTGGGCGCCTTCTACGTCTACCCCGACGTCTCCGCCTACTTCGGGCTGGGGACCGGGGAGCGGGTGATCACCGACGTCACCGATTTGTGCGACTACCTCCTCGACGAGGCCCGCATCGCCTGCGTGCCCGGCCCGGGATTCGGCACGGAAGCGCACTTCCGCCTCTCCTATGCCACCTCGATGGACAACCTCCACCGGGCCATGGACCGTCTCGGCGAGGCCCTGGCGAAGCTGACGTGAAGAAGATCCCGGGAATCGGTGTCTCCTCCAGTGATCTCCACCTTCCCCCCGAACCCGGGCGCCGGTCATGAGTGACGACAGCTTCCATCTCGACTTCGAGCGCCCCATCCTGGAGCTCGAGAAACGCATCAGCGACATGGAGGCTCAGGCCGAGACGGACGGCCTCGACCTGAGCCGCGAGATCCGCTCCCTGGAGGAGCGCGTCAAGAAGCTCCGCCGCGAGATCTACTCCCGACTCACGCGCTGGCAGCGGGTGCAGCTCTCCCGCCATCCGCAACGTCCCTACGCCCTCGACTACATCGAGCGGATCCTCACCGACTTCGTCGAGCTCCACGGCGACCGCTGTTTCGGTGACGACAAGTCGATCGTCGGCGGTCCCGCCCGCCTCGATGGCGAGCCCCTGATGGTCGTCGGCATCCAGGGCGGGCGCAACGTGGACGAGCGCAAGATGCGCAACTTCGGCATGCCCCATCCCGAGGGCTACCGCAAGGCCCTGCGCCTGATGCAGATGGCGGCCAAGTTCCGGCGCCCGATCCTGACCCTGGTGGACACGTCGGGCGCCTTTCCCGGCGTCGAGGCGGAGGAGCGGGGGCAGGCGGAGGCGATCGCCCGCAATCTCTACGAGATGTCCCACCTGCCCGTTCCGATCGTGGTGGCCATCCTCGGTCAGGCTTTCTCCGGCGGGGCCATCGGCATCACCGTGGGCGACCGCGTCCTGATGCTGGAGCACGCCGTCTACTCGGTGATCGTCCCCGAGAGCTGCTCCACCATCCTCTTCCGCACGCGCGACCGCAAGGAGGAGGCGGCCGAGGCCCTCAGGCTCTCGGCGGCGGACCTGATCGAGCACAAGGTCATCGACCGGGTCGTGCCCGAGCCCTTCGGCGGCGCTCACCGCGACTACGACCAGGTCGCCTCGAGCCTGAAGCACCACATCCAGGAGGCCCTGGCCGAACTGCGTCCGCTGCAACCGCAGGACCTCATCGATCAGCGCGTAGAGAAGTTCTCGGCCATGGGGGTGTGGGAGGAGTAGGGAAAGGAACGCCCGAAAAAGCGGCAGCCCCCGTCTCGCCCAGGACGAGACGGGGGCTGCGGTGGTTCTGTGACCTGTCTCTCTAGTTGCGCCGCACGCGGTCGAACAGCCGCTCCAGCCGATCGAAGGCGAGGCGGATCATGTCGTCGTCCCAGTCGCCGTCGACGTTGACGCGCAACACGGACTTGAGGGTGTCGAGGTAGGCGCGCTGGGCCTCCGTGAGGGGGCGGTTGCTGTTGACCGATCGTTCCCGGTCTCGCTCCCGCTCTCCTCGTTCTCCCCTTTCGCCCCGCTCGGCGCGCTCCCGGTCCCCACGTTCTCCACGCTCACCGCGTTCACCGCGTTCACTGCGTTCCCGGTCGCCGCGGTCTCCACCCCGGCCCTGGGGCCGCCGGTCGGATGTCTGAGCCCGGGCCTCACCGCGACGCCCGTTGCCGGAGCTCGGTGCCGGGGGCTCGCGGCTCTCCCGGGACGGGGCGCTGTCGGCGTCGGCCTTGCTCGGCTCTTCGGCCTCGGGGGTCTCTTCAGCCTCTTCGGCGGCGGCGGCAGGCTCTCCACCTTCGGCCTCGGTGAGCAGGTACTTGAAGAACAT
>JAJDTN010000369.1 GCA_022827165.1 Candidatus Latescibacterota bacterium
GAGGGGGTTCGTCGAGGTCGACGCGCAGCGCCGCAGCGCCGAGCCGTCGATCTTCGCCGTGGGCGATGTCATCGGCTCGGCCCTGGCCCACACCGCCTCCCACGAGGGCACGATCGCCGCCGACGTCATCGCCGGCCGGCGCGCCGCCTTCGAGCCCAACGCCATCCCGAGTGTCGTCTACACCGACCCGGAGATCGCCTGGTGCGGCCTCACCGAGACCGAGGCCCAGGCCCGCGACCTCGACGTGTCGATCTCGCGCTTTCCCTGGTCCGCCTCGGGCCGCGCCATCACCCTCGGCCGCAGCGACGGCGTCACCAAGCTCCTCGTCGAGCCGGCCACGGAGCGCATCCTGGGCGTCGGCGTGGCCGGCCCCGGCGCCGGCGAGCTCATCGCCGAGGGTGTCCTCGCCGTGGAGATGGCCGCCGTGGTGCAGGACCTGGCCCTCTCCATCCATCCCCACCCCACCCTCTCCGAGACCCTGATGGAGGCGGCCGAGGCCTACCACGGGCTCAGCTCCCACATCATCGCTCCCAAACGACCCTAGACGCCGGCGCCGGTTGCCGGCTGCCGGAGCCCCTGGTTATCTTGTGGGGACTCCCCGTTCGGCCCCGCTCAACACCACACTCCAGCTACCGTCCCGCCCATGTCCGTCACGCTCCGTCAGGCGCTCGGATCCACTGTCCTGGCCGGCCTGCTGCTGCTGCCCTTCGCCGCCCGGCTCTTCAGAGAGGGCCCGCCGCCGCCGCCGCCGCCGCCACCGCCGCTTCCGGTCCTGACGGCGCCCACCGAGGTGGTGGTCCTCATCCGCCGCCACCGCTACGAGGAGGCCCACGCCGCCCTGCGCAGGTCCGGCCCCCCGGCCGACCCGTCCCAGGCCACCCTGTACCAGTTCCGCCTGGCCGTGTGCGAGCGCGCCCTGGGGCTGGCCGACAGCGCCCATGCCCGCCTGCAGCGTCTCGAGGGCCGGCGCCCCGAGATCGAGGCCTACCGCCGGCTGTGGCTGGCCCACACCCTGCAGTTGCTCGAGAGGCGGGATGAAGCGATCGCAGGCTATGAAGCGCTGCTCGTGAAGGGCGCCAACGCGGCCGTGGCCGACTCCGCCCGTCTCTACCTGGCCCGGCTCTTCGTGGCCGGCGGCGACCACCGCCGGGCCCTCTCCCTGTACCGCGCCCAGCGCGCCGCCACGGGGCCCACCGCCACGCTGCTGCTCAGCATCGCCGAGGGGCTGAAGCGCGGCGGCGACGAGGCGGGGCACCGCGAGACCCTGATGGAGCTGATGGAGCGCTACGCCGGCAGCCGCCTGGCCCTCCGGGTGGCGTCGCGCTTCCGGCCGCGCACCATCGACGAGCGCTACACCCGGGCCCAGGTCTACGCCCGCCACGGGGACGACCGCGCCATCTCCGACCTGCAGCAGGTGATCCGCAACGCCCCGGGCCACGAGCTGGCCCCCCACGCCGCCTACGCCCTCGGCCGCGCCCTGGGGCGCTCAGGCCAGTTCGACCGCGCGCGGGCGACCTACAGGCGCCTGTACGACGACCACGGCTGGGCCCCCGCCCTCTACCGGATCGCCGGGCTCGACGTCCGCGACGGCCGCGACCAGGAGGCGATCGAGGCCTACGTGGCCCTCTCGCGGAAGTATCCGCGCCACACCCTCGCCGACGACGCCCTGTGGCAGGCCGCCAAGGCCGCCGAGCGCAAGGGCCAGTTCGAGCGCGCCGGCAGCATCCACGCCGACCTCGCCGAGCGCTACCCTTCGAGCGAGCACGCCGAGGACGCCTCCTGGGGCGCCGGCTTCAGCCTCTACTGCCGGGAGCGGTTCGAGGAGGCCGCCGCCGGCTTCGCCGAGCTCAGCCGCAAGGCCCGCCAGCCGCACCTGGTCGACCAGAGCCTCTACTGGGCCGGCAAGAGCGCCTGGCGCCTGGGGCGGAAGGACGAGGCCGGCAGCCACTTCACCGGCGCGGCCCTCGGCTTTCCGCGCTCGTACTACTCGGCGCGGGCGGTGAGCCTCGGCTACGGCGAGGCCCGCCTGCCGGCCCCGGTCCTGGTGTCGAAGGCGCCGGCCCCCGGCGTCCTGCGGGAGACCGGTCACCTGCGGCGGGCCCTGTCCCTCGGCGAGCTGGGCCTGGCCTCCACCGCCGGGCGCGAGCTGCGGCTGGCGGAGCGGGCCAACGAGGGAGACAGGGAGGCCCTGCGGGTCCTGCGCGAGGCCTACGAGGCGCTGGGGCTGCACACGCGCGCCATGCAGCTGACGGCGCGGATCGGCGACGGCGGCGGCAACACCACCCGCCTCTATCCGAGCTACTACTGGGAGGAGGTCGAGGCCGCCTCGAGGAAGGCCGAGGTCGACCCCTTCCTGGTGCTGTCGGTGATCCGCCAGGAGAGCTTCTTCAACGAGTCCGCCGTCTCCCGGGCCGGCGCCGTGGGCCTGATGCAGATCATGCCCAGGACAGGGCGCAAGCTCGCACGCCGCTTCGGCCTGCAGCCGTTCCACCGGCGCCAGCTCTTCGACCCCGGACTGTCGATCCAGCTCGGCACCCGCTACCTGGCCGACCAGATGCGCGCCTTCGAGGACGCCGGCGGCGGCGGGCTCCGCTTCCAGCTCGGGCTGGCGGCCTACAACGCCGGACCCCACGTGGCCAAGCGCTGGGTGGAGCGCTTCCCCCTCGAGGACGAGGACGTCTTCGTGGAGCGCATCCCCTACCGCGAGACCCGCCTCTACGTGAAGAAGGTCCTCAAGAGCTACACCATCTACAAGGCTCTCCACCGGAGCCGGGACGCCTCCAGGGCATGATCCCCTCCCCCTCCGATCCGCAGAAGCCCGACCCCGGCCGCCGGGCCCGCCTCGCCGAGGACATCTTCATCCTCCTCTGCATCCTGAGCCTGTGGCCGGTGATCTTCGGCTGGAACCACCCCGCCTTCGAGGTTCTGCTCTACGCGGCCCTGGCGGGGCTGGTGGTCATCCTCGTCCGGCGGGTGCGCCGCTTCGCCCAGGCCCGCCGCGAGGCCGACGCGGACTGACCCTTCAGAACCACTCCCCCGCCGCGTAGATCCCTCCCAGAAGCAGGACCACGAAGAGCACCGCCAGCAGGTCGAAGCGGCGGTCGATGAACTCGCGCACCGGCTCGCCGTACCTCCACAGCAGCCCGGCTACCAGGAAGAACCGCGCCGACCGGCTCACCAGCGAAGCGCTGACGAAGACCGGGAAGGAGATCTCGAAGGCCCCGGCCGAGATGGTGATCACCTTGTAGGGCAGGGGCGTGAAGCCGGCGGTGAAGACGACCCAGAACCCCCAGCTCTCGTACTGGGCCTGCACGCGCTCGAACTTCTCCACGGTGAAGCCCGGGACGCGGTCGAAGAACAGCTGGGCCACCTGGGACAGCTCCCCCGGCCCCGACCACCACAGCCAGTGGCCGATGCCGTACCCGGCGACGCCCCCGAGGACGGAGGCGATCGAGGCGATGACAGCGAAGCGCCAGGCCTGGCTCCGGGCGCCCAGGACCATGGCGATGAGGAAGGCGTCGGGGGGGATGGGGAAGACGGAGGACTCGAAGAAGGCCCAGAGGAACAGGACGAGGCCGCCGTAGGGGGTCTCCGCCCAGCCCAGGAGACCGTCGTAGAGACGCCGGAGGGGTCCGGCCCGCGAGCCCCGCTCAGCCACCGAGCCAGCCCTCCGTGCGGAAGTGCCCGCGGCGGCGGCCCTCCCAGCCGAGGCGGGCGATGATCTTGCGGTCCGCCCGCGGCATGGGGTAGCCGTCGAGGCCGCCCGGCGAGACCCAGGCCCAGTCGGCGCAGCCGATGGCCCGCACCCGGCCGCCGAGGCAGCGGGCGGCGAAGGCGTGGAGCCGGATCGAGCGGTGCGAGTAGTCGTGATCGACCACCGCCAGCGGGCGCTCCACCTCGATGTCGACGTCCAGCTCCTCCCGGACCTCGCGGCGCAGGCAGGCGGGCAGGCTCTCCCCCGGTTCCTGCTTGCCGCCGGGGAACTCCCACATCCCCGCGAGCATGCCCCCGGGGGGACGCTGCGCCAGCAGCAGCCGGTTGCCGCGGCGGATCAGTCCCGCCGCCACCTCCAGGTGGGGCCGGGGCCGGCGTTCCGGCCGCAGCGGCAGCACCGACGGGTCGTCCAGCTCGGCGCGGGCGCGGCAGTGCTGCCCCCACGGGCAGTCGCCGCAGCGCGGGCTCGACGGGGTGCAGACGCGGGCGCCGAGCTCCATCAGGGCCTGGTTGAACTCCCCCGGCCGGGACCTCGGCATGAGGGCCTCACCGGCGGCGATGAGCCGCGCCCGCGTCTCGGCCCGCCGCGGGTCCTCCTCGAACCGCAGCAGCCGGCAGAGGAGGCGCGTCACGTTGCCGTCGAGGACGGGATGGGGCCGGTCGAAGGCGATGGAGCTGACCGCCGCCGCCGTGTACGGCCCGACGCCGGGCAGGTCGAGGAGGCCGTCGTAGGTATCGGGCAGCCGGCCGCCGTGCTCGCCGGCGACGGCGCGCGCGGCCCGGTGCAGGTTGCGCGCCCGGGAGTAGTAGCCCATCCCCTCCCACGCCTTGAGGACCTCGCCCTCGTCGGCGGCGGCCAGGGCCTCGACCGTCGGGAAGGCCGCCAGGAAGCGCTCGTAGTAGCCGCGCGCCGTCTGCACCCGGGTCTGCTGCAGCATCACCTCCGAGACCCAGACCCGGTAGGGGTCCGCCGTGCGGCGCCAGGGCAGGTCGCGGCGGTGACGGCGGTACCAGGCCAGCAGCCGGCGCCGCAGACCCGCGCGCCAGCGGGCATCGCCGAGGCGGTCCTCCGTCACCGGACCTCCGCTCCCAGCTGATCCGCCGGCAGCGGCGGGGTACCGTCGGGGGCGGGCATCTTCCAGCCGGTCCGGCGTCACCGGTCCGCTCCCAGGCGACCGGCGGGCAGGGGCGGGGAGCCGTCGAGGCCGGCTTGGCCGCTGGCCGCCACCACGGCGTTGAGGACCGCCTCCTCGCAGCTCTCGGCGGCGGCGGCGAAGAGCTCGGGCAGCCCGCTCTCGGCGGTGGCGGAGGCGCGCACCGTTCCCGGACCGGCGGGCGTGTCGTCGCGCAGCGCCGTGGTGGACAGGGCGAGGATGGTGCCGCCGGAGGTGTGCTCGTCGAGCAGACCCACCCGCACGAGGCCGAAGGAGGCCCGCTGGGCCAGGCGGTCGAGCTGGACCGGCAGCAGGGGGGCGTCGGTGACGATCACGGCGGCGAAGGTGCGGCGCCTCTGCGGCGCCAGGGGGGCCAGCCCAAGCCGCGGGCCGACGCGCTCGCCGTCGACGGTCAGGGACCCCGGCTCGCCGCCGTTGGCGGCCAGCAGGACGCCCACCACCGCGTCGCCGCTGGTCAGCCGCCGCGAGGCGGTGCCGATGCCGGCCCGCGCCCCGAAGGCGGCCAGGCCGCGGCCGACGCCGGCCTGGCCCTCGGCGGGAGGCTCTCCGGTGGCAGCGGCCAGGGCAGCGGCCACTGTGTCCTGCGTCAGGGCGGCGTGCAGTGACGCCGCCGGAGCCGGCACTCCGTCCACGGCGATCAGACCGGGCGGCCAGCCGGCGTCCTCGGGCAGGCCGGCGTCGAGCTGGAAGCCGTAGGCCAGCAGGCCGTCGTAGATCCTTCCGGCGGCCTGGGGCGGCGCCAGCACCAGCGGCGTGGAGAGGGCGCCGAAGTCCTCGGTCATGGCCAGCCCGCCGGTCAGCTCGTCGCCGCCGTCGAGGGACCAGCGGCCGGCGAAGAACCGGCGGGGCGCCCCGGCGAAGGGGACCAGCGCCGTCACCCCGCTCCCGCCTCCCGCCGCGTGCCCCACGCGCACCCCGGCCACGTCGGTGACCGCGTTGGCGGCGCCCGGCTCCAGGCGGCCCACGGCGAGGCCGAGGTCGCGCAGCCTCATTCCCCGCCGGCCTCCCCGTAGCCCTCCATGACCTCGACGAACTCCTCCAGGGGCAGGCCGTGGATGGTGTTGCCGTCGCGGCCGACCATGGTGCCCGCCGCCGTCAGGGAGTTCAGGACCGCCTCCTCGGCGGCTTCCACAACGCCGGCGAAGAGGCGGCTCATGTGGGAGTAGTGCAGGACCTGCAGCGACCCCGCCGCCGTGGCGGGATCGTTGCCGGTGGAGAAGGCGATCACCAGGTCGCCGCTGCCGTGGGTGGAGATGCCGCCGGTGCGGGCCATGCCGACGAGGGCGCGCTTGCACAGCCGCTTCAGCTGCACCGGGATCAGCGGCGCGTCGGTGGCCACCACCATGAGCAGCGAGTTGCCGGGGGCCACGGCCGACGCCGGCGCTCCCCGCTCGGGGAGGCGGTCCGTCAGCCGGCGTCCCACGGGAACCCCCTTCACGCGCAGCTGCGGCCGGCGGCCGAAGTTCGCCTGCACCAGGAGGCCCACGGTGTACTCGCCTTCGCCGCCGCGGCCGACGGTGATGCACCGCGAGGCGGTGCCGATGCCGGCCTTGAACTGGAAGGAGCGCATCCCCGTGCCGCCGCCCACGGAGCCCTCGGCCACCGGCCCTGCCGCGGCCCCTTCCAGGGCGCGGGCCACGTGTCCGGCGCGCAGGTGGCCGCTGGCGGTGTCGTGCAGGAAGCCGGCCCAGGTCTCCCCCACCACGGGGTCCGGCCGGAAGGGGGCGTCGAAGGCGGCCGGGTCCCGGTCAAGGGCCCAGCCGACGGCGCCGTCGTAGGCGCGGCCGACGCTGCCGGTGTCGGTGAGCAGGACGGGTGCGGCCAAGACCCCGGCGCGGCGCACCGGCCCCAGGCCGGTGAGCTCGCCGTTGCCGTTGATCGTCAGGTCGGCGGCGAAGACCGGCCGGCGCCAGGGCAGCTCCGGGCGCGGCAGGACGGCGGTGACCCCGGTGCGCACGGGACCGCGGCCGACGACGAGGGGGCCGTGGCCGTGGATCAGGGTGACGTGGCCGACGCGGACCCCCGGCACGTCGGTGATGGCGTTGGCCGCGCCGGCCGGCAGATCGCCGATGACCACGCCGAGGTCGCGCAGCCGCGGGCGGACCGCCGTGCCCGGGGCCGCCGGGGCGATGGGGGAAGCCAGGCCGGGAGAGGCCACGGCCGGCAGGGCCGCGGCGGTCAGGCCGAGACCGAGGAACCGCCGCCGCGACAGGGGCGGACCGGAAGGGCTCACGCCTGGCGCTGGTCGGCGATCGCCTTGCACTGGCGCAGACCGACCCCGGACCGGTCCTCCAGCCCCTTCCAGGCGTAGGGGTCCTCGCCGCAGATCATGACGATGTCGCGGAAGTCGGCCCGGGCCGGGCTCTCGCCCTCGAGGGGGTGCCACGGCAGCCGCGACCAGGCGTTCATGTAGTGGTTCACCAGCACGCGGCGGAAGACGCCGCTGCGGTTCTTCCGGGAGCGGTGCAGCAGATAGCCGTTGAAGAACACCGCGTCCCCTGTCTTCGCCTCCACCGGGACCTCCCCGGAGTCGTCGAAGCCGTAGGACTCGGGGGCGCTGTCGAACTCCTCGGGATCGTCGTGGGGGCGCTGGTCGTAGAGGGCCCACTGGTGGGAGCCGGGGAGCACCCACATGCAGCCGTTGTCGAGGGTGGCGTCGTCGAGGGCGATCCAGCCTCCGGTGAGGGAGCGGTCGCGGGTGGGGATGAAGATCTCGTCCTGGTGCCAGGCCTGCCCCTGGAACCCCGGCGGCTTGACGAAGAGCATGGACTGCATGCACTTCACGTCCGGCCCGATGAGGCGCGACAGCACCCGTGCCAGGCCGGCGTGGCGGAGCCCGCGGTCGAGCATCACCGGGGAGACCTTGTGGGGCTGGTGGATGCACAGGAAGCCGCGCAGCACCTCGTCGTCGGTCAGGCCGGCGGGCATCGGCTCCAGGCTCGGGTGGGGGTACTCGCCGCGGCAGACGCGCAGGGCATCGGCGCGCAGCACCTCCACCTCCTCGGGGCTCACCAGCCCGGGCACGACGAGGTAGCCCTGCTCGCGGTAGGACTGCACGTCGGCGTCGCTCACCAGTCCGTTGTTCATCTCCAGGCTCCTTCAGCTCTCCACGGCCCGCGCCACCGCCCGGCCCAACTCGGCCGTGGTCATGGCGCCGCCGATGTCGGGTGTGCCCGTCCCCTCCTCGGCCAGCACCTCGGCCACGGCGGCGTCGATGCGGGCGGCGGCGGCCCGGGCCTCCTCGTCGTCGTGGCGGTCTCCGAGCCAGCGCAGCATCATCGCCCCCGAGAGGATGGCGGCCACCGGGTTGGCGATCCCCTGGCCGGCGATGTCGGGCGCCGTGCCGTGGGAGGGCTGGAAGACGGCGGCCTCCTCGCCGATGTCCCCGGAGGGGGCCATGCCGAGACCGCCCACGAGGCCGGCCCCCAGGTCGGAGAGAATGTCGCCGTACATGTTCTCCGTGACCATCACGTCCCAGCTCTCCGGCTGGCGCACGAGGTAGAGGGCCATGGCGTCCACGTAGGCGTGGCCGGACTCGATGTCGTGATCGGCGGCGACCTCGTCGAAGACCTGGCGGAAGAAAGCCATGGAGCGAAAGACGTTCGCCTTGTCCACCAGGGTCACCTGCGCCGGCCGCTCCCCCCGCCGCCCCTCGAGACGCTCAGCGCGCCGCTGCAGGGCCAGGCCGAAGGCGTAACGGGAGATGCGCTCGGAGCCGGAGCGGGTGATCACCATGGTGTCCACGGCGGTCTCCTCGCGCAGCCGCACGCCGCCGTTCATCGAGGCGAAGAGGCCCTCCACGTTCTCGCGGAGGATGACGAAGTCGATGTCGCCGGCGCCGTAGCCCTTCAGCGGGCAGTGGTGGGCGGCATGGAGGTAGATCGGCCGCACGCCGGCGTAGAGGTCGAGGAGGATTCGCAGGTCGATCTGGGGCCGCATCTCGGTGCCGTCGGGCCAGCGCACGTCGGGCAGTCCCATGGCCCCGAGGAGGACGGCATCGGCCCGGCGGCAGGCCTCCACCGTGGACTCCGGGAGAGGGTCCCCCTGGTCCAGGTAGCAGCCGGCGCCGCAGGGATGCTCGGTGTACCTCAGCTCCGGCCCTGCGGCCGCGTCGAGGACTCGCCGCGCCTCGGCCACGACCTCCGGGGCGATGCCGTCCCCCGGCAGGACGGCGATGTCGTAGGCGGCCACCTCAGCTCCAGAGCCGGTCGCTGGAGGTCTCGGAGTCCCAGCCGTCGCTGGGGCCGAAGGGCTCCCCCGCCTCCGGGTCGGCGAACTCGCGCAGCACCTCCTCGTTCAGCCCCTCGAAGCCGAGGCCCGGCGTCTCGGGCACGGCGATGTGGCCGTCCTCGATGAGGGGCACGGGCAGTCCTGTCACCAGGCTGCTCCAGCGCTCCAGGTCGTCCACCGAGTGGTTCTCCAACACGAGGAAGTTCTCCGTCGCCGCCGCCGCGTGCACCGAGGCCATGGCCGCCACCGGACTCATGGCCATGTGCAGGGCCATGGCGATGCCGGCGTCCTGTGCGGCGTCGCCGATCTTTTTGGTCTCGAGGATGCCGCCGGCCGAGGCCAGGTCCGGGTGGGCCACGGCGATGGCGCGCCGCCCGAAGAGGTCGGCGAAGCCCTCCTTCAGGTAGATGTCCTCGCCGGTGCAGACCGGCGTCTCCACCGACTCCGAGAGCCGCTGGTACTGATCGGCGAGCTGCCAGG
Organism: Candidatus Latescibacterota bacterium; assembly: GCA_022827165.1. The sequence goes on from JAJDTN010000369.1 coordinate 9,600, forward strand.
GGATCATGTCCTCGTACCAGGCGAGGCTGAACTGGTCCAGGGCGCGCCCCAGGCGGATGCACGACTCCAGGCCGAGGTGGCCGAAGTGGTCGGCCGCCAGGGGCACCTCGTAGCCGATCTCGCCGCGGACGGCGGCGACGTACTCGCACAGCAGGCCGATCCCCCGCTCCGTGATCTGGATCCCGGTGAAGGGATGCATGACGGTGGACGACTCCAGCATCCCCGGCGGCGCGATGACGCAATCGGACCGCCCGCGCAAAACGCCCAGGCCGATGTCCATCTTGAGGAAGGCGAAACCCTCCTCCATGCGCTGCCGCAGGCGGCGGCCCATCTCGCGGCCGTCGTCGACGGTAGGGGTGTCGCAGTAGCACAGGACCCGGTGGCGGAAGCGGCCCCCCGCCAGCTGGTACGCGGGGACGCCGTAGGCCCGCCCCGCCAGATCCATGAGGGCCATCTCCACGGCGCAGACACCGCCGGCCTGGCGGGCGTGGTGGCCGAACTGCTTGATCCGCCGGAAGAGGCGGTCCACGTCGCAGGGGTTCTGCCCCAGGAGGCGGCTCTTCAGCATGAGGGCGTACGTGGGGCTGCCGCCGTCGCGGACCTCGCCGTACCCGCAGATCCCCTGGTCGGTGTCGATGCGGATGAGGGTGGAGTGGAAGGGGGTTCCCCGGAGACGGGCGACGCGCAGGTCGGTGATCCTCAGGCTCGAGGGGCGGGAGGCGGTGTTGACGTTGGCTTCCGGGCTCACGCCGGTCTCCTGGGGGGCGGGACGAGGCTGGGTGGGTGACGCTCGAAGCGGGATAGGGTAGCCGTGGTGCGGGGTGGGCGCAACGGGGGTGAGAACGAGCACTTGCCGCTCGCCGCAATGCGCAATTCTCCATCCACCGCTATCTTTTCCTGCGCCTGCCTCCCCTCCCGCCGCGACGCGACCCGCATCCCAGTTGAGCCTATGACATGAGTTACGTCTGGACGCCGATCGAAGGCTACGAGTCGCACGATGCTCTTGCCCACAGGGAGCTCGGCGCTCTGGCCGAGGTTTGGCGTGAACGGCGCGAACAACTGACCACGCAGCAGGAGTACCGTGACTTCGAGGGCCGACTGAAACGGGAGTGGGCCATCGAGACGGGCCTGATCGAGCGTCTCTACACCCTCGACCGCGGCATCACTCAACTGCTCATCGAGCACGGCATACAGGCGGCGGTGATCCCCCACGGAAGCGTTGCGAACCCGGAAGCCACGGTGGCCATGATCGAGGATCACGAAGCGGCGGTGGAAGGTGTGTTCCAGTTCGCGAAAGACGAGCGATCCCTGTCCACAAGCTACATCAAGGAACTCCACGCGCTGATGACGCGGCATCAGCAAACCGTGGAAGGCGTCGACTCCCATGGCAGAAGGACAGAGACCCCTCTCATCCGCGGCGATTACAAGCGGCTGCCGAACAATCCCAGTCGGCCGGACGGCTCGGTCCATGAGTATTGCCCACCCGAGCAGGTCACTGCCGAGATGGACCGGCTCATCGCCATGCACGAGACCCACGCCGGCGCCGCTCCCGAGGTGGAGGCCGCCTGGCTGCACCACCGTTTCACCCAGATACATCCCTTCCAGGACGGCAACGGACGCATTGCCCGCGCCATCGCGACGCTGGTATTCATCAAGGGAGGTTGGTTCCCGCTCGTAGTCAGGGACCGGGAACGGGCCCGCTACATCGAAGCGCTGGAACAGGCCGATGGCGGCGACCTGAAACCACTCGTGGACTACTTCGCGCGCCTGCAGAAGGACGAGTTCGTCCGGGCCCTCAGCATTGCCGAAGACGTTCAAAGGTCCCGCCGGGCCGAGGACGCGATCAAGTCCGTGCGGCAGCGGTTGCAGGCCCGCAAAGACGCGCTCGTCGCCGAGTGGGAGACGGCGAAGGCCGTCGCCGCCGAGCTGAGAGACCTCTCACAAGGCCGCCTCAAGGAGGTCTCTGACGAGTTGCGCAGCGAGATGGGCGACGTGCTGGAGCACGGCTCCTACTTCGCCGATGGCGCAGCCGAGGGTGGGGACAGGAGCCACTATTACCGCTACCAGATCATCCAGACCGCAAGGCAGCTCGACTACTTCGCAAACACCCACACATACCGTTCGTGGGCACGCCTTGTGATGAAAAACGACAATCAGACGGAACTGTTGATCGCCTTCCACGGAATCGGCCATGAGTTCCAAGGGGTTCTCGCGTGCTCGGCGACCTGGTTCCAGCGTGTGGAGACAGAGGAAGGCGAGAGGGAAATCGGCCCGGTGACGCCCGTGACGGACGACGTATTCCAGATCAACTACAAGGAGCCTCGCGAGGATGTGGAGGTCAGGTTCCGGAACTGGCTGGAGGAGGCCATCGTCCGTGGTCTGGGCCTGTGGCAGGAGACCTCCCTGTGAGGCGGTCGCCCCGTATCCTGCCGACGATCATCTGCCCGCTGGTCTCGGGCTGAGCCCGCCACACCCCGTCCGCGGAGGTCCCTTGCGCATCGTCACCGGCAGCCTTCGCGGCCGCAGGATCCCCGTCAGCTCCGGCCGGCAGGGGGACATCGGCGTCACCCCGGGCCGGCTGAAAGAGGCGGTCTTCGCCCGCCTCGGGCCGTCCCTGGAGGGGATCGCCTTCCTCGACCTGTGCGCCGGCTCCGGGCAGATGGCCCTGGAGGCCTACAGCCGCGGCGCCCGGGTGACCGCCGTGGAGCCCGACCGCCGCCGGCGCGAGGTTCTGCGCCGGCTCATGGAGAGCTGGGGCGTCAACCACCTGGAGCTGCTGGGGGGCCGCGCCCAGACGGTGCTGAGGAAGCTGGCCGCCGAGGGCCGGCGCTTCGACGTCATCTACCTCGACCCGCCGTACCGGGCGCTGCACAACGGCCGTCCCCTGAGCCAGGTCCTGCTCGGCGCCGCCGGCCGCTCCGGGATCCTCGCCGAGGACGGCCTGCTTCTCGTGCAGCACCCGAAGGGCCTCGACCTGCCCGAGTCGCCGGAGGGGCTGCGCCGGGCCGACGCGCGCCGGCACGGGACCACCGGGCTGAGCGAGTACCGCCCCGCCCTCTTGACCACCTCCATGACGGAGCTATCCTAGTCGCCATGGACTTCACCCCCCTTACCGACGAACAACGGCAGAGCTTCGACCGGGACGGATTCCTCGTCGTGCCGGGTGCCCTGCCCGACGACCTGCGGTCACGCCTCGAGGCCGCCTGCGACCGCCTCTACGACGAGGGCCTGAACGCCGAGGGCCTGAACGACCGCGGCTTCTGGCAGATGCGCAACTGCCTGCCGCGGGACGACGCCTTCCTCGACCTGCTCGACTGCGCGTCCACCGTCCCCCTGGTGGTGCAGCTCCTCACCCACAACGTGCAGCTCATCACCTCCCACCTCGTGGTGCGCCCGCCGAACACGGACGGTCCCGGGGACAACCGCAAGGTCTCGGACTGGCACCGCGACGGCGGCACCGCGCCGAGGGACCTGGGCCTGGCGCAGCCGCGCATGTTCATCAAGATCGCCTACTGGCTCTCCGACCTGTCCGAGCCCGGACGGGGCGCCATCCGCCTGCTGGCCGGCAGCAACGACACCTCGGTGCCCAAGCCCGACGCCGACACCGACGGCGACCACCTCGAGATCCGCGCCCGCCCCGGCGACGCCGTGCTCTTCGAGAACCGCACCCTCCACGCCGTGGGCAACAACTACTCGACGGTGACGCGCAAGAGCGTGTTCTTCGGCTACGGGTACCGGTGGATCCGGCCCATGGACTACGCCTGCCATTCCGACGAGCTGCTGGCGCGCTGCGACCCCGTCCGCCGGCAGCTGCTCGGCGACAGCTCCGGCCCCATGGGCTTCCAGCTCCCCGAGCCCGGGGAGGTGCCGCTGAGGGAGTGGCTCGGCGAGCACACCGGCGAGGTCGTCTCGGCGAAGGCGGAGACCCCCGGCATCTTCGCCACCCGCTGAGCAAGCGGGACCCTCCCCAAGACCTGTTCCCCGCTCCGGACCCGATCCCGGGCCGGGCCGCCCTGGACCTGCCCATGCGCTTCCGCCCCTGCATCGACCTCCACGAAGGACGGGTGAAGCAAATCGTCGGCGGCAGCCTGCGCGAGGGCCAGGCGCCGCGGACGAACTTCGACGCCGGCAGGCCCCCGGCGTACTACGCGGACCTCT
>JAJDTN010000449.1 GCA_022827165.1 Candidatus Latescibacterota bacterium
CGCCTGGGTCCTTCCCCTGGGCCTGTGGTTCGGCTTCTTCCTGGCTCTCGGCTTCGCCATGATCTGCGCCATGGTGATCCTGCGCCGGCAGTGGGTCGACAACGAGCGGCTCAGCTACGCCCTGGTGCAGGTGCCGATGGAGATGATCCAGCGGGCCGAGGGCGGCGCCGTGGGCCGCTCGTTCTTCACCAACCGGACGATGTGGCTGGGCTTCGCCGTCTCCTTCCTGTTGCTCAGCGCTATCGGACTGAACAGCTACTTCCCGGAGTTTCCTCGCTTCGAGCGCACCGTGGGCCTGCCCCTGTTCGGAGAGACCTGGCTCAGCTTCTGGTTCAGCCCGCCGTGGACGGGGTTCTTCTACTTCGTCAGCCTCGACATCTCGGCCTCGATCTGGGTCTTCTACCTCCTCGTCCGGCTGCAGCGGGGTATCTTCAACGTCCTCGGTGTGCGCAGCACGCAGCGCATCGACTTCTACTCCGAGGACCCCTTCCTCGCGCACCAGGGCCTGGGGGCGATGATCGTCTTCGTCCTCGTCGGCCTGTGGGTGGCGCGCAGGCACCTGCGGCAGGTGGCGGCCAGGGCCTTCCGCGGGTCCCGCGAGGTCGACGACAGCGGCGAGATCCTCACCTACCGGCAGGCGTTCTTCGGGCTCGTGGCCGGCCTGCTGATCGTCGCCTTCTGGCTGTCGGCGATCGGCCTTCCCTTTCCCGTGGCGCTGCTCTTCGTCTTCGGCGCCATGGTCCTGTTCATGGCGCTGACACGGGTCGTCGCCGAGGGCGGCATCCCGGCGATGCGCCCTCCCCTGATGACCTCGACCTTCGTGATCTCCACCGTCGGCACCTCCGCCATCGGCGCCCAGGGCCTGGTGGCCCTCGGCTTCTCATACGGCTGGCACTCGGAGATCCGCTCCTTCGTCATGTCCTCGGTGGCCAACGGGCTCAAGATGAGCGAGATGATCCGCGGCCCGAAGCGGCGGCTGTTCTGGGCCATCGTCGTCGCCATCCTCGTCAGCCTGGCGGGTTCCTCCTATATCACGCTGGTCATGGCCTACGAGCACGGCGGCATCAACCTCAACCCCCTGTTCTTCGCCTGGCAATCCACGCACTTCGGTCCCATGGACATGACCCCGCGCATCGCGGAAGCGCCCGAGGGCCCGCGCTGGGACGCTGTGCAGTTCATGCTCCTCGGGGGAGGGGTGATGTCGGCCCTCATGTGGGCCCGCCACCAGTTCGTGTGGTGGCCGCTGAACCCGCTGGGGTTCACGATCGCCGCCAACTGGAAGACGGGCCACATCTTCTGCAGCGCCCTGCTGGCCTGGTGCCTGAAGTACCTGATCCTGCGCTACGGCGGGGTGCGCCTCTACCGCAGCCTGCGGCCCTTCTTCCTGGGGCTGATCCTCGGCGAGATCGTGGGGGCGGGAGTGTTCCTGGTGATCGACTACCTCACCGGCACCACGGGCAGCTTCCTCACCCAGATCTGAAGCCCCCGCCCGCAGGCGCCCGGCTCTTCATGCACCCCGGACGGTCCCCCGGCCGGGCCCGGCCGGGGGAGCAGAGGGTGGCAGATGAGGGGCTTCCCGCGGCGTGTTGCCCGGGGGGACAGCGGGTCTTTCGTTAGCCCGGCGCCAGAGCCCCGCAGGCTGATCGGCAGGATCGCTGCCAAACCAGAAAGGACCCCGGGATGGCCAGGAGCAAGACAGGGAAAGCGAAGGCGAAAAGGACGCCGAAGAAGAGGGCGGCGGCCGGCAAGGTGACGGCGGGGGCCGCCCCCGCGGGCGTCATCGAGCTGGGCGACCGGCGCGAGCTGTTCGTCGACGACTACCTGATCGAGCGGCTCTCCGGCGTCGAGCTGCGCCTGCAGAAACCGGTGCCGCGGAACGTGGCCATCGACCACGACGCGCCGTGGGAGGGAAACACCAGCGCCTACCACACGGTTTTCCAGGACGGCAACCTGTTCCGCGCCTACTACCGCGGCTCCCACTACGGCCCGTCCGGCGCCTACAAACCGGTCGTGTGCTACGCCGAGAGCCGCGACGGCATCGAGTGGTACCGGCCGGAACTGGGCTTGGTGAGCTACAAGGGCTCGACGCGCAACAACATCATCTGGGACGGCCCCGGCGCGCTCGATTTCACGCCCTTCCGCGACAGCAATCCGGACTGCCGCGAGGGAGAGGAGTACAAGGCCCTGGGCAGCCCGAGCGCGCGCAACCATGAAGAGCAGGCCCTCCTCGCCTTCAAGTCGCCGGACGGCGTGCACTGGAGCCTGCTGTCGGAAGAGCCGGTGATGGATCACACGGCGGGCACCAATGTCTTCGACTCGCAGAACCTGGCCTTCTGGGAACCGCGCCGCGGCTGCTATGTCGAGTACCACCGCGACTCGATCTACCCCGGGGGCGTGCGCTATCGCCAGATCATGACCTGCACGTCGACGGACTTCCGCCGCTGGACAAAGCCGCAGCTGCTCCAGTACGGAGACGCGCCTATCGAGCACCTCTACACCAACGCCGTGACCCCCTACTACCGGGCGCCGCACATCTACATGGGCTTCCCCAAGCGCTTCGTGCCGGACCGCCGCATGCCCGGCAGCATGGCCGCCGGCGTCTCGGACGGCCTCTACATGACCAGCCGCGACGGCCTGCACTTCAAGCGCTGGGGAGAGGCCTTCGTGCGGCCCGGGCCGCAGCAAAGGCGTTGGGGGAGCCGCAACAACATGACGGCCTGGGGTATCCTGGAGACGGCCAGCGACCTTCCCACGGCGCCCAGGGAGCTGTCGATCTTCAGCGGCGAGGGATTCTTCGGCGGCGAGGGCTCCCGGTTGCGGCGCTTCACGCTGCGCCTGGACGGCTTCGTCTCGGCCAACGCGCCGCTGAGGGGGGGCGAGTTGATCACGCGGCCCTTCACCTTCGACGGCGGGGCCCTGAGCCTGAACGCGGCCACGTCCGCCGCCGGCTCGGCGCGCGTCGAGATCCAGGACGGCGACGGCAAGACGCTGAAGGGGTACGCCCTCGGCGACTGCGACGAGATCTACGGCGACTACCTGGACCGCAAGGTCACCTGGAACGGTGTGGCCGACGTCAGCCGACTGGCCGGCCAACCGGTGCGCCTGCGCTTCGCTCTCAGCGACGCTGACCTGTACAGCCTGCAGTTCACGCCCCCGCCCGTCTGAGAGATCCGATGCATCCACGCCACGGCCTGCGGGTCTTCTGCGATGACGCCATGCTGGCCCATACGGAGAACGTCTGGCGCTCGCTCCATCACCCCGTCAAGCACCGGGACAACCCGCTCCTCCGGCCCGACAGGCCCTGGGAGGGATACCTGGTCCTGCAGCCGGGGACGGTCATCTGGGACGGGCAGGAGGGGTGCTTCAAGATGTGGTACAACGCCCAGCCGAGCCGGGACAAGCCGGAGGCCGGAAAGAACCTCTGCTACGCCACTTCGACGGACGGCGTCCACTGGGAGAAGCCGGAACTGGGTCTTGTGGAGTTCGACGGATCGACGGCGAACAACATCCTTCTCCGGGACGTGGAGTGGACGCACTGCGTCCTGAAGGACGAGGCGGAAGCGGATCCGGACAGGCGCTACAAGCTGCTCTGGTGGCCGTCGGCGGGCGACGGCATCCATGCCGCTTTCTCGGGGGACGGCGTCCGCTGGACACCGTGGGAGGACAACCCGGTCATACCCCGCCGGGCGACGGGCGACACCTTCAGCGTCATGCGCGACCCGGCGTCGGGCGAGTACTGGCTGTACCACAAGACGCGGACGCCGGCCCGGCCGCTGCGCATGGTCTCGCGCATGGTAAGCGACGACTTCGTGCACTGGGGGCCAACCCGCCGCATTCTGGCTCCCGACGCCTTCGACCCGCCCGATACACAGTTCTACGGGCTCTCGGCCTTTCCCTTCGCGGGCCAGTACCTCGGCCTTCTGTGGGTGTACCACACGTACCCGCAGACGCTGGACATGCAGCTGATCTCCAGCCGCGACGGCCTGGGCTGGGAGCGCACGGCCGACCGCAAGCTCTTCATGCACCTGGTGCCGACCAACGAGTACCCGGGCGGCGCCTTCGATGACACGCAGATCTACCCCGTCTCGGCGCCGGTGGAGAAGGACGGACGGATCTGGCTGTTCTACTCCGGCTTCAAGGTGCCCCACAACACTCCGGCTGCCGACCAGGATGGGCGCATCGGCCTGGCCACCCTTCGCCTGGACGGCTTCTGCTCCCTGGATGCCACGAGCCCGGGACACGCGCTCACCCGTCCCTTCACCTGGAAGGGGGACCACCTGCGGCTCAACGCGGCCACCAGCGGTCCGACCCCCGGGGCCCCTGGAGACGGCAGCGGCGGGATCACCGTGCAGATCGAGGATGAAGGGGGACGGGCCATCCCCGGCCTCGCCGCCGGGCAGTGCACCCCCTTCCGCGGCGACGAGACGGACTCCCTCGTCGACTGGGGCGGGCGCAGCGACCTGGGCGGGCTCAGGGGGCGCACCGTGCAGCTGCGTCTCGGGGTCGAGGATGCCAACCTCTACTCCTTCCGCGTCGGCAGCCAGAAAGGCTGAGAAAGCGGTCTCTCCGGGGGGCGCCGCGGCGCTTGACGGCTCCCGAAGGGGCTAGCTACCGTAACGGCGGTTTCCGTCCGTGGAGGAGGCGAATCCATGCGCTCCTGCCTGCTCTCCTGCATCGTCGCCGGCCTGCTCGCCCACGGCGCCTCGGGTGCAACCCTCATCCGCATCGGCCAGCCCCATACCGCGGCCGAGCGCGACAGCCTCGACCGGTTGGGCGTCGAGGTTGTTCACGTCCCCTGGGTGTCGGCGCACGTGCAGGACCAGATCGATCAGGACTCCCTGCAAGCCGATATGCTGGTGCCGAAGTTCCTCCCCGACGACGAGGATCTCGCCGCCGGGCTGCTGGAACGGGGGGGCAGGGTCTGGGTCGACCACAACATCGGGGTAGGCGGCGAGAACACCCTCGTCGGGCAGGTGCTCATCGATCAGGACCCCACCACCGACTACGTGTGGGCCGAGATCGAGGCGGACCGGTTCGGCCTGAGGGGCTGGTGGGGCAAGGTCACCTTCGATCTCGGCGGACGGTTCCTGATCAAGGAGGTGCGGTTCCGGCCCATCGAGGGCCGCACCGACCACTACCTGGATACCTTCGCCCTCGGTGTCAGCGACCTGGTCTTCAACACCTACCGGATCCCGTGGTTCAACCGGGAGCGATGCGGGCCTCCCTGCGGCGAGCGCGAGGTGGCCTCGGTCAAGGAGAACTCCGACCACGACATGCGCATCGTGCTCGACCCGCCGGTGACGACCGAGGCGATCCAGCTCCTCGTCACACGCACCTCGCCGAGGGAGCTCGGACTGGCCGACTTCGAGGTCTACGGCGGCGGCTACGTGACCGAGGCCGCGTACGAGTCGGAGGTCGTGGAGCTGCCGGACATCGCCAGCTGGGGAAAGATCCGCTGGTCGGGCCGCCAGGATCCCCGCGCCCGCGTCCAGATCCGTTCGCGCCTGGGCAGCGACCGCCACCCGGAGATCTACTGGGAGTACCGTCCCGACCTGCTCGACCGGGTCGAGTACCTCGACGGCGGGGGCGAGCTCAGCGTGACCGAGTACAAGGCGCAGTACGACAAGCTCGCGGGCCACTTCAAGCCCCAGGACGAGGAGGACCGGGTGAGCTCCGACATCCAGAACTGGAGCTTCTGGTCCCGCATCTACTCCTTCGAAGAGCCCGGGGTCGAGATCGTCTCTTCCGGTCCCCGCCAGTACTTCCAGGTCCGCGTCGACTTCTCCTCGAGCACGGTGGAAGACGGCGGCCGCGTCGACTACATCGAGGCCATGGCGTCGAAACCGATGGCTCGCGAGCTGGTGGCCGAGATCTTCCCGGTGACGACGCGGGTCGGCGAGGTGACGCGGTTCACCTACTACGTGAAGCCCACGATCCGCGACGGCGACGGCGGCTTCGACGGGCTGGAGATCTCGACGCCCTTCACCGTCGTCTCGGTGGACTCGCTGCGCATCGACGCGGTGGACGAGCCCTTGAACTGGACCCGCACCGAGGAGGGCTTCGAGGTCCTTCTGCCGCGGCGGCTGGGGACGACGGACAGCGGCGCCCTCCTCGAGGTGGTCTTCACGGCCCCGGTGCTGCGCGAGGTGAGCACGCCCTTCGCCGGCCGCATCTTCGACACCGAGAGGCCCCTGGAGGTGCGCCAGCAGGTCAGTCCCGGCGACGCCATCGCCGAAATCGACAGCGATCAGCTCACCGTGCAGGCCCCCCTGAGCGCCTCGCTCCTGTTCTCGCCCCGCATCGAGCCGAATCCGTTCACGCCCAATGGCGACGGGGTCAACGATGTCGTCCACATCTCCTACAAGCTGCTGCGCCTGACCGCGGCGGCCCCCCTCTCCATCGAGATCCACGATCTCTCTGGACGCCTCGTGAAGCGGCTCTACTCGGGAGACGACTCCCTGGGCGAGTACGACCGGCCCTGGGATGGCCGGGACGAGGCGAACCAGCTCGTTCCCCCCGGGCTGTACCTCTGCCGGATCGAGGCCGACGTGGGGTCGAAGCGAGAGACGAGCATCGGCCTCGTCTCCGTAGCCTACTGAGATGAGCGCGCACCAAGTGCCGCCGCGTGTCGCGCCTCCGTCTTCGGTCCTGGCGGCGGTCCTGGTCCTGGCATTGTCATCGCCCGGAGGGGGACAGCAGGGCTACAGCCGCGAAGCGAACCGCGTGGTCATCGACACGCCCACCCACTGGCAGGAGTGGCAGTCGGCCACGGCGGAGGTCACCGAAGCCGGGGTGCGGCCCGGCTACATCCGCAAAAGCACCCTCCTGGAGGTCGACGGCGAGACGGTCGTCGTGCCCGGCGTCAACGCCTCCCTCGACGCGGCCGCCTTCGGCGGCGGTGTGAGGGCCGTTGGCTCCGGCGAGGCGAGCGCCGGCGCGCTGATGGACGGCCGCCTGGACACCTGGTGGGAGCCGGACCCCGACGACCCCGTGCGCGACTGGTGGGTGCAGCTCGACCTGGGCCGGACGGTCTCGGCCACCCGCATCGTCCTCAGGTTCGTCGACGCCGATCTGGGCGATCCCTTCCTCCACTTCACGGTCACCACCTCGCAGGGGGAGCTCAATCTCGGCCTGCCGATCTTCCGGACGCGCTACACCACCAACACGCCGGTGAAGGGCCAGCGGGTCTTCGAGATCGATCTGCGGGCGCAGTCGCCGACGAAGTGGCCCGTCGTCTACGGCGACTTCACGGGAGACGTGATCAACCTCGTCGGCATCCAGGCCACCGACAGCGACTTCGGCAAGGCCCGCCAGGTCTCCGAGGCGGTCTGGGAGAGCCTGCCGCCCGGCCAGCGGGGGGACGTGGAGTACTACCGGCTCGACGCCCGCGGCCGGGAGCGGCTCCTGGGCGGCAAGGAGGACTGGGACTCCCTGGAGGGCACCGGCCGCCAGGGACCGGTGGTCCACTACCGCCGCGAGCGTCCGCGGCTGGCCGAGGTCGAGGTGTGGTCCATCGGCGACAACATCGGCACCGGGGTGCTGGAGCGGGGCGGGACCCTGACCAGCGTCGACGACACCGGCGCCGAGCCCGCCGTCGTGGACGGACACTTCTTCGGCGAGCAGGCCCACTGGAGCGCCCTCGGCGGCTTCAACCCCGACCAGGCCTCGGTATTCCAGTCGCAGGACCTGGAGCGCCAGCTCCTCATCGATCTGGGGGGCGCCTTCTTTCTCGACCACATCCGGGTCCTGCAGCGGAACCAGGGGTTCGGCCACGTCCTCGGCTTCCCCCAGTACCGGATCGAGCTCTCCGACGGCTCGCGGGTCGCCGGCGGCAGCCTCGCCTGGAAGACGGTGGGGTCGGCGGAGAATCTCGACAACAGCCACGAGCCGACGAGCCAGACGTACAACGGCTTCGAGTTTCCCCTCACCAAGGCGAAGTACTTCGCCTTCACCTACCCCCTCTTCGCGAAGCCGGCGGACTCGGGGACGCTCTCCTTCGGCCTGTCGGAGATCCAGTTCTTCGGGGAGGGCTACATGCCCGAGGTGGAGATCACCTCCGTCTTCGACGGGGATCTCCCCTTCATCGAGCTCGGCAGCCGCGCCCGGAACCTGACCACCGTCGAGTGGGACGCCGACCTGCCGCCGGGGACCGGTCTCGTGCTGCAGACGCGCACCGGCGACACCGTCCTGGAGTCGACCCACTACCTGAAGAAGAGCGGCGAGCCTTACCCGGGGACCCTGGAGGAGGCGAAGAAGAAGTGGGAGGAGGACAAGAAGTTCTTCGGTGACAACGCCGTGGGGGCCATCGTCACCGAGAAGCTCCCCGGTCCCGACTGGAGCGGCTGGAGCCAGCCCTACGAGCGCTCCGGCGACCGGATCACCTCGCCCAGCCCGCGGCGCTACGTCGCCATCCGCGCCATCCTCCTCACCGACGAGCCCCGCGCGGCCCCCACCCTGCGCTCGGTGGCGCTGAACTTCGCGCGCCCCGTGGCCAGGAGCCTGGTGGCCGAGGTCCTGCCAGCCCGCCTGGAGGAGATCGGCAGCCGGCAGGCGTTCTCCTACATCCTCCGCTCGACCTTCGAGGGCGACAGCCGGGGCTTCGACGAGATCCTCCTCGAGGGCCCCCCGGGGCTGGAGATGGACCTCCACCGGGTGGTCGTCGAGGCCGGCGAGGAACCCGCCCTCACCTGGGAGGCCGCCGACGAGCGGCTCGAGGTGCTGAGGGACGGCTCCGACTCCCTGTGGGTCCGCCTGCCGGCGCCGGTGGAGGCCGGGTCCGGGGAGGCGCGGGTGGAGCTGCACTTCGAGTGCGTCCCCTACACCTACAACAGCTACTTCATCGGTTCCGTCGGGCACTCCGGCTTCGCCGGTTCCTGGCAGGGGGTCGAGGACGGCGACGCCAACGGCATCACCGACAGCGAGACGACGATCGTCCTGGCCCTGCAGCGCGGCGACGTGCTGGGAGCGGTGGAGATCTCCAGTCCGGTGGTCACCCCCAACGGCGACGGCGCCAACGACGAGGTGGCGGCCCGTTTCACCCTGATGCGCATCAGCGCGCCGGCGCCGGCCGCGGTGGAGGTCTACGACCTGGGCGGCCGGCTGGTGAAGAGGCTGTGGGACGGGCCCCTCGCGGCGGGAGGCCACAGCGTCGCCTGGTCGGGCGTCGACGCCTCCGGCGCCTTCGTGCCGCCGGGGATCTACCTGTTGCGGATCGCCGTCGATCTCGACTCCGGGTCCGGCGGCAGCACCCGGGCCTACCGGCTCGTGCATGTCGCTTACTGACCGCGCCCCCATGGCGGCTCGGGCGGTATCGCCGCGGACGGCCGTCGTGGCCCTCGCCTTCGGTATCGCCGCCGAACCCGCCGCCGCCGAGGTTGTCGTCATCGGCGGCAGCGGCCCGGGCTCACGCACATGGAGCGAGAGCCAGTCGGTGGTCTCCGTCATCGACTTCGACACCCGTCCCGGCTTCATCCAGCCGGCCCGCAACGGTCCGGAGGACAACATCGCCCTGAGGCTGCTGGAACGGGGCGGCCGGATCACCTCGCCGAATGCGCGGGTGGTCCTCGAGACATCGCAGAGCGCCGTGGACGACCTGCTGGGCAAGATGGTGGACGGCGGCGGCGAGGCCTTCGTCATCCCGGGCGCGCAGACGAGGGGGATCATCTTCCGCGTCGACCTGGGGGAGCGCTTCGGCGTCAACCGGGTCCGGTTCTACCCGCGGCCGGGCTTCGAGGAGTCGTACCTGCGGGGCTACCGCCTGTCGCTCAACGACGGCAGCGAGGCGCAGACGACGATCTCGGGCGAGCCGAAGATGAGGGTATTCAAGTCGGAAGACCGCAACACCGACCCCGACATCGACATCCCCATCCCGCTCCAGTACGTGCGCTTCATCGAGGTTCAGCAGCTGGTGCGGGGCGCGTGGGAGATCGACGAGCTCGAGGTCTTCGGCGAGGGCTTCCCTTCCGCGGCGTCCTACCTGTCCCGGGTCTTCGACGAGGGACAGGCCGCCGTCTTCGGCAGCCTGCTGTGGTCCGAGGAGGCCATCGGTGAGCCGGCCAAGGTGAAGGCCACCTTGCGGACGCGCAGCGGCACGACGCCCGACACCGGCGACAGCCTCGCCTGGAGCGGCTGGTCGCCTCCCTACCCGGCGGGGGTGTCCGCCGCCGTCGCCTCCCCGGCGCCCCGGAGGTACTGGCAGTTCCACGTCCAGCTCGAGAGCACGGAGATCCTCTCGGCGGCGCTGGTCGACTCCATCGCCGTCGAGGTCTCTCCCGCCCTGGCGGATTCGCTGGTGGCGGAGGTGTGGCCCCGGGAGGCCGTCATCGGCCAGCCGACGGAGCTCACCTACTGGGTGCGCAGCTACGACAGCCGCGGCTTCGACCGCCTCGACATCGACACCCAGGCGCCGGTGGAGGTCATCCGGTCGGTGCAGATCGACGGCGGCGACGTGGCGTGGGAGAAGGCCGACATCGACGGCGGGGTCCGCATCGGTTTCCCGAGGATCACGGGCGACCGGGTGCTGCGAGTCGTCTTCGAGAGCATCGCCCTGCGCTACAAGACCGTCTTCAGCGGCAGGGCCTCCGACAGCGGCAGGCCGGGGGAGCTGCCCCAGGAGCTGGCGGCGGGAGAGACGGGCGCCGATGCCGACGCCGCCGGCGGCGGGCTGTCGGTCACCACCCGCTTCGCCGGCGACCTCGTCCACGCCGTCGAGGTCGATCCGGCGCCGTTCTCGCCCAACGGCGACGGCCGCAACGACGAGGCCACCATCACCTGGGACCTCACCAATCTGACGAGCCGCGTCCCGGTCTCGGCGGCGGTCTACGATCTGGCGGGACGGCGGCGGAAGCTGGTCTACTCCGGCCTCGACGGCAGCGGGCGCTACGACAGGGCCTGGGACGGGACCGACGACGCCGGAGAAAAGCTGCCGCCGGGGCTGTACGTGGTGCGCGTCGAGATCGAAGCGGACACGGGGACCGAGAGCCGGACGGCGATGGTGGCCGTCGTGTACTGAAGAGGGGATGGCAACGATGGCTGGTCACGCAGTTCGGGTGAGATGGTGTGGGGCAAGGCCGCGGGCCATGGGCTGCGCCGTGGTCCTGGCGCTGACGCTGGCCTCTTCGCAGGCCCATGCCCAGGGGGCCGACCACCGGCTGACGGGTACCCGTGTAGCCGGCAAGCTCACTTTCGAGCCCAGGGGGCCGGGTGTCCTCTTCGGGGCCCTCGACCCGGCGGTGAGGAAGTGGTACGTGCCGCAGGAGCTGTACCACGAGTACAGGTGGAGGTCGTGGGAGTACACCAACTACGCCAGGGAGATCTACCAGCGCTACGTGAGCACCAACCTGGAGGGCGACTACTTCTACGACCTCTACGGCACCTACGTCACCCGCGGCTGGCTGATCTACGACTGGAGCCAGACGCAGCCGCAGCAGGACGGCAGCAACGTCTGGAAGAGCGCCTACTACGGGAGCTTCTTCAACAACCTCGTCGTCGCCGCCGACCGCAAGGGCCAGAACCACCTGGCCATCACCATCGGCGACGAGATCCGCACCACCCTGACGCCCATGACGTTCTCCAAGCCGGCCTTCGACGGCATCCAGATCGACTACCAGTCCAACAAGTACGAGGTCACCGCCCTGCTGTCGCGCATCAGCTCCCCCGGCTCCGCCGGCCACCGCAATCCCTCCGTGCAGGAGACGACCACGTCGTCGACCCTCACCGGAGGGCGCGCCACCGCCCAGGTGGGCGACTTCGTGAAGGTGGGCGGCACCTACGCGAGCGCCCACAACTCCACCCAGCTCCTCGACGCCTTCGAGGGCAGCCCCCGCAGCGGCTCGATCGTGGGGAGCCAGAACGCGCAGAACGTCACCCGGGTCCTGGTGCGGCTCTCGGACGACTCCCCGGAGGACGACGAGGGGGGTGTGAACCTCTTCGCCTGGGACGTGGTGATCAAGGCCGATGTCGAGCAGGTGGGCCCCGACGGCGAGCTGATCGTGGAGAGGGAGGTGGTGCGCGCCAGCGAGGCCGGACTCATCCCGGCGCCCGAGGGGGGGTTCCAGCGGCTGGGCTACCTCGAGGCGAGCGGCGCCGAGCAGATCGAGCTGATCTACGACTTCACCCTCGCCACCTACCACGGCCCCGATCCCTCGCAGATCCGCGAGCTCACCTTCGAGCTGGCCGTGGCCAACGACTACCGGATCGAGATCACCTCGGACCGGCAGACCGACCGCCAGGGGACCCCCTTCTATCTGCTGGCGGCGCGGGCCGACGGCAACGTCCAGGACGGCTCCAACCTGAACCTCCTGCAGATCCCCTACGGGCTGCCCACGGCGACGGAGATCTTCGGCTTCACCGTGGAGGTTCAGGACCTGGGGGGGTTCAAGCTCTACGGCGAGTGGGACCGGAGCATCAGCCACCGCAAGTACCCCAACCGCGCCCACACCCGCCACCTGGGCTCGGCCAGCGAGGGCGACGCCTGGATGGTGAACCTGTCGAAGATCGCCTACCCCTGGTTCGCCTTCGGCGAGGCCTACAGCATGGAGCACGACTACAACACGAGCGCCATCCTGGCCCGCGGCGGTCAGAGCATCGACTACTCCGACAAGGGCCAGTTCTACTACGAGCTGGTGGAGGACAACGACGACCAGGACCGCTTCCCGGACTGGCAGCGGATCTTCGACAACGCCGACTTCGAGATCTTCCCGGGGTACGACGAGAACGTCGATTTCGTGTCGGACTTCAATCAGAACTCCACCCGCGACCTGCCGAACCTGGTGCCCGACTACGAGGAGCCCTTCCTGCGCTTCACCACGGACCGGCCCGAGTTCCTCTTCGGCGTCGACATGAACAACAACCTGTGGGTCGACCGCTTCGAGAACGACGACGAGCCCGACTTTCCCTACGGGCGCGACCTGCGCGGATACAACGTCTACGGCGGCGTCGACGTGATCCCCAAGGTCCGGCTCACCCTCGGCCGCACGGACGAGAGCCGCATCGCCGGCGACGGCCGCAACACCACGAACTACCTGCTCTTCACCCTGGAGCAGGACTACGCCGGCCTCGGCGAGATCCGGTTCTTCGAAAACTTCCGCGTCGCCCGGGACGACATCGCCGACGACCTGCGCCAGTGGTCCGAGGTCGACCGCGGCAACGTGCCCACCCTCGATCCCCTGGCGGCGCGGGACACCTGGATCAACTCGACCTTCTTCGGCTTCGACTACACCGGCATCGACGATCTGACCTTGACGACGAAGGCCAAGTACGACCGCTGGCACCAGCGGCAGGAGCAGCCGGACCTGCGGGAGGACTCCTACTTCCTCGGCCTGATCAACAAGATCGATCACGAGCGCCAGGTGGCGCAGGTGATCCTCCAGCCCCGGGTGAAGAACGAGCTGCGCCTGGAGGCCCCGCCCCTGAAGTCCGGCGCCAGGCGCCGCGAGGATACGCTCCTGTTGACCCTGCTGGCGCGTTGGCCCCTCCTCGACGCGTCGTCCATGGAGGTGGGCGTGGAGTACACGATCTTCAACCAGTTGCGCGAGTCCGAGACCGCCGTCCGGGAGGGCCTCCTCGACGACTTCACCGAGGTCGTGGCGGCGGTGCAGTACTCGACCTCCCCCTCCTACCAGGGCTACAAGCTGCACACCAAGTTGGGTCTGCGGCTGACGCGGCGGGAGATCGGCGGCGAGACGGAGTCCGGCAAGGTGGCCTTCGCCACCGTGTACGCCGGTCTGCGATAGGCAAAGAGAAAAGGAGGGAAGAATGGAGATCGGCCGGGGTCGTTCCCGGGTGGCGGGGCCTCTGTGCGTTCTGGGGGCGGCGGCCATCCTGTGGAGCGGCTGTGCGCGGGAAGAGCGCGGGGCGGTGGCCGTGGCGGTGGTGGGCGACAAGGCGATCACCGCCCGGGACGTGCGCGACCTCGAGGCCCGCCTGGCCGGGGAGGCGGGCGAGGCCGCTTCGCCGGACCGGCTGAAGGAGCACCTGCAGACCCTCGTCGACAGGGAGCTGCTGCTGCTGGAGGCGGAGAAGGAGCGCATCGAGGACAGCCCCTTCTACGTGCGCCGCATGGGACGCCTGCGGCGGGACCGGCTCGTGGGCACCCTCGAGGCCCGCACCCTCGACGTCACCGTCGGCGCCGACGAGGTGGCCCGCTACATCCGGCAGGAAGGTTACGACCGCGCCATCCAGACGGCGGACATCATGGTCCCGGACCTGGAAACGGCGGAGCACGTCCTGGAGCTGATCGAGCAGGGCGCCGACTTCGCCGATGTCGCCCGCAGGTGGTCGGCCAACCGGGAGACCGCCCCCCGGGGAGGGGACATGGGCCGGTTCGCGACCCGGCACCAGATGGTCCCGGCTCTCGGCGAGAAGCTCTTCACCCTGCCCGTGGGCGCGATCTCGCAGCCGGTTCAGGTGGGCCGGTGGCATTCGATCTTCAAGGTTCTGGCCGAGTCGTCCATCGAGCTGACGCCGCAGCAGCGGCAGGCGGTGACGGCGGAACTGGAGCGCACGAAGCGGCAGGCGGCGAGGGACTCCCTGGTGGCCGTCCTGCGGCAGGAGTACCGCCTGGAGCCGGATGCAGGGGGCCTGGCCGCCTTCGTCGAAGCCCTGGGCAGCGGAGCCGAGCCGGCCCCCGACCTGGTTCTCTACCGCTACGACGGCGGCGAGATCGAGGCCTCCCAAGTGGTCGAGAAGGCCAGGAGCATCCGCGGCGACGTCCTCGCCGAAGTCGCCGACGCCGAGGGACTGGCGGCCATTGTCGAGCGCTGGGTCGTGCCCAATGTGGTCCTGGTGGAGGCCGCCCTGCGCGAGGGGATCGACGCCGAGGACGAGATCGTCCGCTGGCTGGCGGAGATGGAGCAGCAGACGCTGATCACCGGACTCCGGGGGCGGATCCTGCAGCAGCGGGCGCAGGTCACCGACGACGACGTGCGCGAGTACTTCGAGGCCAACCGCGGCGAGTTCCTGCACCCGGAGCAGATCGAGGTGGAGGAGATCCTGGTGGAGTCCGAGTCCGAGGCGGCGGAGCTGCGGCGCCGGATCGAGGCGGGCGAAGATTTCGGCGCCCTCGCCGGGGCGCGTTCGCTGCGCTCTCCGGAGGTCCGCGACGACAGGGGTCGGTTCCACCTGCACCAGTACGAGTCGCCGAGGTTCGGCGGTCTCGTGGAAGCCGTTGTCGACGCCGAGGCCGGCGAGCTGACCGGACCGGTGGAAGTGGAGGAGGGCTTCACCCTCTTCCGCATCCTGTCGCGGGAGCGCCGCCAGGAGAGCTGGGAGGAAGCCAGGGCGCGGGCCACCTCCAAGCTGCGGCGCCAGCGGCACCGCCGGGCCTTCAACGAGTACATGCAGGAACTGCGGGAGCGCTACGCCTCCCAGGTCGAGATCCGCTACGACGCCCTTGAGGCCGCCTTCGGGGCGGACCCTCAGTCGGGCTGAGCGCCGCTGCCCTCGCGGACCACGAGGAGCTGGTTCACCTCCAGGCCGCGCCAGGCCTCGACGAGCCCGTTGGGCCAGTTGACCCGCACCTCGTCGACGCGGGCGGCCTGCCCGAGGCCGAAGTGCAGGCGCGGGTCGCTGCTCGACAGGTAGCTCGACCCGCTGGCCACCTCCCGCACCTGGGTCCGCTCCCCGCAGCGGACGCGCACCTTGGCGCCGACG
>JAJDTN010000423.1 GCA_022827165.1 Candidatus Latescibacterota bacterium
GCCCTCGACCTGGGACTCTACATGCACCAGATGGCCGGCTTCGACGTGGAGAAGGCCCGGCAGGTCTTCGCGATCCCGGCCCGGTTTGAGCCCGCCGCGGCGATCGCCCTCGGCTACCTCGGGGACCCGGCCGATCTGCCTGAGCGCTACCGCGAGGGAGAGGCACGGCCACGCAGCCGCAAGGCCCTGGCCGAGTTCGTCTTTGCCGGCCAGTGGGGACATACGTCGTCGCTGGTCCAAGCGGAGTCGCGCTGAGGATCGCCCTCGGCCGCCGGGATCGCGCGCTACAGGCGCTGGGCGACCTCCACGGGCAGGCCGTCCCCGGCGTCGAGGGTGATCGACCGGATGGGCACGCCGAGGGCCAGATCGCGCTCCGCCGGCGGGCCGGGGTGGCCGGTCTCCCTGGCCAGGGCGTCCACGTCATCGGTCCAGAGGCCGAAGGAGCCCACGAAACCGCGGCCCAGGCGGTCGGTGTTGGCGCCGTTCTTCGGAGCGCCCAACTCCATGTCGCACATGCCGGCGGCGAAGACTTTCTGTTCGTGCGTGGCGCTCTCGGAGTGGTGGATGACGGGCAAGCCGAGCTGGTCG
The DNA here is from genome assembly GCA_022827165.1 of Candidatus Latescibacterota bacterium. Next base: position 589 of record JAJDTN010000423.1, read on the forward strand.
CCGTACAACTCCTTCCCCCTCGCCATGGCCGGACACTGCATGGCCATGTGGTCGAAGCCCTTGATGAGCCCGCCCGTGGAGAGGTTGGCGATCCGCTGCTTCTCCCTGCGCCGCTCCTGGTTGTGGCGGGTGGGATCGATGATCTCGGATATCTGGATGGTGTATCCGTTGGGGTCGACGAACTCCAGCAGGCTCCTCTGCATGTAGGCGTGGTTCATCGGCTGCACGCTGGGCCCGTCCCTGGCGCCGGGAGACCAGGCGAAGCCGTCCTTCAGATGGGACCATGCGTGGAAGTTGCCCTCCACGTAGAAGGACCAGTGCCCGACCGAGCCCCAGGCCTCCTGCATCCTCTCTCCCTCGGGCGGCTTCATGGGGGCGGTCTCGTCCTCACGCAGGACGAGGAAGGAGTCTCCCACCTGGAGGATGGCCTCGCGGTTGCCACTCCCGGACGCAGCGCTGTCGACCCACTCGCCCCTCTCGTTGAGCACCGCCGTCGTGTTCTGCAGCTCGGTCAGACCGAGGCGCGTGCCGTAGACCTCCCTGCACTCCTCCAGGAGGCGCGTCCGCATCTGGATGTACGCAATGCCCGTGATCATCTGGTGGCTCCCGTCGCGTTGACCGCGTCTACAATCGTCCTTTGAGCCGGCCCCAAGACTGCCCCGTCACCGCCGTGCCAGCGGATTCCGGGTAGAAGCCGGAGACCACGACGACACCCTGGCCGAAGGCGGAGAAGGGGACGGCGTAACCCACCTTGGGCGAGCCGGTCTCCTCGTCCCCCTCTATGGCGGGATTGTCGAAGAGATAGTCGACGTAACCGCCTCCCTCGGCCGCCGCGGCGATGAGATGCTGGATGAATTTGATCCCATTGCCGTACTCGAAGTCCCACAGGCTTACGCCCTCGAGAGCCTGATTCGCTCCGTGAAAGGCGATGGTGCCGTCATGGAGCAGGACATAGATGTAGATCGACCCCTGCCTCCAGCGTCCCTCGACCCGGAACTCCTCCAGAATACCCAGGTACTCGGCCACGGTCGTGGCCTGCCCGGCGTACGCCACCGCCGCGTGAACAAACTCCTTCAGGGTTTCCCGGTCCACCACGTCCGCCGCGGTAATCTCCGAGTCCTGGGCGGAGGCGGGATGGGCGGCCGGCCCGAGGGCGGCCAGCGCCAGGATGGTTGCTGCTGTCAGAGGCTTCATGGCTTCTCCTCTCCTTGCCTACAGTCGTCCTTTGAGCCGGCCCCAGGACTGTCCCGTCACCGCCGTGCCGGGGGATTCCGGGTAGAAGCCGGAGCCAACGACGACATCCTGGCCGAAGGCGGAGAAGGGGACGACGTAGCTCACCTTCGGCGAGCCGCTCTCTTCGTCCCCCTCTATCGCGGGATTGTCGAAGAGATACTCGACGTAGCCGCCCCCCTCGGCCGCCGCGGCGAGCAGCTCCTGGGTATACTTGACGCCGTTGGCGTCCTCCGCGTCATAGATGTTCTGGCCGTCGAGATCGGGATTCGCTCCGTGGAAGAGAAGGGTGCCGTCAAGAAGCCCGACAAAGATGTAGACCGATCCGTGCTTCCAGCGTCCCTCGACTCGGAACTCCTGCAGGAGACCCATGTACTCGGCCACGGTCGTGGCTTGCTCGGCGTACGCCACCGCCGCGTGGACAAAGTCCCTCAGGGTTTCCCGGTCCACCACGTCCGCCGCCGTGATCTCCGAGTCCTGGGCGGAGGCGGGCTGCGGGGCGGTCCAGAGGGCGGCCAGCGCCAGGATGGTTGCTGCTGTCAGAAGTCTCATGGTTTCTCCTTTCCTGCCAAGATGGTGTTCGACCTGTGAATCAGAGGGACGGGGGGATTCCAGGCAAGGGGTGGAGGGCTCGGCATCCATCCACGGCCTGTCTCGGGGAGGGATGCCCTTCGCGGATTACCTGGACGGAATCAACGAGGTATACGGGAGAGATATGAGAGATCGGCCCTGTACATGACCATTCGGCTGAACTGGCGGATCATCCAGGCCCCGATGCGCCTGGTGGACTACGTGGTGGTCCACGAGCTGGTGCACCTGCGGCACCGTGGCCACGGGCGGGACTACTGGCAGGCCCTGGGGCGGATCATGCCGGACTATGAGCGCCGGCGGGAGGATCTGCGGCGGCAAGGGGTGGGGTTGGCGTGGTAGGGGGGTGGTTGGCCGGTACGATCGTCACGTCCACCTCGTCGACGACGATCGACTCGGGGTCCGGCACCGCGCCCACGTCCACCATGCCGGAGAACAGGAGCGTCAGCGTGAGATCGTTGTAGCCCGGCACCACCAGGCCGGGGGTCAGGTCGATGACGACGGTGGTGTGCGGCGGCAGGGGCCGGCCCGCCTCCGCCGGGCGCCCCTCGCGGTGGTACACGCGGCGGAGCTGATCGGCGGCAACCTCGGTCCCGTTGAGGTGGACGGCGATCCGGTCGGCCGACCCCAGGCCGACGGCGCGGAGGAACAGCGTTGCGCTGGCGGCATTCCCCACCTCCTCGAACAGCCGGAACCGGTAGCTCGCCGACGGACGGCCCGGCTCGCGCGGCAGAACCAGCTTCCGGTCTTCCATCGTGCCGCAGACGTTGGTGCCGGACGGGCTGATGCCGTGGTAGCCGCCCCACATCGAGCGGTAGGTGTAATGACGGACGCCGCCTGCCACGCGCTCGGGGTCGCGCGCCTCGCGCAGCAGGTGGAAGGCCATCGGCCAGCCGGTCTCGGCGCCGCGCCGGCCGGAACGGAACCCGCCCCAGTGCTTCTGGAAGTTGTAGACGGACATGCCGTCGGCGCCCTGCTGGCGCAGGGCATGGGCGAGGGCGCGGTAGTTCTCCGCCGTCGCCGGCGGGCCGAAGCTCTCGCGCGAGCAGCAGTACGGCTGCACGCCGGGGTAGAGCCGGCACGGTGTCCCGGCGGTGAGGGCACGGAACTCCTCGTAGTCGGCGTTGAAGTTCGTGAACGCCGAGTCCATGGGGGCGACGAAGTCGACCAGCCCGCCGCCGATCCATGCAGGCACGTCCAGCCCGACGGCGTGACAGTCCTCCAGGGTCTCCGGCACCAGCACGCCCAACTCCAGCCGCCGCCCGCGCTCGCCGCCGTGCTCGTCGAGCATGGCGCGCAGCCGCTCGATCAGGCCGGTCATGAGCGGCTGCCGCTCGCGGGCCAGGCTCCGGTCGCCGCCGGGGGCGGGGAAGTACAGGCCGTCACGAAAGGTGAGCAGGACGCCGTCCACGTCGAAGCTCGACACCACCTCGGCCACGACCGCGTACAGGTAGTCGCGCACCTCGGGGACCGTGAAGTCCATCCGGTTGCCCGGCAGGAAGGCGCCGCCGGGCGGCACGTCGGTGATCTTCCACTGCGGGTTGCGGTGCAGGAACATGCCGCCCTGGTCGGGCGCGCCGTGGTTGTCGTTGACCCGGAACCCGGCCAGGCAGCGCATGCCGCGCTCCCGGCAGCGCTCCAGCATCACCCGCAGCGGCATGATGCCGTCGTCCATCATCGGCAGGAACCGCCGGTGCTGCGGGCGCGCGTCGTACTCGAAGCCCTCGGAGCGGAAGTACATGCTCCAGCCGGCGTTGTAGACCTCCTGCACGAACACGTCGGCGGTGCTGGTGGCCACTCGGTCGATGAACGTTCGGAGCTCTTCCGGCTTGGCCGGGTGCGAGGTGATCAGCGGGCGGGCGTCGCCCGGGTCGAAGTCGTAGTTGGCCACGTTGGACGGATCGCTGACATAGACCAGCTCCCAGTCCCGCGGCGGCCGGGTGTCGGGGGGCTTCGCGGCGGGCATCGTCGTCACTCCGGCGTCCAGGTGGTGGCGTGGACGCCCTGGTCGCGGGCGCCGGCCCACAGGGTCAGCACGCGGCCGTCGCGCAGCAGCACCGAGCTGGTGCGCGCGTCCATGGTGTGGTAGGCGAGGATCCAGGGCTCCGGGTCCCACGTGCGTCCGCCGTCGGGGCTGACCAGGGCGCGGGGACCGCCGACGGCGTCCTTGTGGTCGTAGGTCAGCACGACGCGGCCGTCCGGCAGCCCCACGGCATCGGCGGAGACCATGTGCATGCGGGTGACCAGGAACGGGGTGGTCCAGTCGTAGCCGCCGTTGGCGGAGAGCATGATCGCCTCGTTCTTGTAGCGGCCCGGTCCGACCCGGTTGAGGGACGGGGCCGGCCAGGTCTCCTTGCCGCCGCCCTGCCCGGCGGGCGCGTCGAACAGGTCCGGGTGCAGGTACTCCCGCTGGAAGCGGGTCGCGCAGAGCAGCTCTCCCGACGGCAGCTCCAGCAGGTTCGACTCGCAGCTCCCGGGCGGCAGCACCGTCCAGTCGCCCCAGCTCCTGCCGTCGTCCTGCGAGCGCAGCAGGACGTCTCCCTCGTATCCGGCCTGGTGCGCGGCATCGTTCCAGGCGTTGCTGCAGAAACAGACCACGGTGCCGTCGGCGAGCTGCACGATGCGGCTGCCGTCGCCCTGGCCGCAGTAGCGCGTCGGCCGCGGCGCCAGCTCGGAGTCCGTCCACGTCCGCCCGCCGTCGTCGCTGCGCGCCACGCGGGGCTCGCGCGTGGGCAACGTGCCGCGCTCCGGGTCGGCGTCATCGATGACCGCGGCATAGCTGGCGAGGAAGGTGCCGCGGCCGGTCACCCCGAAGCCGAAGACCGCCGGGTCGCGTCCGGACATGGGGATCTCGGCCACGAAGCTCCACGTGCGGCCCTCGTCGGTGGAGCGGTGGATGCGGCAGTCGCGGCTGGAGTAGACCAGGCTGCCGTCGGGATGGCGGCAGACGACCACCCCCTTGGCGCCGGCACCGGCGAAGTAGCGGTGCTCGGCCGGCACGCGTCGGCAGGCGGTCATCTCGAAGTTCTCGACGTAGTCGCCTCCCTCGTAGCGGTCGTCGGGGCGCATGCGCACCATGCCGTTGTCCAGGTAGCCCCGTGCATCGACCCGGTCGCTCCACAGGTTGGGGTAGACCAGCGGCGGTTTCTCCAGGCCCTCGGGGGTCCAGCGCACCACGCCGACCGCCGGGCGGCGGCCCCACTCGTCCATGCCGGGGCCGTAGATGGTGGGCGCATACGAACCCAGAGCCGGGCCGCGGTGGAAAGCGGAGACGATGGCGCCGTCCGCGGTCACCGCCGTGGCGGCGCTCACGCCCGCACCGGCCAGCACCGGTCGCGCCTTCTCGCGGATGGCGTAGCGGCTGAGGGCGAGGACGTAGACCTCGTCGCCCCAGGAGGTGCCGGCGTCGTCGTCGGGGGGTGAACCGACGACCGCACGCGCGCCGTAAGGGAAGTGCGGCTGGCCGTAGCTGAGCACCAGGCGGCCGTCGGGAAGCTCCGCCAGCGGTGCGGACAGCGGCGCGAATCCCTCCGGCACGTTCCAGGAGGCGCCGCCGTCCTCGGACTCGCCCAGGGCGATCTCGCCGGCGGCGGCGCCGACGGGGGCGACCAGCCGGCCGGAGCCGAGCTGAAGCGGGTGGAGCGTCCCCCATCCGGCCGGAAGCCCGGCCGCCGGTTGCCACGCCGCGCCACCGTCGGTCGAGCGCAGGATGCGTCCCGGCAGGCACAGCAGCAGCGCGCCGTCGGCCAGGGCGGTCAGGCAGGCGCGGGGCGGGTCGGACAGTTCCGCGTCCAGGGCGGCGATCACCTGCCACGGTCCGGCGGGCTCGTCGGCGCTGACGATCAGCACGGCGCCGCTCCGCTGGATGGCGGCCAGGAGCGTCCCCTCCCGGCCGGCGGCCAGTGCAAGCACGACGCCACCCGGCGCCGCGGGCGGTGCCAGGTCGGCGAGCTGCGACCAGGTCACGCCGCCGTCGCCGCTGCGCGCCAGTGATCCGCCGCGGCCTGCGAGGACGAGGTCGTCTCCCTGCCGGCAGAGCACCGGATCGGCATCTCCGAACAGCACTTCCTGGCGCTCGACGCGCAGCCGGCGGTAGCGCAGCACGTGGTCGTCGCCGTGATCGGACTCGAAGCATTCCTTCATCGCGGCCCGGCCAGATTCTGGTAGACCCTTCGCCCTTCGTTGAACAGGTGCATGACTTCCTCCCGCTGTGTACCGTTCGCAAACCGCCAATCCCGGTTCACGATCTCCATTGAAGTGTCGATCGAGCGGACGAAGAACGCTGCCGAACCTTGCGCCCTGTCGACGGGGAGACCTGTACCGATATAGACGGGACTCGTGTGCGCATAGACCGGCTGCGCAAAGCTGTCACGGGCTTCCCCGAAGGCGCGTGCCGCGACCCAGCCATCGGACTCGATCCGGAGGTCGAAGGCCCACTCCCCACCCTGTCTCAGCCCGTCGAGTGGCACCGTCCGGGCGACCACGCCGTTGTATACCAACTCGACAAGGCTGAGCGGGTAGTGCGATTGCCAGGTGATTCGTCCCGACGCCGTGCGAGGACGCCCGTTCGGCGATTCGAGGACTCCTCCGGGGGACTCCCCATCGAGATTCAGGAACAGTGCCGGTCCGTTCGTGATGAAGGTCCGTCCCGCCTGCAAGCCCTTCAACCAGCTTTCATAGGTGAATTCCCCATCGGTCTGGACATAGACGCGGTTGTTCGAACGGATAAACCAGTCTGTCCCGGTCGATGCCGGGAGCGGGATGCCGCAGTTGAGCAGGTGATACCAGATGTCGTATTCGAGATCCTTCCAGGAGGGATCGAAGAGGTTGAAGGCATCCAGCTTCCCCAAGGCAGCCGCCACCGGCGCCTCCATTCCCCTGCCGTTGTGACACCACAGCACAAGGCCCCCCTGTCGCCTGGCGTCGTCGCAGGCGTAACAGATCGGCGGGTAGTCGGCGTCGAGGTGGCTGACAAGATCGCCCCGACTGACCGGCTCTACCAGATTCTCGATGCGCAGGAACATGACATGTCCGGACCCGCCGCCATATTGGGAGTTGTGGCGGTTCTCCTCGCCGCAATCGACCAGATGGTGTGCGGTGGAATAGTCGGTCATGAATCCGAGGGGATACTTGTTGCTGGCATAGGGCAGGTCGCCCCGCTGCAGGATGCTGATGACGGTTACGCTGAGGTCGTGGACTCTTGGATCGAGCCGCAATCGGTCATCGGCCCGTGCCTCCGTCTCATTGTAGTGCAGATGTGTATTCCCCGGGTACCACCCCTGCGATGGCAGATCGGCCCATCGTTTGAGATGCAGCTCGACCTCCACGCCCCCCTTTGCGGGCATGGAAACGACCTTGCGAAGGGGTTCGTACTCCGTGCCGCGCTCAACCACGATGTCCGTTGAACCACGGGGCACGTCCACAACAAACTCCCCCGGACAGTAGAAGAACGGGTCCCCCGGACCAATCTTCAGGATACTGTCCGCCGGGTGGACAAAGTGGCCGCTGCTGGTCAGGACATGGACCTTCGCCTCGACGGAAGCACCGGAAACGCTGTCTCGAATTACGCCTCTGAGGGTTGCCATGAAGTTGGTCCTCTCTCCTACTGCCCCCAGACCTCTGCGAACACGCGGAGGTAGTTCTCGCCAAGGAACTTGCGGATCGTGTCGTCGCCGTGGCCCCGCCGCACGAGCTCCTCGGTGACCGCGGGGACCTTGCCGATGTGTTCGAGGCCCTCGGGCGCGAGGTCGACGCCGTACTGGTCGCTGCCCAGACCGACGTGGTCGGGGCCCATCACGTCGAGAGCGGTTTCGATGTCGTCGACTACCTCGGACAGGTTGCGGTGGGTGATGTGAATCAGCCCCAGCACGCCGCCGTTGCGGGCGATCGCCTCGAGCATCTCCCGGTCGCGAGGGAGTTCGAGGCGTGCTCGCGGACTGCCTCCGGCCCGGCGCGCAGCCGGATCGCTGTTGGCGAACATGGTAGGCGTGGTGTGGGAGAGGATGACCGGACGGTCGACACGGTCGAGGATCTCCCAGAAGCCGCGCTCGCCGATGTGCACAAGGTCGACGACGATGCCGAGCTCTCCCATCCGGTCGATGAGTGCCTTGCCGGCAGCCGTCAGCCCGCCCTGGTCGTCGGCGGCCCTGCAGCCGTCCGCGTAGATGTTGCGGCGGGTGTGAGTCAGGCTCGCCACCCGCAGTCCGAGCTTGTGGTAGAGATCGAGGAAGCGCGGGTCGGCGCCCAGCGCCTCGCAGCCCTCGAAGGCGAAGACGAGGGCCACCCGCCCATCCTCCTTGGCCTGACGTATCCCGGCCGCCGACGTGGCGAGCACCAGCCCGTCGAGGCGGTCGACCTCATGGTGCAGGTGCCAGGTAATCTCGAGGCCGCGGTGCAGCGGCCTGTTGAGCTGGTCGTCGTCGAGGTAGACCGCACAGAGTTGCGAAGTGATGCCGCCTTCACGCCACCGCGGCAGGTCGTACTGGCCCATGCACCCGAACCAGACGGTGTGGGCCGACATCCCGAACTGGGCGAAAGGGCCGGCGTCGAAACCGAGGGGCGGCTCCCAGCTCTCGGGGTCGGGGAGTTCCACCCGTTGATCGAGCGTCATCTTGCCGTCGCTCACCGGCATGAGGATGTCGCAGTGACCGTCGATCACGATCGACTCGCGGTGCAGGGCATGGATATCGGCGAGCTTCACAACAACCTCACGAATTCCTCCACACCAAGGCTCGCCTGCAACCGGGCAGGCTGGGACACTCCGCAACCCAGTAACCATCCTCGCCAGGGAAAACAACGACTTGCCTCATGATTTGTCCTTCGTACGGGTTTGAAGCCGACTCAATGATACATCGCCAGCGACCGTCGGCCCCTCCTGCGTTCCGGCGTTGTCATCACTCTCTCCTCCGCGGGCGGGATGCCGGACCGGCCGGAGCCGATCACCGGTACTGTTCCATGGCGCCCCGGCGATGGTCGAAGGCCGGGTCGTGGCTCCAGGTATGGCCGTGCCGCTTCATGGTATCCCTGATGAGCCGCCTGCGGTAGAGGCTGGCCAGGTTTTCCCGCGCCATGGCGTCCGGGTCGAACCGGTCGAGGATGTGGCCCTGAAGGCTCTCTGCCACCTGGCGGTGGGTGCCTTCGGCGGCGAGATCGTGCCACTCGCCCGGATCGCTGTCCAGGTCGAAAAGAGCAGGTTCGAAACCGTGAATGTGGAGGTACTTGTACCGCCCCTGCCGCGCCATGATGCACGGCATGCCCACGGCTTCGTGGGCCTGGGCGAAGACGACGCGGTCGGCGTCGTTGCCGGCGGTCGGTGACAGGAGGCTGCGGCCGTCGTGGGGCAGGCGGTCCTCGACCCCCGCGAGATCGCAGAACGTCGGCAGAAGGTCGATCAGTGAAACAGGGTGGGGACTGGTCGTACCCGCGCGCCAGCCGTCCGGATAGCGGACGATCAGGGGCACTCGGCAGGACCACTCGTAGAAGCACCGCTTCTGCACCATGCCCCGCTCGCAGAGCATGTCGCCGTGGTCACTGGCGAAGACCACCACCGTGCTCTCCGCCAGTCCGGTCTCGTCGAGGGCGTCCAGCAGGCCGCCGACCTTGTCGTCCATGTAGCTCACCAGGCCGTAGTAGGCCCGCCGGAGCCGGTAGAGGCCTTCCTCGTCCCGCAGGTCGTACCGCCCCGTGCCGTGATAGGCGTTCAGGTTCCGGTCCATCATGGTGTAGTGATCGTCCAGGTCCGCGGGAAAGGAAGGCAGGTCGATCTCGGCGTCTTCGTACCGGTTCCAGTAGTCCAGGGGCGGCCAGAAGGGTTCGTGGGGGTGGTGATAGGAGGCGCAGAGCAGGAAGGGAGCGTCCTCTTCATCCTGCTTTCGGGCCCGCAGGTATTCGACGGCCCGGAAGTGGGTCTCCTCGTCGTAGCTCAAGGCATTGTGCCACACCCCGATCCGCACCCCGTCCCCGGTGTAGCCTCTCGCATTGTACATGGGCCGGCTGCTCATCACCTCTTCGCAGTCCCGTCCCCCGGTCTCCTTGAGGCGGATCCACTCCGGCTTCACCCAGTTGAAGTCGGAGGAGTAGATATCCGTGGTCAGACGCCTCCGGAATCCGTGCAACTGGTCCGGACCGATGAAGTGCATCTTGCCGGAGAGCACGGTATCGTAGCCCGCATCGGACAGGTAATGGGCGAAGGTCGGCTGGTCCGCCGCCAGCAGCGCGCCGTTGTCCCAGGCCCCGATCTCGGAGGCGTGCCGTCCCGTCATCAGGCATGCGCGGCCCGGTGCGCAGAGGGGAAAGGCGGTGTACGCCGCGTCGTAGCGCACGCCCTCTTCCACCAGCCTGTCCAGGTGGGGCGTCCGCACGACGGGATGGCCGTAGGCCCCGGTCAGTGCGGCGACCATCTGGTCCGAAAGGATGAGCAGTATGTTGGGTCTCACGTTGCTCTCCCCTTGAACAGGTCGTCGTCGCGGTCGGTAGCCGGCGGCGGCGCGATCGACAGCGCCGACAGCTCCTCGCGCATCTCCTCCGACATGGCGAAGTCGAGGGCGGCGAGGGACGGCTTGAGCTGATCCAGATCGCGCCCGCCGACGATCGGCGCCGTCACGTCGGGATGCCCCATGGCCCAGGCGACAGCCAGGGTCACCGGATGCACGCCCCGGTCGCCGGCATGGCGCACGAAGCGCTCGGCGACTTCGTAGAACACGGGGTTGGCGTAGCGCTTCATGTAGTTGTCCAGTTCCAGGAGACGACCCCGCGCCGGCCGCTTGTCGACTCCGTACTTGCCGGTCAGCAAGCCGCCCCCGAGGGGACTGTAGGTGATCACGCCCAAGCCCTCCGAGCGGGCCAGCGGCAGGACTTCCACCTCCACTTGCCGCTTGACCAAGCTGTACATGGGCTGAATGCAGGCGAAGGAGGCCAGCCCCTCGCGGGCGCAGTGGCCGAGGGCCTTGGCGATCTGCCAGGCGGCCCAGTTGCTCACCGCCGGGTAGAGGATCTTGCCGCCGCGCACCAGGTCGTCGAGGGCGGCGAGGGTTTCCTCCATCGGCGTGTCTTCGTCGAAGTTGTGAACGAAGTACAGGTCGAGGCGGTCCGTCTGCAGCCGCCGGAGACTGGCCTCTACGGCCTGCACGATATGCCGGCGCGACAGGCCCCGGTCGTTGGGGCCGTCACCGATCGCATTGCAGACCTTCGAGGTGATGACCAGCTCATCGCGCTCGCCCTGGATCAAGCGGCCCAGGATCTCCTCGGCGAGCCCCCTGGAATAGTTGTTGGCCGAGTCGAAGAAGTTGATCCCCAGGTCGCGGCAGTAGCGGTACATCTGCCCGGAGGCCGCCTCGTCCGCATCGCCGCCGAAGGCCATGGTACCACAGCACAGGCGGGACACCTTGACGCCCGTACGGCCCAGAATCCTGTACTGCATCTCTGGGTTCTCCTTTGCGATCCCCGCGCCTTGTCGTCGTTACCCGGTTCGGGTGCTGATGCCGCATCGTTCCGCCACCGCTTCGGCCAGCGCGGCCACTCCGCGCCGCGGCACCATCAGCACCTTTGGGCCGCGCAGCACCGCAGTCGCCTTGTGCGGAATCTGGGTGGAGGCCCAGATCGCGGCGACGTCCGACCAGTCGAGCAGAGGCGCCACGGTCCGCCTGTTGGGGTTGGTCTCTGCGGTGACGAACCGGAGGTCGATCCCATCGGCGCAGAGCCGTTCGAGCTCGCCGCGGGTGCCGGGCGATCCGCCTGCCACCAGGAGCCTCCTCCAGCCGATCTGCTGCATCGCCTTCAGCATCCGCTCCACAGCGCGCCGGTTGTCGCTGCCGCCGCAGGTCTCGCAGTGCGCGGCCGCGACGATCACCGGCTCGCGCCGTCCACCGCGCACCGGCTCGCACGCCGGTTTGTGGCAGTGCCGCACGAAGGCCGCGCCGAGGGTCCGCTTCACCGCCTCGATCTTGGTGGTGGCGATGCGGCTCTTGCCGGTCCGGGTCAGCCCTTCCCGGTAGAGCCGCTCCAGCGCCCGTTCGGCGCCCTCGCCCTCGAAGCCAAGCGAGGACAGGAGCTCAGGTATCGCCAGATCATCCATGCAGGTTTCCGGTTTGAAGGCTCGGCCTCCGCAAGTTCTCTTCGGAGTTCATTGACTGAGCGGCCCCAATTCGGCAAGCAGTTCACGCACGATCCGACGAAGTTGCGGCAGATGGTTCTGGACATAGTCCCAGACCCGCTCGGGCCTCACGCTCGCGTAGCCATGGATCAGGAAGTTTCGGAAGTCGATGATCCGGCGCAGCCGGGGGATCTGCTCGGCAAGGTTCGGGTGAGATTGGTGCAGGCGGTTCAGGGCTTCGCCGATGATCTCGAACTTGCGCTCGACCGCGGCTTGCGTCAGTGCATCGCCGGCATAGGCGTCGCCGGTCATGCCTTCGGTGAAGCGGCTGATGTCCGCACCCGCCCGGTCGATATCCAACAGCAGGACGCGAGGATCAGGAAGCATAGACCAACTCACGCGAGCGTTCGATGGCCGCCCACAGAAACGGGTTGTGGACGGAGCCGGACTCAACGAGATCGACGGGGCGCTCAAGGGTGCGGCGCAGGGCATCGGCGAAGTCGAAGTACTGGTCGAACGGGGCCAGTCCGCTGTGGGGGTTGAATTCCACGAGAAAGTCGGCGTCGCTGGTCTCTGGATCGAAGTCCACGCCCCGCGCCGCGGAGCCGAAGACTTCGAGGCGCGCCACTCCGAAACGCCGGCAGAGTTCCGCCAGTTCATCCTTCTTGTCAGCGATGGCGGCGTGCATGATCACCTTCCCCTTCACACCACCGCCACCGAATCCCGCTCCACCTGCTCCCAGTCCGGCTCGTCGGGGACGCGGTCGTTCCAGGCGATGGACATGTACCCGTCCTCGATGCAGGCAGTACCCCGGCAGTCGATCTGGTCCTCCGGCGGCCGGGGGCCCTGCCTCCCGGTCTCGAAGAGCGGATCGTTGGCCACCGCCAGAATCGCATGGGGATCGCCGCCGTGGACCTCGACGCCGAAGGCCTCGGCCAGTTGCGCCTGCTTGATCTGGCCGGTGATGCCGACGCCGCGCTGGCGGGCGATGTCCACCGCCTCCAGGGCCAGGTAGGGGGCGGTCTGGAAGGGCTGGCCGCCGAGGTGGCCGATCCACTCCAGGGCGAGCACCGGCAGGTCGAGGGTGGCGCACAGCTTCTTCAGTCCGAGCAGGTCGTAGTCCTGCAGAGGCTCCTCGATCCAGGTGTAGTTGCACTCCTCCAGCACCCGGCCGATCTGCACCGCCTCGTCGTACGTGTAGGACTCCACCGGGTCGTGCAGGAGGATGAAGTCGTCGCCGAGGGCGGCGCGCAGCTCGCGGGCCAGCTCGGCGTTGCCCTTCACGCCGCGGTAGGAGTGGTCCTTGGCGCCCTTGAAGCCGTCCTCCTTCACCTTCACCGCATTGGCCACCATCTCGTCGATGGTGTTCCCGCCGTAGTTGCGGTACGCCGGCACCTTCTCGCGGCAGGCGCCGAGGAGGCGGTACACCGGCTGCCGCGCGTGGCGGCTGGCCAGGTCCCACAACATTCGGTCCACCATGTCGACGACGCCGCGGCCGGTGTAGTAGAAGCGCTGCGTGTACCACAGGCGCTGCCAGATGTACTCGCGGTCGAAGGCGTCGACGCCCAGCAGCAGCGGTCCGATCTCGACCTTGAAGCGCCGCGCCTGGTGGGTCAGGTCGTCGGGGTGGAAGCCGCTGCCGAAGGAGGTGTACGCGTCCAGCGGCCCGTCGGTGACCAGGCGCAGGGTGGCGGTCCAGGTGGGATGGAGGGTGTCGTCCGTACAGGCCTCGAGCCAGCCGGCGGGCAGCTTCGGCGGCGCCCCGAAGCCGGCTGCGTGGGTGAACAGGCCCGACAGGCCGGGGGGCGCCTTCTCCATGCCACCGCGGTTTCCCACCGACCGCGCCTGCGGCTCCCCCGGCCGGATGTAGATGCGCACGTCCCGGATCCGCATCGCTTCAGGCCCCCATGACGGTGGCGGTCTCGCGCTCCACGGCGGCCCAGTCCAGCTCCAGCCCGAGGCCGGGGGATTGCGGCACCGGGAGGTGTCCGTCGGTCAGGTGGAGGGGGTTGCGGATGAGGGGCTCGCCGCCCTGGGAGCCGGTGGCCGTGGCCTCGAACCAGGTGCAGTTGCGCAGGGCGCCGATGACGTGGGCGTGGACGAATCCGAAGCCCACCCCCTTGGAGGTGATCTCGCAGTTGACGCCGAAGCTCTCCGCCAGGCGGGCGATCTTGAGCATGTCGGTGATGCCGCCGCGCCAGGGCACGCTGGCGCGCACGATGTCGACGGCCTGCCGCGCCAGCATCTGCGAGGTGGAGGAGGCCGAGCCGGGCAGGTACTCGGCGGCGGCGATCGGCACGTCGAGGGCGTCGGACAGCCGCTTGAGCCCCATCAGGTCGTAGTCGCGCAGGGGCTCCTCGAACCAGAAATACCGCTCCTCCTCCAGAACCCGCCCGACGCGCAAGGCGTCGCGGTACGTGTAGGTCTGCACGGCGTCGTGCATGAGGTGGAAGTCCGGCCCCACGGCGCGGCGGGCCTGGCGGGCGACCTCGATCATCGTCTCGGCGCCGTGGTAGCAGTGGTCCTTGTACCCGAAGAACCCCTCGTCGCGGGCGCTGACGGCGGCGTCGACGAAATCGCCCACCGACGGCAGGTTGGGCCCCATCTTGTAAGCCGGGAGGCGGTCGCGGAAACCGCCGATGAGGCGGAAGACGGGCACGCCGCAGGCCTTGGCTGCCAGGTCCCACAGGGCCACGTCGAGAAAGCCGCGCACCGAGTGGGGCAGGTAGGCGAAGCGGTCGAGGCGGACCAGCTCGTTCCACAGGCGCTCGCGCTCCATCGGGTCGGCGCCGACGACGGTGTCGCGGCAGGAGCCGAGGATGTGGCGGGCGCTGCTCTCGTCGACGCCGGGGCACCAGCCCTCCAGCTCGGTGTCGGTGCGCAGCCGCAGCAGGCCGCAGGGCTGGTGGATGTGGACGGCGGTGATGCGCACGAGGCCGGGTCCGCTCAGCTCTCCAGGGTTTCCAGCAGGGCCTGGGCGATGACGGTGTGGCCCGCGTGGTTCGGGTGCACCGGCTCGGGGCAGAAGCTCTCGGCATCGCGGTAGCGCAGCTGCTCCTGGAAGACGTCGTGGAGGCGCACCAGCAGCGTGCCGTACTTCTCGCTCATGCGCTCCACCACCTCGATGTAGCGGGGAAGGAGGTCGAGCACCTGGGCCTGGAAGGCGTCGCCGTCGGCGTTCAGGGAGATGTAGAACGGCGAAATGAGCACGACGGGGCAGCCCAATTCGCGGGCGGTGAGGTCGAGGATCTCGTCGTAGAGGGCCTCGAAGCGCTCCGGCGGCACGGCGTCGGGGGCACCGCCCAGGGCCGAGTGCAGGTCGTTGATGCCGATCTTCACCGACAGCCGGTCGGGGCGGTGGGAGAGGACATCGTCGCGCCAGCGCCCGTGCAGGTCGGAGACCTTGTTGCCGCCGATGCCCTTGTTGATCCACTCGATGTGGCGCTCCGGCCAGCGCGCCGTCACCAGCTCGGTGAAGGTGCGCACGTAGCCGTTGCCCAACGGCGTCTCGGCGTCGCGGCGCCCGCAGTCGGTGATGCTGTCGCCGATGAAGAGGACGGTGGTGCCGTCCTGCAGCCAGTCGCTCATGCCTGGACTCCTCCGTAGGTGCAGACGATCTCGTGGATGACGCGGGTGGCGAAGAGCAGCTCGTCGATCGAGGTGCGCTCGTCGTGGCCGTGGAGCAGGCCCAGCTCGCCGGAGCCGGCCTGCCGGCGGTACGGCATGAACCCGTAGACCTGGGTACCCGGCCGGCGCGGCACGATGTGCTTGGCGTCGGTGCCGCCCGTGGACAGGACGGGCACCATCGGAGCCTCGGGCTCGTGGCGGGCCATGACCGACGCGATTGTGTCCCAGAACTCCCCCGCCGCCTCCGCCTCGAGGGGCGGGCTGTACTGGTCGACCTCCAGCTCCAGGCCGTTGCCGACGACGGCCCGCAGCTCGGCGAGGAAGCTCTCCCGCGTCTGGCCCGGCGCCAGGCGGCCGTCGATCCAGGCGGTCGCCTCGGCGGGGATGATGTTGATCCCCGAGCCGGCGGCGAGCATGGTCACCGAGGCGGTGTTGCGCAGCAGGGCGCTCCAGCCGGCGCGCTCGGCGTCGTCGAGAGGCAGCCGCCTCAGGGCCGCGTCGCTGCGCTCCCCGTCGAACAAGTCCAGCAGGTCGGCGCGCAGTTCCGGCCGGCCCTCGGAGACCGCCTCGAAGAAGGTGCGCAGGGTGGCGGAAGGGTGGACGGGCAGGGCGTGGTCCTTCAGCGGCGCCAGGGCCGCGGCCAGGGCGAGGACGGCGTTGTCGGCGTGGGGCACCGAGCCGTGTCCGGGCCGGCCCCGGGCCGTGGCCCGCAGGCGGCAGATTCCCTTCTGGCCCACCTGGCAGGTGGTGAACCGGCGCCCGCCGAGGCGCACCTCGTGGCCGCCGCCCTCGGTGAGAATCACCGGCGCCTCGATCCCCGCCGGGTGGTTGTCCAGGAGCCACCCCGGGCCGTGGCCGCCCTTGCCGGCTTCCTCGTCGGCGGTGGCGGCGAACATCCCGTCGCGGTCCAGGCGCAGGCCCTGGCGCTTGAGCAGCAGCATCACCATCAGCTCGGCGGCGACCATGTTCTTCATGTCGAGGGCGCCCCGGCCCCAGACGAAGCCGTCGTGTATCTGGCCGCTGAAGGGGGGATGGGTCCAGGCCTCGGCATCGGCGGCGACCACGTCGGTGTGGCCGAGCAACAGCAGCGGCGGCTCGCCGCCACCCTCCCAGCGCGTGGTCACGTTGCCGCGCCCGGGCGCGGACTCGGTGATCTCCGCCTCGAAGCCCTCCCCCTCCAGCACCGAGGCGAGGTAGCGGGCGGCCTCGGTCTCGTTGCCCGGCGGGTTGGTGGTGTCGATTCGGATCAGGGCCTGCAGGTGGGCGGTCACCTCGGCGCGTACGGCGTCCCAGTCGATGCCTTGCATGATGGCGGGTAAACAAGAGGTTTCGGCGTTACCTTCAAAGCCATGGCCCGCCCCGCCCTCCTGCTGCTCGCCCTCGTCTGGCCGTCGGCCTGTTCCGCCTCCGACCCCGCCGACGGCGACGGTTCGCGCCGGGCGCCCCCATCCTCCGCCGATGCCGTCCTCACCCACGGGTACCGCATCGTCAACGTCTTCCCCCACGACCCGCGGGCCTTCACCCAGGGCCTGGTCTACCACGGGGGCTATCTGTATGAGAGCACCGGCGGCGGCGTGCAGCTGACCTCGCGCCCGTCGGTCCCCTCCAGTCTGCGCCAAGTGGAGATCGAGACCGGACGGGTGGTGCGGGAGCTCACCCTCGAGCCGCGGTTCTTCGGCGAGGGCCTGGCCCTGCTCGAAGGTCGGCTCTTCCAGCTGACCTGGAGGTCGCGCGTCGGGTTCGTGTACGCTCTCGACGATTTCGCCCGACAGCGGGAGTTCGACTACGCCACCGAGGGCTGGGGCCTCACCCACGACGGCTCCGCCCTGATCATGAGCGACGGCTCGGCGCGCCTGTCCTGGCGGGACCCGGCCACCTTCGCCGAGACCGGCGGCGTCGAGGTCCGCCACGAGGGCGAGCCCGTGCGCCGGCTCAACGAGCTGGAGTGGGTCGACGGGGAGGTCTGGGCCAACGTGCTGGACTCGGACCGCGTCGCCCGCATCGACCCGGAGAGCGGCGCCGTGGTCAGTTGGGTCGACCTGACGGGACTGCTCACCTCGCGGGAGCGGCGCCAGGCGGACGTGCTCAACGGCATCGCCTTCGACGCCGCCGGGGGGCGCCTCTTCGTCACCGGCAAGCTGTGGCCCTGGATGTTCGAGATCGACGTCGAGGCCGCCGCGCCAAGGAGCGCGCCCGCGGGCCCCTGACCGCCTCGGCCCCCGGTCAGGCCCGACGCGGCGGCTTGCCGCCCGGGGGTCCGGCGTCGATCGTTACCACCAACCCCTCCCGGAGACGCCCGATGGACAGCATCCTCATCGCCGTGGCCGCTTTCATCGGCTACCTGGCGGCCTACCACACCTACGGCCGCTACCTGAGCCGCAAGGTCTTCGGCCTCAGCTCCGACAACGTCACGCCGTCGCGCGAGCAGACCGACGGCGTCGATTTCGTGCCCACCCGCAAGCAGGTCATCTTCGGCCACCACTTCACCTCCATCGCCGGCACGGGCCCCATCGTCGGCCCCGCCATCGGCATCATCTGGGGCTGGGTGCCGGCCCTGCTCTGGGTCTTCCTCGGCTCGATCTTCATGGGCGCCGTCCACGACCTCGGCGCCCTGGTGATCTCCCTGCGCCACAAGGGCCACACCATGGCCGACATCACCGGCATGGTGATGAACCGGCACCTGAAGATCATGTTCTTCGTCATCGTCTTCCTCGCCCTGCTCATCGTCATCGCCATCTTCGGCCTGGTCATCGCCGTCCTCTTCGACCTCTATCCGCAGGCCGTCTTCCCGGTGTGGATGGAGATCCCCATCGCCATCGCCCTGGGGCGGGCGATCCTCCGGGGCCGCATCAACCTCACCGCGGCCACGGCGCTGGCCGTCGTCTCCATGTACGTCACCGTCGTCATCGGCCACTACATGCCGGTGAAGATGCCGGAGATCGCCGGGATCCCGGCCACCGGCGTGTGGACCCTGCTGCTGCTCGCCTACGCCTACATCGCCTCCACCCTGCCGGTGACGACCCTGCTGCAGCCGCGCGACTACATCAACGCCTGGCAGCTCTTCATCGCCCTGGGGCTGCTCGTGCTCGGCGTCTTCGCCGCCGCGCCGGAGATGGTCGCCCCGGCCTTCCACCTCTCCCCCGAGGGGGCGCCGCCGTGGATGCCCTTCCTCTTCATCACCATCGCCTGCGGCGCCATCTCCGGCTTCCATTGTCTCGTCTCGAGCGGCACCTCCTCCAAGCAGGTGGCCTCCGAGCCGGACGCGCGCTTCGTCGGCTACGGCTCCATGCTCACCGAGGGGTTCCTGGCGACGATCGTCCTCATCGCCTGCGGCGCCGGGCTGGCCCTGGCCTACACCGCCGCCGACGGCACGGCCCTCACCGGCCCGGCGGCCTTCGCCGCCCACTACGGCACCTGGGAGGCCTCCAGCGGCCTCGGTTCCAAGGTGGCCGCCTTCGTCGTCGGGGCCGCCAACATGATCTCCGCCCTGGGCCTGCCCCGGGAGCTGGGCATCGTCGTCATGGGGGTCTTCGTCGCCTCCTTCGCCGGCACCACCCTCGACACGGCAACGCGCCTGCAGCGCTACGTCGTCAGCGAGCTGGCCGCGGACCTGCGCATCGAGCCCCTGACGCGGCGCCACCCGGCGACCCTGCTGGCCGTGGTCAGCGCCGCGGCCCTGGCGTTCTACAACGGCGCAGGCGGCAAAGGGGCGCTGCTGCTGTGGCCGCTCTTCGGCAGCATGAACCAGCTGCTGGCCGGCCTCGCCCTGATCGTCGTCACCTGTTGGCTGAAGCAGCAGGGCCGCAACTACCTGGTCACCCTGCTGCCGTCGCTGGCGATCTTCGTGTGCACGGCGTGGGCCCTGACTCACACCCTGGGCAGCCTCTACGGCAGCGGCAACGTGCCGAGTCTGGTCATCGGCGGCGTCGCCCTGGCCCTGCAGATCTGGCTCACCGTCGAAGCCCTGGGTCTGCTGCTGCGGCGCGAGCCGGCCGCGGCGGCGGCGGCCGGCGGCTGAACCCGGGCGCCCCCCTTCCCGCCCCGTGACCCGGTTCCTCCAAGGCTGTCTCCTCGGGCTGCTTGGCGCCGGGACCGCCCTTGGCCAGTCCCTGGCCGGGGTCGAGTGGGACTCCCTGGACGACCTGCGACGCCTGGCCGGGGCCGCCACCCTGCGCCACGTCGCCCCGGGGATCGCCCTGGTCGACGCCGGACCCGCCGAGCTGGCGGCCCTGGGAGCGAAGGTTCGCTTCACGGACCGGGCCCGTCGGGGAGAGGACTACTACCTCTCCGACCACGTGCACGACCGGCCGGCGGGCCCGCCCGTCACCACGGTCTACTGCGACCCGGGTGGCTGGGCCCTGCACCGGCTGCCCTCGCAGCGGCTGACCGAAGCCCTCGATCTCGAGCACTTCCTCTACCCCCTGCCCGAGCGCTACGCCACGCCGTCGCGGGCGAGGGCGCCGAGGGCCGCCCCGAAGCCGGCGCAGCGGCCCCCGTCGAGCCAGGTGCGCGGCCTCCTGGAGCAGGTCGACGAGGCGCGCATGCGCGCCGACCTGGACCGGCTGGTCTTCCACGACCCGGCCGCCGGCGCCGTGGCCGGCAACGTGCGCACCCGGCACGCCCGGCGTCCCGAGACCTTCGCCAGCACCACCTACCTGCAGCGGGAGCTGGCCGCCGTCCTGGGGGAGGAGGCCGTCCGGCTCGACACCTTCCAGGCCGTCCCCGGGGACTCGCTCATGTACAACGTCGTCGGCGAGCTGCGCGGCACCGATCCGGAGGCCGGCTACTGGGTCGTGTGCGCCCACTACGACGCCATCGGCACCCTCTCCCGGGCCTCGGAAATGGACCGCGTCGGCGCGGGCCGCACGGGTTGGGACTGGCGGCGGCACCCGGCGCCGGGGGCCGACGACAACGGCACGGGGGTGGTGCTCCTGCTGGAGACCGCCCGCATCCTCAGCGGCCGGAGCCTCCCCTTCGCCATCCGCTTCATCGCCTTCTCCGGCGAGGAACTGGGCCTGTGGGGCAGCCGCAGCTACGCGCGCCGGGCCGGGGCCCGCGGCGACCGCGTCCTCGGTGTGCTCAACTTCGACATGATCGGCTTCAACGACCTGGCCGAGCGCATCGAGCTGGTCACCAACCCGTCCTCGGCCTGGATCGTCGACCTCATGGTCGCCGCCGGGCAGCGCTACGACCTCGGCCTGCGCACCGACGTCCTCGAGGACCGCTTCGCCGGCCTCAGCGACCACGCCCCCTTCTGGGCCGAGGGCTACGACGCCATCCTCGCCATCGAGAACTACCTGCCCACGGACTCGACCTCGGCGGGAGTCGTGGACGGCGCCTACCGGATCAACACCCACTACCACACCGTGGCCGACCTGCCCGACTCGATCAACTGGGAACTGGTGACGGGCGTGACCCGTCTGACGCTGGCGACGCTGGCCCAGTTCGGCGCCGAGGAGGGGCTGCCCAACCTCGCCGTCTTCGGCGGCGACCTGGCCGGCGACGGGGCGGGCGGCCTGCTGGCGCGGATCTCCAACCTCGGGCCGGTCCCGGCCGAGGGGCCCGTGGGCCTGCGCCTGCGCCGCTGCCGCAGCGACTCCAGCGGCTGCGAGGTCGTCTACGAAGGCTCGCACCCGGGGCCCGTCCCGCCGGGGGCCGCGGTCGAGGTGCGGGTGCCCTGGGGGCGCTACGGGGAGGCCCTGTTCCTCGTCGAGGTCGACCCCGGGGACCGGATCGCCGAGGAGGTGGAGACCGCCGACAACCGCGCCTTCGTCCACGTGCGTCTCGTACCCGACGAGGAGG
This sequence comes from Candidatus Latescibacterota bacterium, assembly GCA_022827165.1. Next base: position 21,926 of record JAJDTN010000423.1, read on the forward strand.
TCCTCGTCTTCCCGAACCCCCTGCACCGCTCGCGGGACGGCTTCGCCCGGTTCTTCGTCCCCGCGTTCTCGCGCCTGGACATCCACGATCCCCACGGGGTGCTGGTGTGGCAGGGGCGGGAGGAGTCGGGCAGCGTCGACCAGCGGGGCGAGATCCGCTGGACCGGCGTCAACGCCGCCGGGAACCTCCTCGGATCGGGGGTCTACTTCTACGAGGTGCGCAGCTTCGAGGGCGACTCGATCGAGCGCGGCAAGATCGCCGTGCTGAGATAGGGGAATGAGCGCGAGACGGAGGAGGAGACGGTTTGCCGGCGGCGGGGGGGCGGCCCGGCACCGGTTGGGCGCCCCCGCCCCCGGCGGGGACACCCCGGTCACCGCCCAGGCC
>JAJDTN010000243.1 GCA_022827165.1 Candidatus Latescibacterota bacterium
GCGGGACCTGCAGGTGTGGCACGACCAGATCCAGTACAAGCCGGCGTCGGCGGGGGGGCCCACCAACTGGCACCAGGACGCGCCCCTGTGGCCGATCATCAAGCCCATGACCCCGGTCTCGGCGTGGATCCCCATGGACGACGCCGACGAGGAGAACGGCTGCATGTGGATGGTCCCCGGCAGCCACCGGTGGGGGAACCAGATCGAGTTCCTGCGCACCCAGCGCCACCTGGAGAACTTGGCCGACTTCTCCGCCATCGAGGGCTTCGAGCCGCCCGACGGCACCGACGTGAGCGAGGTGCGGCCGCGGCCCTGGCCGGTGCGGCGGGGGGAGATCTCCTTCCACCACTCCCTGACCTGGCACGGCTCGCCCCACAACACCTCGGGGCGTCCGCGGCGGGCGATCGCCATCCACTACATGACCGGCGAGGCCCGCTTCGACGCCGGCGGCAACCACGTGATGAAGCAGTTCGTCGAGCTGCCGGACGGCGCCCCGATGGCCGGGGCGGGACCCCATTTCCCGGTCGTCTGCCGTTCCGGCCAACCCGTCGGCGCGCCGGAGCGCCTCGGCTCCGCCGCCGGCTGACCCACACGAGAAGAGCAAGGAGAGACAGGATGGACGAGGTACGGATCGGCGTCGCCGGCATCGGCGGCATGGGGGGCAATCACTGCGAGTACCTGTCGAAGGGGCAGATCCCGGCGGGCCGGCTCGCCGCGGTGGCCGACGCCAGCCCCGAGCGGCTCGCGTGGGCCGAGAGCAACCTGGACGGCGTGAAGCGCTTCGACACGCCGGAGGGGATGATCGGCTCGGGCGAGATCGACGCCGTGCTCATCGCCACCCCCCACTACCTGCACCCGCCCATCGCCATCGCCGCCTTCGAGGCCGGCCTGCACGTGATGTCGGAGAAGCCCGCCGGCGTGTACACGCGCCAGGTGAAGCAGATGAACGCCGCCGCCGAGAAGGCGGGGACGGTCTTCGCCCTGATGCTCAACCAGCGGGCCCGCGGCCAGTCGCGGAAGCTCCATGAGCTGGTCTCCTCCGGCGAGCTGGGCGAGATCCAGCGCACCAACTACATCATCACCGACTGGTTCCGCGCCCAGAGCTACTACGACTCCGGCGGCTGGCGGGCGACCTGGGCCGGCGAGGGCGGCGGCGTGCTCGCCAACCAGTGCCCCCACAACCTCGACCTCTGGCAGTGGGTCTGCGGCATGCCCTCGCGCCTGCGGGGCTTCTGCTACTTCGGCAAGCACCACGACATCGAGGTGGAGGACGACGTCACCGCCTTCGTCGAGTACCCCAACGGCGCCACCGGCGTCTTCGTCACCGGCACCGGCGACGCCCCGGGGACCAACCGCCTGGAGATCACCGGCGACCGCGGCAAGATCGTCGCCGAGGACGGCGGCATCGTCTTCCACCGCACCGAGCAGTCGGTGAGCCGCTTCCTCAAGGAGTACCCCGGCGGCTTCGGCAGCCCCGATGTGTGGACCTGCCAGGTGCCGCCCGCCGGCGGCGACGGCGAGCACCGGACGATCACGGCCAACTGGGTGCAGGCGATCCGCGACGGCGGCGAGACCGAGCTGCTGGCCCCCGGCCTCGACGGCATCCACAGCGTCGAGCTGTTCAACGCCATGCTCCTGTCCACCTGGACCGACAGCTGGGTCGACATCCCCGTCGACGCCGACCTCTACTACGACGAGCTGCAGAAGCGAGTGGCCACCTCCAGGGTCAAGGAGGGGCCGTCCCGGACCATGGACGTGAAGGACTCCTTCTAAGATGAACCTCCACCTGCGCCGACAGCGGCTGACCGTCGACGAGGGCGGCCACCGCGTGTGGCGCACGGTCACCGAGGAGGCGGCGTGGCCAGCGGCGTCCACGGCCCTGCTGCTGTGCGACGTCTGGGACAGCCACTGGTGCCGAGGCGCCCGCGAGCGCATGGAGCCGCTGGTGCCGCGCATGAATCAGACAGTGACCGTGGCCCGCGCCGCCGGGGTGCAGATCGTCCACGCGCCCTCGGGGACGATGGAGTTCTACGCGGAACACCCGGCCCGCCTCCGGGCCCTGGAGGCGGGGCCGGCCGATCCCGCGGAGGGGCTGCCGGCGGCGGCGCGGGACCCCGGCTCCCTCGTGGGGCAGCTCTTCGCCCCGGGGGGTACCGCGGCGGAGTACGACCCGCCCCTACCGGTGGACGCCGCCGACAACGGCACCACCGTGGCCGAGAACGACTCCTACAAGGCCTGGACGAGCCAGCACCCCGGCATCGACATCGACCCGGAGCGGGACCTGATCTCCGACGACGGCCGCCTCGTCTACGCCTGCTTTCAGGCCCGGGGCGTGAGCCGCATGCTGATCCTCGGCGTGCACACCAACATGTGCGTCCTCCACCGCAGCTTCGGCATCAAGCAGATGGCGAAGTGGGGGGTGGAGACGGCCCTGATCCGCGACCTCACCGACACCATGTACAGCCCGGCGCGCCCGCCCTACGTCGACCACGACGAGGGCACCCGGCTGGTGGTGGGGTACGCGGAGAAGTTCTGGTGCTGGAGCGTCGACAGCGCCGACGTGGCCGCCGCCCCGGCGGCCTAGACTCGAAGGAACCGCCTCAGCGCGAGTACCCGTCCGGGTTCCCGCGCCAGTCGGGCTGGTATCCCTCGGGCCGTCCGTAGCCGTAGGACGGGCCGATCTGGTTCGGGGTGCGGAAGGGCCAGCCCTGCCCCCCGATGATGCGGTACTCGTCCCCCTTGCCCTGCAGCCACCAGAACATGTGAGCCACGTACTGGCAGTGGGCGTGGCCGCCGTACGTGGCGGTGCGCGGGTCGAACTCGGGGTCGTCGATCCAGTCGCGGCAGGGGGGCGAGGTGCGCCAGTAGTTGTACTTGAGCATGTGGCGCAACCCGGAGGCGGTGGAGGCGCCGCGCCGGTGCAGGATGCTCTGGTGGTGGATGCCCAGGGTGCCGGCGGGCCCGCCGGCGAGGACGGCCTCGCCGGTGAAGTCGCCGTCGCTGCGGGAGATGTGGGTGCGCGGGGCGATCTCGGTGGGCCCCAGCTCCGGCGGCGTGTCCTGGGGGAAGTAGAAGACCTCGGCGAACTCCAGCTCCGGGCCGAAGACCCGGTCGGCGTCGTGGTGCCAGCCCTGGGCCTCGGCGGGACACTCGACCCTGTGGTTGCTGACGAGGACCGGCAGGCCGACGTGGGCGCCCAGGAGGGAGCGCATGGCCCCGGCCAGGGCCGGGTTCAGCAGCACGTGCTCGACGAACCAGTCCTCGAGCAGGATCCCGCTCGGCTCGTGGGTGCCGCGCATGCGCTCGAGCTCCTCGATGGTCAGGCCCTCCGGCATCCACGACGGATCGACGGGGATCTCCCCGTTAAGGTAGCGGCAGGCGCGCTCGTTGATCTCGTCGGGAACGGCGCCGGGGAGCATCAGGTAGCCCTCGCGGCAGAAATCGAGGACCTGGGAGTCGTTCAGGGTGGGGTCGCAGTCGAAGGTGCGGTTCTCCGGATCGTATGGCATCTCTCAACCCAGGCTGGCGGCCAGGGAGGCGGTCCCCTCGACGAGGAGCCTCTCGCAGTCGGCGGTGAAGGGGGCGGGCCTCATGAAGTAGTGGAAGGAGCCGTCCACCTCGTAGCCCCCGAGGGGGACGGCGGCGGCGCCGGGCACGTAGGCGATGAGGCCGTTGGCGTAGGCCACCGTCATTGTCGTGGCGGGGGCGAGGGCCTTCTTGATGTGCAGGCCGATCTCGGAGAGCACCTCGCCGCCGAGGAAGACGACCCGGAAGTCCGGGTTCAGCCGCAGCATCTGGATCTCGTGGACGCAGGCGTCGGCCAGGGCCCCGGCCTTCGCCCGCGGCAGCATCGTCTCGCCCCAGCGGCGCCAGTGGTCGTCGCTGCTGCCCGCCGCCTCCTCCAGGCGTTCCATCGACGGGAGCCCGGCGTAGGGCAGCCGGTGGTACAGGTGGTCGACGCGCAGGCCGTCGGCGGCCACGGCCTCGGCGGCGTCGAGCGATTCCATCACTTCCGAAGCCATGCCCGCCCCGGCCGCCTCCAGCTCCTCCAGCGTCGGGCGCGCGAAGCCGTCGTGGTCGCCGGCGCCGAACCACGGCCGCACGTCGCCGGCGCAGCCCGTGGCGAAGAGGGCGGGCGCCCCGGTGCGCGCCCCCAGGTGGCGGCAGAGGAAGCCGGGGTAGTCCGGGCCCACGAGGTAGCCGCCGATGCTGGTGGGGTGGCACCCGTACACGGTGAGGGAGGCGAGCAGGTCCCCCCCGTCGGTGCGGAACCACAGGGTGTCCAGGTCCCTGTCGATCGGTCCCTCGGGATTCGGCGCGAAGCTGACCCCGCCGCGGCCGTCGGGGAGGCGGCGGTTGACGCCGAAGGCCGAGCGCCCCCGGGAGAACTCGACCCGCCCCTCGACGGCGGCGCCGGCGGCGGTGACCGCGGCCTCCTGGAGGCGCCCGATGAGCCAGTCCGCGTACCCGGCCTCGACCTCGCCGGGCATGTTCCAGGGCGAGAAGAAGGGGCCGCAGTGGGTGTGGGTGGCGGTGAGCACCACCTGCCGCGGCAGCAGGCCGGTGGCGTCGCAGACCGCCTGCCGGGCCTCGGCGTCGCAGGGCGGCGAGAAGCCGATGACGTCGGCGGTGATCACCAGGGCGCGGTCCCCGTCCCCCTCCAGGTAGAGGGCGCCGGCGAGGAGGGGGGCGTACGAGCCCTCCGAGCGGTGGTCGCGGTTCGCGTACCCGGTGAGCCAGACCGGCTCCCGGGGGGTGATGTCTACCTGGGCGGCGCCCAACCTCATATGAGTCTCCCTCGTTCGTCCACCTGGTCCAGGCCCAGGCCGCGCAGATCAGCCATCCCGCCGGAGGCCTCGGCCTCGTACATGCGCCAGATCGCCCGCAGGCTCTGCAGGCTCGCCGGTCCCCCGGTGAGCGGCTCCCGGCCGCTCTCGATGCAGTTCAGGAAGTGGGCCATCTCGTTCTCCGTGTGCTTGCCGGTCTCGTGGCGGCCCACGACCTCGGTCTCGCCGCCCTTGAGCAGGCGCAGCTCGCCGCCGCGGATGTCGGCCTCGATCATGCCTTCAGTGCCGTGGGCGTGGAAGGCGTAGCCCAGGCGCGTGCCGCGGGCGCCCCAGGTGCCGAAGTGGTAGCCCAGGCGGCCGCCCTCGAACTCCATGACCGCGTTGCTCGTCCCCTCGCGCTCCATCCAGGGGGTGCCGCGGTTCGTTCCCACGTGCACGCCGCGCACCGGCCGCCCCAGGTACCACAGCAGGATGTCGACGTAGTGGCAGCCGTGGCTGAAGAACTGGCCGCCGCCGAGGGTGGCCGCCTTCAGGGCCCAGTGGCCCTCGTGGTAGCGGGTGAGCTGCTCGGTCCAGATGGAGACCTGGAAGATGTCGCCGCCGGCGCCGTCGTCCATGAGCCGCTTCATGCCCGACACGAGGGGGTGGAAGCGCATGCAGTAGGCGATCATCAGCACCCGCCCGGCGGCGCGGCCGGCGTCGATCAGCTCCAGGCAGGCGGCCTCGCCGATGGCCATCGGCTTCTCCCGCAGGACGTGCTTGCCGGCCCGCAGGCAGGCGAGCCCCACCGGGTGGTGCTCGTGGTGGGGGAGCACGAGGAGGACGGCATCGACGTCGTCGAGGACCTCGCGGTAGTCGGAGGCCGTGCGCACGCCGGGCATCATCTCGGCCACGGCGGCGGCCTTCTCCTTATCGACGTCGACGGCGGCGGCCAACTCCAGGCGATCCGAGAGCACGTGGAACCGGCGCAGGTGCGACCTCGACATGCCGCCGCAGCCCACGAGAGCCAGCCGCACCCGGGACATCAGCCGGCGACCTCCTGCCGGAGGTCGAAGCCGTTGCCCTCCGGATCGCGGAAGGAGGCCACCCGGACCGGGACGTTCTCCTTGGGCTCCCGGAGGCTCTCCATCGAACCGCCGCGGGACTCGATGGCGCGCTGGAACTCCTCGATCGAGTCGACCAGCAGGCAGAGCCCGGCGTTGGGCAGCAGGACCTCCTTCAATCGCTCCGGAGACCAGACGTGCAAGGCGAGCTGGAAGCCGTCGAAGTCGAGGGTTGTCCAGCCGGAGGACCGGAAGGCGACGGGAGCCTCGAAGACGCCGGTGTAGAACCGGATCGCCCTCTCCATGTCGGCGACGTAGTGGATGAAGAGGGGAGACCGGGCGTCCATCTGGCGGCTCCGTGGCGAAGGGGGAGTCGTGGAGTGGCGCCTCATCATAGGCCATCGGGTTGAGGGGGCCAATCCCGTTCCCGGCAATGAGGTCCGGGTGATGCGGGAGGTTGGCCTTGACCGGGATCCAATCTTAGCTATATATCTAGCTAAGATCACCCTTCAAGGGGAGCGAGGAGCCATGGTTGTCGTCAATGTTCATCAGGCCAAGACCCAACTCTCGCGGCTGCTGGCGCAAGTCGAGACCGGCGAGGAGGTGGTGATCGCCCGTCGGGGCGAGCCCGTGGCCCGGCTCGTCGGCTGCAAGCCGCCAGGCAAGCGGCAGCCCGATGTCCTGAAGGGCAAGGTCACCGTTCCCGACAGCTTCCTCGACCCGCTGCCGGAAGAAGAGCTGGAAGCCTGGGAAGGTAGCTGAGGTGCGAGCGCTTCTGGACACGCATGCGTTCCTGTGGTGGCTCGCGGACAGCGAACGGCTGTCGGCCCCCGCGCGCCGCGTGATGGCTGACGAATCGAACGCGATCCTGGTCAGCGCGGCCTCCGCCTGGGAGATCGCCACCAAGCTCCGGCTCGGCAAGCTGACGGTAACCGAGGCTGTGGCCCTCGACATTGCCGGCGCCGTTGCCAGCCAGGGGTTCGAGGAGCTGGACATCAGCGTTGCCGATGCCGAGCGAGCCGGACGCCTGACCGTCCCACATCGCGACACCTTCGACCGGATGCTCATCGCCCAGGCCCTGTCGCGCGACCTGGCGATCGTGTCGATCGACAGGGCCTTCGACCGCTATGGAGTCAATCGGCTCTGGTGACGATGCGGTGCCCCGCAAGCGTGTCCGCCCTCAAGTCAGCCGGCGTCTGATCTCTGCCCGGCCTGGCCGGCCTCCCGCAGCACTCCCTCCGCGGCCCCGGCCTCGGCGGCGTCCACCAGCAGCAGCGCCCGACCGCCGCCGAGATGCGGGTACACCGTCAGGCTCGGCCACCGCGGGCGGCTCACCTCCCAGAGGGCGAGGGTGCCGGTGGCGGCGACCGCACGGTCGTCGCGGACCCGGCTGTCGATGCCGGCCCGGCGCAGGACGTCGGCGGCGAGTTCGAGCTCGAATCGCGTCTCGGCGGCCATCACCGCCAACACCTCGCGGCCGGCGAGGGACCTCCTGCTCCGCACCTGCTGCCGCAGGTGCACGCCCATGGCGGCGAGTACGAGCGCGTCGAGTCCGCAGGTGCGGCTCCATTCCGGGTGCAGGCCCAATCCGCTGTCCGCGATCCAGGGGGCGAACCCCAGCAGGCAGAGTCCGAGAGTGCCGGGCACCATGACCCGCTGCTGAGCGTCGCGCAGACGGCGGACGGCGTCCTCCGGGGAAGCGGCGCCCGCAAGGCGGAACCCGAGCCGCTCCAGGCG
>JAJDTN010000331.1 GCA_022827165.1 Candidatus Latescibacterota bacterium
AGATCGACGCCGGCGCCGTGGGGATCGTGGCCCAGAAGCTGGGCGAGGCGGAGGCGATGGCCGAGGGCGGGATCGAGGACATCCTGATCCCCTACAACATCGTCGGGGCCCCCAAGATGCGGCGGCTGACGGAGCTGGTGAAGTCGGGAAAGACGACGCTCACCGTGGCCGCCGATTCCGCCGCCACCGTGGAGGGGATCTCGGCCGCCGCCGCGGCGGCGGGCTGCGCGGTGAGGGTGATCGTCGAGATGGACACCGGCGGCGGCCGCGTGGGCGTGCAGTCGCCGCGGGAGACGCTGGAGCTGGCGCGGCTCATCGACCGCCTGCCGGGGACCGAGTTCCTCGGCGTCATGACCTACCCCAGCCGCGAGGGGGCCCGCCCCTTCCTCGACGAGGTCCGCGGGCTGATCGCCGGCGCCGGCCTGCCCCTGCACATGATCAGCGGCGGCGGCACCGGCAGCGAGGAGGTCTCCAAGGCGATCGGCTGCACCGAGACGCGCATCGGCTCCTACGCCTGGGAGGGCATGACCCGCGTCGGCCGGCGGGAAGACCTCGACCCGTCGCGCTGCCCCCTGCGCCTGGTGACCACCGTCGTCTCCACCTCGGTCCCGGGCCAGGCGATCGTCGACGCCGGGATGAAGGCCTTCACCAGCTATCCACCGATTCCCCACGGCTACTGCCTCGAGCATCCGGAGGTCCACCTCAAGGGCATGTCGGTGGAGCACGGCCACGTGGACACCACTGCCTCCGGGCATACATTCTCGGTCGGCCAGATCCTCTCCTGGATCCCCCTCCACGGCGGCATGACCACCAACCTCCACGACCGGATCTTCGTCCTGAAGGACGGACAGGTGGTCGACGAGTGGCCCGTGGCCGGGCGCGGCCGGGCCCAGTAGACCGAGCAGAACCGAAGGAGCCCAAGCATGGAGATCCAGCCCTCCGGCGGCAGCGTCGTCGAGGTCGACGCCACCAACTTCGAGCAGGTCGTCCTCCAGGGATCGCGGGACAAGGTCGTGGTCGTCGACTTCTGGGCCGAGTGGTGCGGGCCGTGCAAGACCCTGGGCCCGATCCTGGAAGACGCGGTCACCGCCATGGGACCGAAGGTGGTGCTGGCCAAGGTCGACATCGACGCCAACCAGGATCTGGCCATGGCCTTCCGGGTGCAGAGCATCCCGGCGGTCAAGATCGTCAAGAACGGGCAGCTGGCCGACGAGTTCACCGGCGCCCTGCCGCGCGAGCAGGTGGAGGAGATCCTGCGGCGCCACGTGCCCGAGGCGCCGCCGACCCCGGCCGAGGAGATGGGGGACCTGGCCGACGCCGCCCGGCAGCAGCTCGAGATGGGCGACGTGGCCTCGGCGGAGCACCTGTTCTCCGAGGTCCTGCGCGAGGACGAGAGCAGCGGCCCCGGCCTGCTGGGAATGGCCCGCGTGCGCCTGATGCAGGACGCCGGCGAGGAAGCCGTGCGCAGCCTGGTGGACCGCATCGAGCAGGGGACCCCCGAGTGGGAGCAGGGGCGGGCCCTGCTGCACCACCTGGAGCTGAGCGCCGCCTGCGAGGGCGGCGGCGGCCCCCGGGCCTGCGCCGAGCGCCTGCTCGCCGACCCCGACGACATGGAGGCCCGCTATCTCGTGGGCTGCTGCGCCGCCGCCGCCAGCGACTACGACACGGCCCTGCGCGAGTGGTTCGCCGTGGTGGAGAAGGACCGCAACTTCCGGGAAGGGGCCGCCAAGGACGCCATGGTCTCCGTCTTCCACCTGCTGGGGCGCCAGCACCCCGCCGTGGCCGACTACCCACAGCGCCTCTACCGCATCCTGTACTGAGACCCGCGCCGGCCTTCATCCCTCCCGCCGGCCGACCACCGATACCGCCAGCCACCCCCCCACGGGGAGAATGTGCGACACCAGCCGCGGGTCGTCGGCGACCCGGCGGTTGTAGGTCTGGATGCCGCGGCGGCCGTCGCCGGGCTCCAGCACCTCGTGGGCGTGGCCGTGGCCGTTGGCGTTGTCGGCGATGATCAGCCCGCCGTCGCGCACGTGGCGCAGGGAGAAGTCCAGGTAGCCCGGGTAGTTCTCCTTGTCGGCGTCGATGAAGGCGAGGTCGAAGGGCCCTTCCGGCTCGACGGAGGCCATCGTCTCCAGGGCCGGCCCGAGACGGACCTCGGCGCGGTCGGCGACGCCGGCGCGCTCGAAGTTGCGCCGCGTCAGACCGGCGTGCTTCTCCTCCACCTCGAGGCTGATCAGGCGGCCGCCGGGGGGCAGGGCCCGGGCCAGCCAGATGCCCGAGTATCCGGCCAGGGCCCCGAACTCGAGGATGCGGCGGGCGTTCACGGCGCGGGCCAGCAGGTGCAGCACCTTGCCGGCGTCGGCGCTCACCGAGATCCCGGGGACCCCGGCCGCCGTGGCCTCGGGCATGACGCTGCGCAACACCTCGTCCTCGTCGACGAACAAGTCGAGGCGGTAGCTCTCCAGGTCGGGATGGGTCGTCCGTGTCATTGGGGCAGGCCTCCGCGGATGGGTACGTGCAGGACCACCGGCCGCGACTCCAGGAGGCCCTGGCGCAGGGCCTCGCGCAGGTGGTCCACGTCCTCGACGCGGACCCCCAGGGCGCCGCAGGCCTCGGCCGCGGCGGCGAAGTCGAAGGGCCCGAGGCCGCTGCTCCGGGGCTCCCCATAGGCGCGCAGGTCCCCGGAGAGGGTGATCCCCCAGGCCTCGTCGTCGGCGACGATCATGACGAAGGGCAGGTCCTGCCGGGCGGCGCACTCCAGGTCGGTGAGGTTGAAGGTGGCGGCGCCGTCGCCGGAGAGCAGGACCACCGGCCGGCGCGGGAACCCGAGGCGCGCCGCCATGGCGGCGCCGACGCCGTAGCCAACGACGCCGCTGGCGCCGCAGGTGAGCCAGGTGCCGGGGTAGCGGCGGCGGCCGAGGGTCTGGTGGAACCACTGGCCGATGTTGCCGCCATCGGCGATGAGGACCGCCTCCTCCGGGGCCTCCGCCGCCAGAGCTTCGCAGACCTCCAGGCCGGTGAGCCCCGCGTCGCGCAGGGCGCCGGCGGCGGGGTCGGCGCGCACCGAGGCGTCGAACTCGTCCCGGCGGCGGCGGGTCTCGGCCAGCCACTCCTCGAAGCCGGCGGTGCCGGCGGCGGTGCAGGCATCGCCCAGAGCCTCGATGAAGGGGGCGGGCCCCGCCAGGACGGACAGGTCGGCGCGGTCCATGTGGTGCAGCCGCTCGGCGTCGACGTCGACGCGGATCACGGCGGCGTCCGGCCGCAGCGGCGGCGACTGCAGGTAGCCGACGCGGTAGTCGGCGGCCGCCCCCAGCATGAGGACGAGGTCGGCGTCCTGCAGCAGCGCCGGGCCGCCGCTGGCGGCGCCGACGACGCCGAGGTACTCGGGCCGCGCCTCGGCCACCGAGCCGCGGTCCCAGATCGGCACGACGCAGGGGACGGCCCAGGCGGCGGCGAAGTCGGCCACCTCGCGGCCGGCGCCGCCGTAGAACACGCCGCTGCCGGCGACGATCAGGGGCTGCCGGCTCTCGGCCAGCAGCTGCGCCGCCCGGCGCACGGCCTCCGGCGCCGGCGACGGGGGGCGATCCTCCACGGGGGCGGGCACCGGCGGCGGAGCTTCGGAGAGAGACTCCGTCTGCACGTCCATGGGAAAGGTGAGGTGCACCGGCCCCGGGCGTCCCGAGACGGCCGCGGCCAGGGCCTCGTGGACGATCTCGGGCACGCGCTCGGCGCGGTCCAGGACGCGGGCGTACTTGCACACCGGCCGCGCCATGGCCACCTGGTCGAAGTCCTGGAAGTGCCCCTGGCCGGCCGTGCCCAGGGGCCCGGAGCCGGTGACCAGCAGCATGGGAGCGCCGTCGAAGTGGGCGTTCACCACTCCGGTGAGGGCGTTGGCGTGGGCCACCCCGGAGCTGACGGCGCAGACGCCGACGCCGCCGCTGAGCCGCCCCCAGGCCTCGGCGGCGTAGGCCGCGGTCTGCTCGTTGCGGGTGTCGACCACCCGCAGGCCGGCGCGCCCGCAGGCGCCGAAGATCTCGTTGAGGCCGTGGCCGCAGAGGGTGGAGATCCAGGTCACGCCGTGGGCCTGCAGGGCCGCCACGAGGGCGTCGGCGCCGTTCATCGCGGGGGCTTCAGGACCAGGCCGGGTAGCGGAACAGGGGGTCGCCGGCGCCGGCCTCGGGTCCCTGGGCGTCCTGATCTTCGGCCGCCGCCGGAGTGGGGTCCGCCGGGGGCGTCGCCTCGGCCGGGGCGGTGCAGGCGTCGACGGCGGGCCAGAACAGCTCGGGGTCGCCCGGCGGCAGCAGCGAGGCGGCGCCCCGGGAGAGGGTGAAGGCGGCGGCGCGGCGGATCTGGCCCGGGTCGGCATGGGGCTCGTACCAGGTGGGCCGGGAGCGCTCCACGCCTTCGGGCCAGCGGCCCCGGGCCAGGCTCTTGAGGGCCAGCACCCCCACGCCCTGGTCCGCGGCGCGGGCCACGACCTGGGGGCCGAAGCCGGCGGACCACAAGGCGCGGTTCACGGGGAACAGGACGGTGTCGAAGGCGAAGCGGTCCATCGCCGCCAGGGCCGCCTCGACGCTGTGGGCGGAGAACCCGAGGAAGCGCACCGTGCCCGCCTCGCGGGCCTGGCGCAGGGTCTCGATGGCGCCGCCGGCGCCGAAGGCGGTCTCCACGTCTTCGCGGGTGCGCAGGGCGTGGAGCTGGTAGAGGTCGAGGCGGTCGGTGCGCAGACGGGCCAGGGAGGAGGCCAGCTCGGGACCGGCTTCGGCCGCGGTGCGCTTGTTGGTCTTGCTGGCCAGGAAACAGCGGTCGCGGTGAGGTTCCAGGGCGGCGCCCAGGAGCTGCTCGGCGTCGCCGTAGGTGGGGGCCGCGTCGACGTAGTCGATGCCGCGCTCGAAGGCGCGGTCCACCATGCGCCGGGCCTCGGCCTCGCCGCGGCCGCTCACGGTGATGCCGCCGAGGCCGACGACGGAGACCGAGACGCCGGTGGCGCCCAGGGGCCGCCGGGGCACGCGGCCGGGGTCGGCCCAGCCGCGGCCGGCGCCGAGGCCGAGGCCGGCGGCGGAGGCCACCCGCAGGAAGTCGCGCCGATCCATGGGCGCAAACCACACCCGGCGCGCGGCGGGTGTCAAGCGGAGCGGGCACGGCGGGCCACGTGCGGGCCCCGGGCCCCGCGGCTATTCTTCGCAGCATGAGAATCGACACGGACATCACCCCCGAGAGCCTGACCGCGGCCACCGACCGCTTCCTGGAGTGCAGCGGCCGCAAGATCCTCTCCATCGAGCGCAGCTGGGACCCGGCCGCCGGCGCCCCGGTGTACACGCAGGCCGGCCGCTACACCACCCGCGGGTGGACGGAGTGGACCCAGGGCTTCCAGTACGGATGCGCCGTGCTGCAGTTCGACATGACCGGCGACGAGCGCTTCCTCGAGCTGGGCCGCACCCACACGGTGGAGCGCATGGCGCCCCACGTCTCGCACGTGGGCGTCCATGACCACGGCTTCAACAACCTCTCCACCTACGGCAACCTGCGGCGCCTCATGCTGGAGGGCCGCATCCCCCACGACCCGCGGGAGCTGCAGCTCTACGAGCTGGCCGTCAAGCTCTCCGGCGCCGTGCAAGCGGCGCGCTGGACGCCGACGGCCGCCGGCACCGGCTTCATCCACTCCTTCAACGGCCCCCACTCCCTGTTCTCCGACACGATCCGCACCCTGCGCATCCTCTGCCTCGCCGACCGCCTCGGCCACGTCCT
>JAJDTN010000307.1 GCA_022827165.1 Candidatus Latescibacterota bacterium
GCGGCCGGCGCCTCGCGCTCGGCCAGGGCCTCGGCATCGCCGGCCTGGGCCTGGGCGGCCATGAGCCGGGCGTAGGTGCCGCCGCTCTCCAGCAGGGCGGCGTGACTGCCGGTCTCCACCACCCGGCCCCGCTCCAGCACCAGGATCCGGTCCGCGTGGATCACGCTCGACAACCGGTGGGCGATGATCAGCGTGGTGCGCCCCTCCATGAGCTTGCGCAGCGCCTCGTTGATCACCGCTTCGCTCTGGGCGTCCACGCTGGACAGGGCCTCGTCCAGCACCAGGATGGGGGCGTCCTTGAGGATGGCGCGGGCGATGGCGATGCGCTGGCGCTCGCCGCCGGACAGCCGCACGCCGCGCTCGCCCACGACGGGGTCGTAGCCTTCCGGCAGCCCGGCGATGAACTCGGGGATGTTGGCGGCCCGGGCCGCCCGCTCGAGTTCCTCGGGGCCGGCCTCGGGCCTGGCCATGCGCAGGTTGTCCGCGATGGTGCCGTAGAAGAGGTACATGTCCTGGGCCACCACCGCGATGTGGCGCCGCAGCACATGCAGCGGGATGGTGCGGATGTCCCGGCCCCCCAGGAGCACGCGCCCCTGCTGGGGGTCGGCGAAGCGCAGCATCAGCGACACCAGGGTCGACTTGCCGGCCCCGCTGGGCCCCACCACGCCGAGCTTCTCGCCCTCGCGCAGCTCCAGCGAGACCTCCCGGACCGCCGGCCGGCTACCCTGGCGGTAGGCGAAGCTCACGTCCTCGAAGCGGATGGTGGGGTCGAAGGAGGTCTGCTCCGCTGCCTCGCCCGCCGTCGGCTCGCGCACCGTTACCGGCGTCTCCAGCAGCGCGAAGATGCCCTCGGCCGAGGCCATGGCGTTGATGCCCTGGTGGTACAGGACCATCAGCTCGCGGGTGGGGCGGAAGATCTCCGCGCCCATGATCAGGATCACGATCAGCGAGCGGATCTCCAGGTCGCCGTCGCTGACCTTGAGGGCGCCCCAGGCCAGGGCGCAGGCGGTGCCGCCCAGGATGCCGAAGGTGGTGACGCCGACCGACACCATGTTGACCGCCAGCACGCCCATGGTGGTGCGGTAGAGATGGCGCGCCCGTTCCGCAAGCTGTGCCCCGCGGCTGCGGGTACGGCCGAAGATCTTCAGGGTGCCGATGCCCTGGATGCTGTCCAGGAAGTCGGCGCCGAAGGCGCCGTAGGAGGCGCGCCGCCGCCGGCTGCTCTCCCCGGTGAACATCAGGAACAGCGGCGTCTCGAGCAGCGTCACCAGCGCGAAGACGAGGAAGATGAGCCCGATGACCACGTCGAACGACGCCATGAGAAAGAAGATCAGCACCGGCGCGACCCCGGCCACCACCAACTGCGGCAGGAACTGGCCGTAGAACACCTGGAGCTGCTCGACGCCCTCGCCCAGCGACAACAGGACGTCGCCGGTGCGTTTCTGGTCGAAGTGCCCCGGGCCCAGGTCGAGGGCGTGGCGGTACAGCTTGTCGTGGAGCCCTTCCTTGACCCGGGCGGCGGTCTCCTGGCTCACCATGTCCCGCAGGTACTGGAACACGGCGCGCAGCGCGATGAAGCCGGCGACGGCGGCAAGGTAGGGGATCAGCGACGCGAAGGCGGCGCCGGTGAGGACCCCGGCGATGATGAGTCCGGAAAACGCCAGCCGCGAGATCCCGGCAGCCACGGCCAGCAGGCCGAGCACGGCGGCCGCGGCGATACGCACGCGCACGCCGCGGGTATGGGTGAGCAGTCGTCGGTCCAGGTACATGATGTCACCGATCCTGGTTCAGGACATTAGAAGGTCATCGCCGCGAATACAAGCTGGGCGGCGGATCGGGCCTCGGGGACCCGTCCGGCCTTTACTCTCAGGCAAAATAAAATATTTGATTAACCTAATTTTAGGTATTGCATTAGCGTGATGAATGAAGTATGGATGCGGGCAACAACTCATTAAGGGGGAGCATAACAATGGTCAAAAGAACTTTAGGAACAAGGCTTTTCGTGTCCGTGGCGGCAGCAGCCATCCTGTCCATGGGCATGGCCGCGACCGCGGTCGCGGACGGTGAGGTCAATATCTATTCTTACCGGCAGCCCTTCCTCATCAAGCCGATGCTGAACGCCTTCACCCAACAGACCGGGATCAAGACCAACGTGGTGTTTGCGCCCAAGGGAATGATCACGCGCCTGCAGAAGGAAGGCAGGAACAGCCCGGCCGACGTGGTCCTGACGGTGGATATCGGCCGGATCAACGACGCCGTGGAGGCGGGTGTGCTGCAGCCGGTGAAGAGCAAGAAGCTCATGGCGAACATCCCCACGCAGGACCGGGATCCGGCCGGTCTTTGGTTCGGGCTCACCCGGCGCGCCCGCATCGTCTACGCCTCAAAGGAGAGGGTGAAGCCGGGCGAGCTGTCGACCTATGAAGGCCTCGCCGATCCCAAGTGGAAGGGCCGCATCTGCATCCGTTCGTCCAAGCACGTCTACAACGTGGCGCTGCTGGCCTCGCTGGTGGTCCACAACGGCGAGAAAAAGGCCGAGGAGTGGGCCAAGGACCTGAAGGCCAACCTGGCGCGCAAGCCCCAGGGCAATGACCGCGCCCAGGTGAAGGCCATCCACGCGGGCGAGTGCGACATCTCGCTCGGCAACTCCTACTACATGGGCAAGATGCTCACCAACGAGAAGCAGATCGCCTGGGCGGAGGCCGTCAACGTGTTCTTCCCCAACCAGGAGGGCCGCGGCGCCCACATGAACATCAGCGGCGCCGGCGTCACCAAGCACGCGCCACGGAAGGACAACGCGGTCAAGCTGCTCGAATTCCTGAGCGACGATCTGGCCCAGAAGATGTACGCCGAGCAGAACTTCGAATATCCCGTGAAGCCCGGCGTGCCCTGGTCCGGCCTGGTGGAGTCCTGGGGCAGGTTCAAGGCCGACGACGTCGACATGGTCAAGATCGCCAAGAACCGGGCGACGGCCATCAAAGTCTTCGACCGTGTAGGCATTCCGTAACATCCTGCGCCACATCCGGGGGCAGGGCAGGTTTCGAGCCCGCCCTGCCCGCACCGCGTGTACGGGCCGGGTACCGGAGGGAGCCAGACTCCCGTGATACCGTTCCCGTGCACGGCGCTGCCGGTCGCCACGGGCCCTGCGGGCCGAATCCATCAACGGAAGGACTGCATCGATGAAGCTACGGCTACGAATCTGTTTGTTGGCAGGCGTTGCCGCGCTTGTCCTGGGCGCGCCCGCGTTAGCGCAGCAGTCAGTCGAGGAGCGCCTCTCCAGCATGGAGAAACGCATACAGTATCTTGAGCAACGGGTTGCCGATCAGGACAAGGTGATCGTGGAGAAAGACAAGCAGATCGCCGAGTTGAGCGGCGGCACGGAGTGGGCCCAGAGCGTGTCGGTCGGGGGCGCCCTGGAGGTCGAGGGGGTTCACGAGAAACCCGCCGGCGAGGACGGCACGACCAGCGTCGGTATCGGAACGGCTGAGCTGGCAATCGGGGTCGAGGTGAACGACTGGACCAGCGCCGAGGTGGTCATTGAAGCGGACTTCGACGACGAGGACAGGATCGTGCTGGGCGACGCCACCGTCACCATGGGGCCGCCGGACGGTCCCTGGTCCGTGACCGCGGGCAGGCTGACGCTGCCCTTCGGCACCTACGAGACCGTGCTCGGTCACCATCACGATTCCCTCACCCTCGAGCTGGGAGAGACAGGGGGAGGTCCGGCCGCGGCGGTCGTGGAGCTTTCCTCGGGCGCGCTGACGGGGTCGCTGTTCGTCGGTGAGGCCGAAAACGAAAAGTTCGAGAACTTCGGCGCGTCCGCGGGCTACTCCCTCGAAATGGAGACCCCATGGGAGGCGACACTCGACCTGAGTGCCTCGTACCTCAGCCAGATCCTTTCGGACGCCGTGGCCGACTCCGAGGCTTTCTCCGAGCTTTCGGGCATGACCGCCGGCGCCGTGGTGGGCGTCAACGGCATATCGCTCATCGGTGAGTACGTCAGGGCCCTGGACGAGCAGAACGGCTCTCAGCCGTCGGCCTGGATGGTCGAGGCGGGGTACGAGTTCGAGCTCCTGGGCAAGGGCGCCGGGGCTGCCGTGAGCTACTCGCGGACGCTGGAGGCGGCCGACCTCGACCTCGCCGAAGCCCGCGTCATCATGGGTGTGTCGGTGGAGCTGATGGAGGGAGTCGGCGTCTCGCTGGAGTGGCAGCAGGACGAGGCCTACGACACCGACGACAAGGACACCAGCATCACTGGCGTCCTCGCCGTGGAATTCTAAC
>JAJDTN010000415.1 GCA_022827165.1 Candidatus Latescibacterota bacterium
GGGACTGCTGTATCCGGGCCGCATCTCGAAGTACTCGCCCACGTCCTCGCGCAGGACGGCGGGAGCGAAGGGCCGGAAGGACTCGCGGAACTTGATCTTGAGGTTCATCACCGACTGCATCTCGGCCGATCGCGCGTCGCCGAGGATGGAGCGGCTGCCGAGGGCCCGGGGACCGAACTCGGCGCGGCCGGCGAAGTGCCCCACCACCTTCTCCTGCTCCACCAGCTCGGCGATCCGGTCGATCAGCTCGGTCTCGTCGTCGCAGCGGCGGTACACCGCCCCGGCCGCGTCCAGGGCCCGGCGGATCTCGTCGTCGTCGAAGCGGGGGCCGAGGAGCGATCCGCCCTGACTGTCCCCGGGCGCCGCGCGGCGCGAGTGGCCCAGGAGCTGGTGCCAGGTGAACAGGGCCGCTCCGAGGGCGCCGCCCGCGTCTCCGGCGGCGGGCTGGACCCACAGGTCCTCGAAGGGCCCCTCGCGCAGCAGGCGCCCGTTGGCGACGCAGTTGAGGGCCACGCCGCCGGCCATCGCCAGGTGGCGGGCGCCCGTCAGCTCGTGGGCGTGGCCCGCGATCTTCAGCACGATCTCCTCGGTCACCGCCTGTATCGAGGCGGCCAGGTCCATCTCGCGCCGGGTGATCTCGCCCTCCGGCTGCCGCGGCGGTCCTCCGAAGAGCCGGTCCATCTTCGGCGTGGTCATGACATCGGTATGGCAGAACCCGAAGTAGGACATGTCCATGCGGAAGGAGCCGTCCTCCTTGATGTCGAGCAGCTCCTCGACGATGAGGTCGCGGTAGACGGGCTCGCCGTACGGCGCCAGGCCCATGAGCTTGTACTCGCCGCTGTTGACCCGGAAACCGGTGAAGTAGGTGAAGGCCGAGTAGAGCAGGCCGAGGGAGTGGGGGAAGCGCATCTCCCTGAGCATCTCGATCTCGTGGTCGCGGCCCAGGGCGATGGTGCCCGTGGCCCACTCGCCGACGCCGTCCAGGGTGACGATGGCGGCCTCCTGGAAGGGGGACGGGTAGAAGGCGCTGGCCGCGTGCGACTCGTGGTGGGAGGGGAAGAGGTAGCGCCCCTGGTAGCCGCCGCGCAGGCCGCGGTCCAGCTCCCGGGGGGTGTGGAGCTTCTGCCTCAACCACAAGGGCATGCCCATGAGGAAGAGCTTGAAGCCCCTCGGGGCGAAGCTGATCCAGGTCTCGAGGAGGCGGTCGAACTTGAGGAGCGGTTTGTCGTAGAAGGCGACCAGATCGAGGTTTCCGGGCTCGAGGCCGCCGCAGTCGAGGCAGAAGTCGACGGCGTTCTGCGGGAACTCGTGATCGTGCTTCCTGCGGGTGAAGCGCTCCTCCTGGGCCGCGGCCACGATCTCCCCGTCCCGCACGAGGCAGGCGGCGCTGTCGTGGTAGTAGGCGGAGATCCCCAAGATGTTCATCGAAAAGAGCTTAGTGGCGCCGGGAGGTTTCTTCAATGCCCGCATTCAAGCCCCATCCGGAGACACCCTTTCCGGTCGGCGTGGAGTACTACCGCGCGCCGATCCCGGGGCCCCGTACATGGGACGATGACTTCGCCCGCATCCGGCGCTCCGGTCTCCGCGTGGTGCGCAGCTTCAGCTACTGGAACTGGATGGAGCCGCGGCCGGGGGTCTACGAGTTGGACGACTTCGACCTGCTCTTCGATCTGGCCGCCAGGCACGGTCTGTCGGTGTGGATGGACATCACCCTCGCCACCCACGGCTCCTGCCCCGAGTGGCTGCTCCGGGAGCACCCGGACATGCGGACCGTCAGCCACCGGGGCGAGCCGAGCCTGGGAGACGCGAGCCCCGCCACGCCCCAGGGGGCGATGACCCACTGCTGCGACCATCCGGCCTGGCGCGAGCGCGGCGGAGCTCTCCTGAGACACGTGGTCAACCGCTACAGGGACCGGCCCAACCTGCTCGTCTGGGGGTTGTGGGACGGCGTCAGCCCATCGTGGCCCCGCCGCGGCGACGGCCTGCCCTGCTACTGCGAGCATACCCGGGCCCGCTACAAGGCCTGGCTGCGCGAGCGCTTCACCCTCGATGAGCTGAACGCCCGGGTCCTGCGCCGCTACCGGGACTGGGAGGATGTCGAGCCGCCGCGCTCGAATCACAACGTCGTGGAGATGTTGCTCTACCTGCGCTTCCACCGCCTGAACCTGGTCGGCCATCTGAGATGGATGGTCGCCGAGGCCCGGAGGATCGACCCCCTCCACGAGATCCGGGCCCACGCCGCCTCCACGCCGCGCCCCTGGGACGAGGAGTGCGCCCGGGAGGTCGACAGCTGGGGGATGTCCATGTCGTCGAACAACCTGCTCACCGCGGACGACCCGTACCCGCTCGCCGACCGGGCCTTCAGCTTCGACCTATCCCGCGGCCAGGGGGTGAACGGCCGCTGGTGGAACGAGGAGATCTACGCCGGCATGTCCCCCGGCGGCGTGACCTGGAAGAAGCAGTCCGATCCGCGCGAGCTCACCACCCTGCTGTGGATGACCCTCGCCGGAGGCGCCGCCGGATGCATGTTCTGGCAGTACCGCCCCGAGTACCTCAGCTTCGAGTCACCCGGGTACAACCTCGCCGCCCTCGACGGAAGACCGACCGAGCGCCTGAGAGCGGTGGCCGCCGCCGTGGACCGCATCGAGGCGATGAAGGACCACCTGCCCCTGGAGTGCCCGCCCGCGAAGGTGGGCATCGTCTACCACCCGGAGTCGCAGGAACTCTTCGGCCTCAACGGCCAGACCGGGCGCTTCAACGCCGATCTGCGCGGGGTCTACCGGACCCTCTGGCGGCACGGCATCCCCGCCGACATCGTGTCGCCGCGCATCGACTGGTCGGGATACCGCCTCCTCTTCCTGCCCAATCTCGCCCTCATGAGCGGCGAGGCACGGGACCGCATCGACCACACCCTCGAGGAGAGTCCGGAGACGCGGCTGGTCGCCGAGGGCAGCTTCGGCCTCTACCAGGAGAACGGCCTGTCGAGCGAGGCCCCGCCCGAGGGGTTCTCCCGCCGCCTCGGGGTGCGCGTCGAGGACTTCTCCGCCGTGACCCCGGACGACATCCGCCGCGGGGAGAATCTCCTGGAGACGCCCCGGGGGCCGGTGCCCGTCACCACGCCGTGCGGCTACGCCGTCCTCGAGCCGCAAGGGGATTCGACGGCCATCGCGCGCCTCGGCGGCCGGGTGGTGGCCGTGCGCAGCGGCGACGGCCGCTTCACCTGGTACGGCCTGACCCTGTCGGCGGGATTCCGGGATGCCGGTCATCCCGGTCTGGTCCTCGGCCTGGTGGAGGAGGCCGGCATCCAGGCTCCCGTCGCAGTGGCCGGCGGCCGCCTGGTCACCACCGTCCGCGGGTCCCGCCGCGGCGGACGGCTGATCTTCGCCTTCAACCTCGAGCGGAGCGCGGCCCGGGCGACTCTGCAGCCGGCGTGGCGGGCCCGGAGCGTGAGGGACCTTCTGACGGGCCGGAAGGTGGCGTTCGAGGACGGCGCCTTCGA
>JAJDTN010000210.1 GCA_022827165.1 Candidatus Latescibacterota bacterium
GTTGGTGCTCAGGAAGTCGGCGCTGCCCAGGATGCTGCGGTCCACGTGACTCTCGGCGGCGAAGTTGACGACCCAGTCGGCCTCCGCCACCAGGGGGTCCACCACGCCGGCGTCGCAGATATCGCCGTGGACGAACCGGTAGCGCGGGTCCGCCTCGATGTCGCTCAGGTTGGCCGGATTCCCGGCGTAGGTCAGCTTGTCGAGGTTGACGACCTCGTAGTCGGCGTGCTCGCGCAGCACGCGGCGCACGAAGTTGGCCCCGATGAAGCCGCAGCCGCCCGTGATCAGCAGGGATCTGCCCATCTTCAGCCCACCGGGGCCAGACGCCCCGGCTGGACCCGCCCCCTCGCGTCGGGCGCGTCCTCGCCGGGACCGGGAGCCGGACGGCCGACGCTGACGTATTCGAAGCCGAGCCCGGCCATCTCCCCCGGGTCGTAGAGGTTGCGGCAGTCCAGCAGCCTCGGCGCCGCGAGAACCGCCCGGATGCGCGGCCAGTCGAGGTTGCGGAACTCGTTCCACTCCGTCATCAGCACCAGGGCATCGGCCCCCTCCGCGGCGCCGTAGGGATCGTCGCAACAGCCCAGGGCCGGGAGCATCGCCGTGGCGCGGTCCATGGCGGCCGGGTCGTAGGCCCGCACCGTGGCGCCCTCGCGCAGCAAGGTCTCGGCCATCTCGAGGGCCGGCGCCTCGCGGATGTCGTCGGTGTCGGGCTTGAAGGAGAGTCCCAGCAGGCAGACCGTGCGGCCCTCGAAGCCGCCCAGCAGACCGCGCAGCTTGCCGACCATGCGCCGGCGCTGCATCGCGTTGCTGCCGTCGATGGCCTGCAGCACCGGGGCGTCCACCCCCTTCTCGCGCGCCGTCGCCGCCAGCCCCTGCACGTCCTTCGGGAAGCAGCTGCCTCCGTAGCCGGCGCCGGCGCCGAGATTGCGGGGACCGATGCGGTCGTCGAGGCCCATGCCCCGGGCCACGGCGGTCACGTCCGCATCGCAGGCCTCGCACAGGCGGGCGATCTCGTTGATGAAGGAGATCTTCGCCGCCAGCATCGCGTTGGAGGCGTACTTGATCATCTCCGCGCTCTGCAGGTCGGTGAGGACCATGGGCACGTCGCGCTCGTAGAGGGGCCGGTAGAGGTCGATGACGGCGTCCCTGGCGCGCCGGCTGGATGCGCCGATGACGACCCGGTCCGGATGCAGGAAGTCGTCGATGGCCGACCCCTCGCGCAGGAACTCGGGGTTGGAGACGACGTCCACGTCGGCCTCCGGCCGCTCCGCGGCGATGATCGACCCCACCTCGCCGCCGGTGCCCACGGGGACCGTGGACTTGTTGACGACGATCTTGTAGTCCTCCGCGTAGCGCCCGATGGAACGCGCCGCCTCATGGACGCACGACATGTCCACCTCCCCCGTCGCCAGGGAGGGCGTGCCGACGCAGATGAAGACGATCTCCGAGGACTTGACGGCAAAGGCGACGTCGGCGGAGAAAGTGAGCCTTCCGCGTTCCCGGTTGCGGCCCACGAGCTCCTCCAGGCCCGGCTCGTAGATCGGCAGGTGGCCATCGCGCAGCCGGTCGACCCGGCTGTCGTCGATGTCGACGCAGACGACGGCGTTGCCGAGATCGGCCAGGCAGGCGCTCGTCACCAGGCCGACGTAGCCGCTGCCCATGGTGCAGATTCGTCTCACGAGAGGTTCCCCGGAAGGCCGATGTCAACCGAGATAGCGGACCCGGTTGCGCTCCAGGCGGACGGCGAGTTCCTCGATGTCGACGCCCTTGAGGCGGGCAAGTTCCTCGGCCACCTCCCGCGCCCTGCGCGGGTGACCGGCCGCTCCTCCCACCGGCACCGGGGCGTCGGTCTCGAGCAGAATCAGGTCGTCGTCGATCTCACGGGCCACCCCCGCGGCGGCCGGGTCCGAGATCACGGAGGGTCCCACCGAGATGAAGAGCCCTTCGTCGTTGCAGATGCGCACGAGCTTCTTCGAGTGGGTGAACCAGTGCAGCTGGGCGTTCAGACCCGTGTCCCGGTGGAAGGCGGCGGCGGCCTCCATCACCTGCCGAGGACAGCGCCGCGAATGCAGGTTCACCGGCTTGCGGTGGCGGTGGGCCAGCTCGAAGTGGCGCTCCAGGGCCCGGGTCTGCTCGGCCTGCTGATCGGGGGTGACCGCCCACTTGTGGTCCAGACCCGTCTCGCCGACGACGGCGGCTTCCGCCAGGCGGGCTGCGAGCAGCTCCAGGTCGGGCTCGACCCCCGCCAGACCGCGCCGGGTCACCTCCACCGGATGGACCCCCAGGCCCGGGATGACGCGGCCGGGGAAGCGGCCGGCCAGGTCGAGGACGGCCTCGATGGAGGCCGCGTCCTGGGCGACGGCGACGAGGCGATCGACGCCGGCCTCCGCCGCTTCCTCGAGGGCGGACTCCGGGGGGTCGAACTGGTCGAGGTGGCAGTGGCTGTCGGTGAGAGACAGGGCCACGGGTCAGGCCGTCAGCCCGGTGGTCTCGTCCACGCCCAGCATCAGGTTCAGACACTGCACGGCGTTGCCCGAGGCCCCCTTCCCGAGGTTGTCCTCCCTCCCCACCAGCACGAGTCCGACTTCCGGACGGCCGAAGACGAAGAGGTCGAGGCGGTTCGTGAGATTGGCGCCTCCGAGATCGAGAAACCTGCCGCCGCGCAGATGGTCCGGCGCCTCGGCGGGATCGACGGGCTGGACGAAGGGCTCCCCGGCATAGCGGTCCGCCCACACCTCGAAGACCTCGGCCGCCGTCGTACCCGTCCGGCGCCAGGCCGCGGCCGGAATGGGGGTGCTGGTGAGCATGCCGCAGAAGGCGTGGTCCACGGAGGGAACGAACAGGGGAGGGTGCTCGCTGAGGCTGAAGCGCTGCATCTCCGCCAGGTGCTTGTGATCGCCCTCGAGGCCGTACAGGCACATGGGGAAACCCGCCTCGCCGTCGGCGCCGGGGCGGTCCCGGTACTCCTCGATCATGCGCCGGCCGCCGCCGGAGTAGCCGGAGACGGCGTTGACGGTGAGGGGCGTGGCGGCGTCGAGGAGACCGGCCTCGATCAGCGGACGCACGGCGAGGATGAAGCCCACGGGGTAGCATCCGCAGTTGGCCACCCGGGGCGCCGAGCGGATCGCTTGGCGCTGCTCCGGGGACAGCTCCGGGAGGCCGTAGACCCAGCCGGGGTCGACGCGCCGGACGGTGCTGGTGTCGATGACGCGGGTGCCCGAGCCGGGAGTCAGCAGCTCCAGGGCCTCGGCGGCGGCGGCGTCCGGCAGGCACAGGATGGCGACGTCGGCCTCGTTCAGGAGGCGGTGCCGCGCTCCCAGGTCCTTGCGGTCCTCGTCGGGGATCAGGCGCAGGTCGAGATCGGCGCGTCCTGCCAGCAACTCGCGGATGCGCAGGCCCGTCGTACCTTCCTGACCGTCGATGAAGATCGTGGGGCCGCTCACGGGGGCGCTCCGCGAATCAATAATTATTCCAAAATAACCAATAAATACTAACTCTTGAGCTCCCTGGAGTCAACCGCCGACAGGCCGGGATGGAGCCGCCGCCGCAACCGCGGATGGGTCTACCCGGACGCCGTGGACGCGGAGGCGGCCGGCTGGAAAGCGCTCGATTTCTACGTGCGCCGCTACCCGCACTCCTCCGAGGCGCAGTGGCGCCGGCGGCTGGAGGAGGGCCGGATCCGCGGCCCTGACGGACGGGTCGGTCCCGAGGCGCGGCTGCGCTCCGGCCAGCGGCTGGAGTACCACCGGCCCCCCTGGACCGAGCCCCCCGCGCCCCGCAGCTTCGACGTGATCCGGGACGACGGCGACCTGCTCGCCGTGGCCAAGCCGCCGGGGCTGCAGGTCCTGCCGGCGGCCGAGTTCCTGGAGAACACCCTTCTGCACGCGGTCCGGGAACGTCTGGGCGGCAGCCCGGCGCCGGCCCACCGGCTGGGCCGCGGCACCTCGGGGATCGTGCTCTTCGCGCGTTCGGCGGAGGCTCGCCGGGGACTGGCGTCCGCCTTCGAGAACCGCCGCGTCCACAAGCTCTACCGCGCCCTCGTGCAGGGCCTCGGCATGGAGGACCGGTTCTCGGTGGAGACACCCATCGGACCCGTGGCCCATTCCCATCCCGGCCGGGTCTTCGCCGCCAGCCCCGACGGCCGGCCGGCCGTCTCCCACGTCCGGGTGGTCGAGCGCCGACCGGCGGACGGCGCCACTCTGGTGGAGGTGGAGATCCCCACCGGGCGGCCGCACCAGATCCGCATCCATCTGGCGGCGGCGGGGTTTCCGCTGGTGGGGGAACCGCTCTACATCGCGGGGGGCCGGCCCCGACCGCCGACGGCCGGGCAGGAGCCGCCGCGGCCCGGAGACATGGGCTACCATCTGCACGCCATGCTGGTCAGCTGCGGCCACCCCGTCGAGCTTTCGCGGATCAGCCTCTACTGCCGGCCGCCGGAGGAGCTGAGGCCCGCCGGCGAACGGTTCCGGGCCCCGGGACCGCCTGGGGCCTGCTCGCGTGGTCTCGCGTGAATTCTCTCGCCGATGCAATCCCGGCTCGAGGCGTCGTACTCTGTCGGTGAGTCCCCTGCCTCTCTCCTCACGCGCCTTGCGAGCCAGGCGCCCCGGCGCGCCCGTCGTACGCGAACCTGCGCACCAGTCCCTATCCCCAGCTCTCGCGCTTGATCCGCTTGTCCTCGATCCCGACCTCGGCCAGGATGGCCATCATGTGCTCGACGAACTTCGGCTCCGGCTCCTCGCCGCGTTCGCGGGCCTCCTTCCGCTCCCAGGGCAGCACCCCGGGCCCGCAGCAGTAGACCATCGACTCCTCCGGATCGATGCAGCTCTCGATCAGCTCGAGGTCGATCCGCCCCCGCCGCGCCCGCGGCTCCACGCCCGCCGGGTCCTCCCGGGTGATGCAGTGGAGGATCTCGAGGTGCTCGGGATGCCGCTCGGCGAGACGGGCGAAGTCGTCGTAGTAGATGATGTCTCCCTTCGTCTTGCTGCTGTAGAGCAGGACGTGGCGCAGACCGTCGCCGGCGTGCAGGGAGTGCTTGATGAGGGCGAAGTTGGGGACGATCCCGGAGCCGGCGCAGATGTGGAGGATCCGGCGGGTGCCCTCGGCGGCCGCCGAGAGGGTGTACGGCCCGGTGAAGCCGCGGATCTCCAGCCTGGTGCCCGGGGGACATTGCCGGGCCAGCGGCGGGGACAGCACGGGAGGGTACTTCGACTCCCCCGGCCAGTAGGTCTCCTCCTTGATCGTGATCAGG
>JAJDTN010000428.1 GCA_022827165.1 Candidatus Latescibacterota bacterium
CTCTCCGAGGGCGAGAATCGGTGTCTCCAGTTCCTCCGATTCGGGCAGGATGGAGACCGCGGAGACAATCAGGTAGTCGAGGGGGACGAATATGTCGATCTCGGATTCCAGATCGGCGGCCTTGAGGTAGAGAGCCCGGAAACTCGTCGGGGTGATGCGGTCATCCTCGATGAAGATGGTGCCGTCCTCGTCGTAGAGGGAGCCGGTCAGGCGCCGCTCGATGAGGATCCCTTCCCCGGGCGGGCCCATCTCTCCTTGCGGACCGGCCTCCCCCTGGGGCCCCGCTTCGCCCTGCGGTCCGGCTTCGCCCGCGGAACCTGTCTCCCCCGGCCGCCCCTGGGGCCCCGCGGGTCCCATCGGCCCTTCCGGACCCTGGCAGGCGAGAAGGACGAGGGCGGACAGAACGAAGACCAAGGTCATTCTGCTGCGCATGGACATCTCCTTGTTTGGGGTTCGGAGATGAAATCTGCGCAGGTGGTGCGACAGATCGCGTCGCGGGCAAGAGGAAACCCTCGCGAAGGGCTTCATGCAGAACGGCAATCGGCCGGCCCGAGAGTCAACTCGAGCCGGCCGATGGTCACACGCGGCGGGTCAGGGGCGAATCACTCTTCGAGAGTGCTCTCCAGCGTCTGCAGCCAGCGGTAGCCGTGGGCGGGGACCTCGGGTGACCCGGTCGTCGTGCCGTCGGGGAACATGCGGAACCTCTCGACGCGGAGGCGGTAGCTGTAGTCGTGCAAGGGATGGAAGCCCACGATCTGACCGCGGAAGGGGGCGCCGTTGACGACTTTGCAGTACCCGGGATAACCGTCGCCGCACTCGACCCTGTGCCGATCCACGGTGATCTCCTCTTCCGCGCCCGATGCTTCGGTCCTCGAGGTGACTTCGCTCAGCACGTAGCGGCCATCGGAATACCTGTCGGCCTCGAGGACGTAGTGGTAGCCGGCCTCGTATTCGAAGCTGGTGATCATGTCGTCGTACGGGGCGCCGTCCACCACCATGCAGAAGTCGTCGCTGCGGTAGCAGATCACCCGCGCCGGGCCCACGGACAGGGTTGCAGGGGTGGATGGGGCCGGGGTCTTCTCCAGTTGCTCCAGCAGGCGGTAGGCGTAGCGGCCGGCGTCCTGGGGTGGTTCGCCGCCGCCCCAGGGGTCGTACTTGCCGATCCGCAGGCGATAGTCGTACCCGGGCTCGTACTGGAAGCCCTCGATGCCGTCGTAGAAGAACTCGCCGTCCACCAACATGCAGGACTGCAGGCCCACGCCGTAGCACTTGGCCAGGGTGGGGCCGACGGTCACCTCCCGTGTCTCGAGGTACTCGCCTTCGTCCGGGTCCGTCGAACGGTCGCAGCCGGCCAGGACCAGGGCCGACAGGAGGAGAGGGGTGATGCATCTGGTGGGCATGGGGGCTCCTCTGCGCTGTGCCAAGCGGCCACCGTGGGTCCCGCGGCGATCCCGGCAGGTCACTGGCGGCTTCATCTACGAATATACCCATGGGCCGCCCAAGGGTTCCCTCTCCTCCAAGTCATCTCAAGTCCCGAATCCGAGGGTGCCGCGGCGGCCAGGCTTGGCCTCGCACTCGGCGCGCAGCAATCCTGCCAATCCCTCGGGATCCCGCAGGTGGCCGAGGATCTCCGCCTTGCGGCGCACCACCGCGAAGTCCCCCGGTGTCAGGTTGACGAGGGCCTCGACCTCCGGCGGAGCTTCGAGGTCGAAGAAGGCGCGGAAGGCCGCTCTCGACTGGACGGGGGTGAGGTAGTCCAGGGAGACCTTGAAGGTGAAGCGCCGCAGGGTGGCGGGGTCGAGGTGCTCGCCGAAGTTGGTGGTGCACGCGAAGGGCAGGGGATGGCTCTCCATCCAGGTCAGCATCTCGTTGACCTGACTCACCTCCCAGGAACGCACGGCGCCGCGGCGGTCGGCCAGCAGCGAGTCGGCCTCGTCGAAGACGAGGATCGACTCCTCGGCGCGGGCCTCGGCGAAGGCGGCGGCGATCTGCTGCTCGGTCGCGCCCACCCACATCGACATCAGGTCGGAAGCCCGCTTCTGGGTGACCTGCAGGCCGAGGCGCTCGGCCAGGTAGCGGACGAAGGCGCTCTTGCCGGTGCCGGGCGGGCCCTGCAGGCAGAGAGAGAACTGCTTCTCCCCGGTTGCTTCCAGGCGTCCGGCGAGCCCGGCGGGGTCCACGTCGGCCTGGATCAGACCGAGGTCGAACCTCTCCGGCGCTCCCTGCGCCGCGGGGGGTCTGTCGCCCGAGATCACCCGGGACAGGCTGCGCACGCCGCGGCGCACGGCGGCCAGGTCACCTCCACAGAGACCGGCCGCGGCCACCGCCCCGGAGGCCAGACCCGGAGTCACGTCGAACTCCCGGGCCAGGGAGCCCGCGTCCTCCTCGGTCGCCTCGATGCCATGCCGCTCCAGCTCCCGGCGCCAGATTCGCGCCCGCGTCCGGCACGGCGGCGGGCGAAGCTCCAGGGCGAAGTTCATGCGGCGCAGGACGGCGGAGCAGGTCTCCCGGGCGGAGTTCGAGGTCCACAAGGTGGGCACCGGCGCGCGTTCGAGGAGGCGGTTCATGAACGCCTTGGAACCGCCGGACCGGAGCCTGGAGGAGGCGAAGGGATGGAAGGGCATCCAGCCAGGGCCCCGGTCCGCGAGCAGATCCTCCATCTCGTCGAAGAGCAGCACCGACCCCTTGCCCCCGGCCAGCAGACGCTGGGCGAACCGCAGGTCCTGGAGGCGCTCGTGCCGGGCGGGCTCGTCGCCGTCCTCGTCGGTCTCGCCGACACTGTAGAGGTCCGCCCCGAGCCGCGCGGCCAGGGTCTTGCAGAATTCCGTCTTGCCCGTGCCCGGCGGGCCGTAGACCAGCACGTTCAACCCCTTGCCGGTGCGAAGGCTACCCTCCACGATCCGCAGGATGTAGTCACGCTCCTTGGCCACGTGATCGAAGTCCGACCACTCCAGCTCTCCCGGCGGCGCCGAGTCGAGCAGCAGGCGGCGCACATCGAGGTCGTCGTCGTCGGGGAGGTGGATCAGCCGGTGCAGCCTGTGGACGATCTCCAGGTCACCGTCGTGTTCCACGGAGACGAGCCCGGCCCCGACGAGCGGCGCATCCGCCGTGAGACGGGACAGGAACCGGCCGGACGGCAGGCCGAGGAGGCAGACCAGGTAGGGGTTGGAGATGTTGAGGCACCGGCTCCGCCGATGGTCACCGAGCGACTCGGCCAGCGACTCCAGAACCGGCTGCACATGGCAGCGCAGCAGCAACTCGAGGATCGCCACATCCTCGTCGGCCAGGTCCAGCTTCCGACCGAGAGTCTGGAGCCGGCGCGCCGTGCGGTCGGGCGGTGAGCCTCCACAGGCGGAAAGCCCCCCTTCAAGGGCCTCCCGCAGGCTCCGCCACTCCCGCTCCGACATCTCTTCGTGCTTGTACGGGCGGTACGCCTCCAACTCCTCGCTGTTGTCCGTGAGCGCCAGGTCCCAGTTCTCGACGACCCACTCGGCCAGCTTCTCCGCTTCCGGACTGGAGTGGTGGATGCGCGAGGCGGCGTTGCAGAGGTAGGAGAACAGGAGCTGACGTTCGCAGGCGCTGAGCATGGGCATCCTCCTGGGGATGGGGGCTGGGATATCTCCAACCTACCCAGGAGGTGCGACAGATCGTGTCGCGGCCTTCGGTTTTTTTGGGGGGGTCGTCGCTATTGGCCGATGCTCAGGCAAAACCCCTGGTCGGCGAGTGCACCATCGACCAGGTACAGGGCAGCGTAGCACGTCGCGAAGCCCATCAAGCCGATCCCGCCCAGATCGCCCGGCGCAGCATCTCCACCGGATTGAAGATGGACCAGGCGCCGGATATGGCGGCGGCCCTTGCGGCTCCGCCAACGGTCAGCGTGTCAGCCAGTCTTCGGCCGGCCGTGGTGGCAGCCGCCACCGAGGAGTCTGCGGCGGCGTCCCCGATCGCCCTGGCAGCCTCCTTGGGGACCTCGGCCACGGTGGAGGCAGCGGCGAATGTGCGCCACCTGACCCTCAGTCCGGAAAAGCACTCGCCCCGGGCATCCTTCGCCCAGTAGACAGCCCACGCCGCGTCCTCGGCTGCCCGGAAGACGGCATGGCTCCCCGCACGTCTGGCAGCCCTTCCAGCATCCCTGGCGGCGGCCATCCTGACCTCATCGCCGTCCCCATGGGCCGCGCACATTCTCCTCCACTCGCCACCGAATCCCCTTCGGTCGGCAAGACCTTGCAGGAAGGGAAGCACAGAGTTCCATGCCCAATCGAGCAGAGCGTTCAGACGTTCCTGCTCCCGATGCCGACCCGTCATGAGGGCCCGTGGAAGGAGGTCCTTCCAGGCTGCTGTTGCGCATCTCCCCCGGCATCTCCTTCTGGATGAAGATGATCCAATAGGCGATCGCAACGGACATGCACTCCGGGACGGCGCGCGTCGGCCGGCCGCTGAGGGCGAGATTGATGGCCATCAAGGAGCAGGGGGGTCCCTCTGGGCCCCGGGTCGCCAGATAGGTCCGAAGGCGGTGATCCGCTTCCGGGGTCCAGATTGAGGTGCTCATGCCCTTCGCGTGACGCTTTTCCCGATTGAGGCGTGCCCGACGCCTGAGGCGAACTTGGTGCACCCCTGCGACAGATCACGTCGCACCCTCCTCCCCCAACGCGAGGGCCGCCCGCATCTCCGCCCGAACCGCCTCGCGCAGCTCCTCGGGCTCCAGCACCTCGGCGGCGGCGCCGAAGCTGAGCACCCAGCTCCGGATCTCGAAGAACCCGCCGGCCCGCAGGCGCAGGACCACGCGGCCGTCGGGCAGCTCCTCCAGTTTCTGGCTGGGGTGCCAGATGCGCTCCCGCACGTAGGGCGCCTGGTCCGCGGCGAAGCGGACCACCACGTCCATGGGCTCCTCGTACGAGACCCCGAAGGCGTCCCTCACGCGCTCGTCGATGGGCAGGTGGTCGGGGGGGTCGAACTTCTCCTCCGTCACCACCACCTTCTCGAAGCGCTCCACGGCCTGGGTGATCAAGCGGTCGTACCGGGGCACGCGGGAGATCACGTACAGGCCGCCGCGGTACGGCAGGAAGCGCAAGGGCTCGATTCCGTACTCTCCGGCCTTCGTGGCCCTGGGTGACCGGTAGCTCACCCGGCAGACGCGGCGCTTCAGCATGGCCTCGTCCAGTTTCTCCACGATCTCCCGGGCGTCCTCGTAGGGCTTGTAGCCCCGCGCCAAGGGCACGTACGCGTCGGAGGCCCGCTCGAGGAACCGCCGCATCTCCGGGGACATGGCCGCGGTGATGCGGCGGACCAACGACCGCAGATGCTCGCCGA